>JBFFZF010000005.1:0-51407 GCA_041568755.1 Longimicrobiales bacterium | reverse complement strand
TGATGCCCCGCACGCCTGGACAGCGGAGACTGCCGCCGGGCGTACCCACCGCGTCGGGACGAGCGCCGCCGATGCGCTCGGATTGCACGATATGCGCGGCAACGCCGGCGAGTGGGTCGACGTCGCAGGCGATGAGCCCGTCGTCATGGGCGGTGCCTTCAACGACGCGGACGATGCGGCGCACTGCGGCGCGCGTCGCCGGCAGACCGCGGCCTGGAACGCGAGTGATCCGCAGCTGCCCAAGAGCGAGTGGTGGTTGTCTGATGCGCCTTTCGTCGGGCTCCGGCTCGTGCGCGAGCGATGACAGGAACCCGACCGACCATGCGGGAGGAAAAGACGATGCACGATGCGAGCGATACCAACGGCCTGACCCGCCGCGATTTCCTGCGCACTTCGGCAGCCGGTGGCCTGGGTCTGGCCGCCCTGGGAGGCACGCCGGTCCGCGCCTGGGCTGCCGGCAGCGACACGATCCGCGTGGGCGTGATCGGCTGCGGGGGCCGCGGCACGGGTGCGGCGCATGATGCGGCCACCGGTTCGGATGGCGTGCACATCGTCGCCATGGGCGACCTGTTCCCGGAGCGCATCGCGTCGTCACGGCGCACGCTCGCCGAACGCCTCGGCGATCGCTTCCGCGTGGACGATGCGCACGTGTTCAGCGGCTTCGATGCGTACAAGCGCGTCGTGGAGAGCGAAGTCGACCTGGTGATCCTCGCCACTCCGCCCGGGTTCCGGCCCGCACATCTGCGCGCGGCGGTCGAGGCCGGCCGGCATGTGTTCACCGAGAAGCCCGTCGCCGTCGACCCCGCCGGTGTGCGCAACGTGCTGGAAACCGTGGCGCTCGCGGAAAGCAAAGGCCTGGCCATCGTCGCCGGCACGCAGCGACGTCACGACCCGAAGTATCTGGAGACGATCCGCCGGATCCACGGCGGCGCGATCGGTGAGATCATTGCCGGGCAGGTCACATGGAATCAGGGCGGCCTGTGGCACGTCGAACGGGCGTCCGGCGTGTCCGATGCCGAGTGGCAGATCCGCAACTGGCTGTATTTCACCTGGCTGTCCGGCGACCACATCGTGGAACAGCACATCCACAACCTGGACGTGGCGAACTGGGTGCTGGGCGGCACACCCGTGCGGGCCAGCGGCACGGGTGGCCGGCAGGTACGCGTCGATCCGTCCTTCGGCCACATCTTCGATCACTTCGCGGTCGAGCTCGAGTACGCGAACGGCGCGCGCATCCTGAGCATGTGCAGACAGCAGGACGGCACCGCACGTTTCGTCGGCGAACACTTCATGGGCTCGAAAGGCACGTCGGATGCGCAGTCGTGGATCCGCGGCGGCACCGCCTGGCGCTATCCCGAACCGGCGGAACCCGTGAATCCTTACGTCCAGGAGCACACCGATCTCGTCGCCAGCATCAGGGCCGGCAAACCGTTGAACGAAGGGCGCCAGGTCGCGGAGAGTACGCTCACCGCGATTCTGGCGCGTGAAGCGGCGTACACGGGTCAGGTCATCACGTGGGACGAGATCATGGCGTCCGACCTCGATCTCACTCCGGGCGCCCCGGCCTTCGGGACGCTGGCCATGCCGCCGGTCGCGACGCCCGGTGTGACGCGGCTGTCGCGCACGGCGTTCACGCATGCACGCGAGGCCGCGGGCGGGCCCACCCGATAGGGCGGCGCGCGAGCCGGCCATGGCGGGGAAGGGAAATCGGATGAACATCGACAGGCGGGCCTTCGTCGGGGCCACGGCCGGCGCTGTGGCCGCGACCGTCACGAACACGGAACGACTCGCCGCGCTGGAGCAGCCATCGCCCCGCCCGGCCCGGGCGACACCGTTCCGACTCGACTACGCACCCCATTTCGGCATGTTCCGCAACCACGCGGGTGAGGATCTCGTGGCTCAGCTGCAGTTCATGGCGGCCCAGGGCTTCCGTTCCCTCGAGGACAACGGCATGAAGGGCCGGCCGGTCGCGGACCAGGAACGCATCGCAGCCGAGATGCAGCGGCTCGGTATGCGCATGGGCGTATTCGTCGCGCACACGATCGGCTGGAACGAGCCCAATCTCACGGATGGCAACCCGGAGAAGCGGGCGCGCTTTCTCGCCGAGATCCGCGAGTCCGTCGACGTTGCGCGGCGCGTGAACGCGCGCTGGATGACAGTCGTCCCCGGCATGGTGGACCGCCGGCTCGAGATGAGCTACCAGACGGCCAACGTCATCGATGCGCTGCGCGAAGCCGCGGCGATCCTCGAGCCGCATGGTCTGGTCATGGTGCTGGAGCCGCTCAACACGCTGCGCGACCATCCGGGTCAGTTCCTGCAACGGATCCCGCAGGCCCACATGATCTGCAGGGCGGTGAACAGCCCGGCCTGCAAGATCCTCTTCGACGTGTACCACCAGCAGATCACGGAAGGCAATATCATCCCCAACTTCGACGCGGCGTGGAGCGAGATCGCTTATGTGCAGGTGGGGGACCATCCCGGCCGCAGAGAGCCCACCACCGGCGAAATCAACTACCTCAACGTCTTCCGCCACCTGCACGGCCGCGGCTGGCAGGGCATCGTCGGGATGGAGCACGGCAACGCGCGACCGGGCATCGAAGGTGAACGGGCGGTCATCGACGCCTACCGCACCGTTGACGCCTTCTGAACCATTGCCGAGACGCGCGCGGGGCGGTCCCGCCGGGCGCGCTGCTACATGCGACGGTAGGCCGGGCCCGTGCCACCCTCGCGCGGCGTCCAGCGCGGGCCGAGGACATCGGTCGCCTTGCAGTCCACGCAGTTGGGTGCGTTGACCACGAGGCGATCGCCCTCCATCTCGTAGACGCCCGCGGGGCACATGCGCGTGTAGAATCGCGCGACGTCGGCCGGGATGTCCTCGGCCGCGATGAGGTGGCTGGGCACATCGTCGCGCGTGCGGTTCCCCGACTTGAAGACGGCATCCACCTTGCCGAACGTCAGCGTGTTGTCCGGCGTGAAAGCCTCGGTGGAGACTGGCGTGCGCGCGACGGACGCATCGGGTTCCACCGCGATGCGGCGGCCGGGGAACACGCCCTTGCTCAGGGTCATCAGCATCGAGCGCACGCCGCCGCGAATGAACCCGTCCTTGAAAGCCAGCCGCATGTTGCGTCGCCGATACAGGTCCGTGCGGATATCGCTCTCATCGACGAGCCGGTCGTAGGCCTGCAGGGTCGCAGCCGAGGTGTCGTCCTTGCGGAGCGCCTGGAAGATTGCCCGCGCCGCGAAGAGCCCGCTCTGCACGGCGTAGTGGATGCCCTTCAGTGAGGCCACGTCGACGAACCCGGCGCTGTCACCCAGCAGAACGACGCCATCGCCGTGCCGGCGTGAGGGGATCGAATGGAAACCGCCCTCCGGGATGGTCTTTGCGCCCCACTCGACCATCTCACCGCCTGTGAGATAGCGGCGCAGCAGCGGGTGCTGCTTCAGTCGCTGGAGCAGCTCGTGGACGTCGACATCCGACGACGGGTAATCGAGTCCAACGACGAGTCCCAGCGCCAGGACATTGGGCTCGAGCGGGTAGACGAAGCTGCCGCCGAACACGTCCGAGGCCAGCGGCCAGCCGAGCGTGTGGATGACCGCGTCGAGGGGCGTCTGCGTTTCCCAGATCTCCTTGACGCCGAGCGCGTAGATCTGCGGGTTCGGCGCCTTGATCCCCTGCCATTCGAGCCAGGCCTGCGCGAGCGCGCCACGGGATCCCTCGGCCAGGGCCGTGACGCGTGCCACGATGTCCGTCGGCGGGGCGAAGCCGCTGCCCGGCTGTCCGCTGCGGTCCAGACCGGAGGGCGTCGTGCGCACGCCGATGACCGCGTTGTCACGCGCGAGCAGGCTCGCGGCCGGATAGCCGGGGAAGATGTTGATGCCTGCGGCCTCGGCCCGTTCGCCCATCCAGCGGACCACCTCGCAGATGGAGGCGATGCGGTTGCCGTGGTTCTGCATGGTCGGCGGTGTCGGAATGCGGTAGGACGCCGATTCGCTCAACAGGTAGACGCGTTCGGCGTCGACCGGAGCGCGGAACGGCAGTTCATTCTCCGGGACATCGGGGAACAGTTCGCGGAACGGGCCGGGGCGGATGACCGCACCGGAGAGGTTGTGCTCGCCCAGACCGGCCGCCTTCTCGAGCACGGCGATCTGTACATCCCCCAGAGAACCGCCCGCTTCGTTGTCCTTGCGGACCAGCCGGGCCAGTTCGATCGCGCCTGCCAGACCGGCCGGGCCCGCGCCGACGAATACGACATCCATTTCGAGGGCCTCGGGGTCCGGCGCCTCGCGCAGGATCAGCTGCTGCTCCGGCAGCCCGGGCTGAAACCGTGCGGGCACGAACGAACGACCTTCCGCCATCATGGCTCCTCGATCCACGGGTTGTCCCTCAGAATCCCGGCTCCGCCTGAGCAGGGTCTCCGTCCCACAACGGCACCGCACGCAACTGCGACCCGACCTCGACGCTGTCTACATCCATCGGCACGACGAGCAGCGCATCAGCCCGCACGACCGAGGTCAGGATGCCGGAGCCCTGCTCCCCGGTCGGCACGACCCACCACATGCCATCCGCTTCGCGTCGCAGTTGCACACGCAGAAAGCGCACGAGGCCTCCCTTCGATTCGATCCGCTCGCCCACTCGAACCGGAATCGTGCCCGGGTGGACGTTGCGACGGCCCAGCATGCGACGCAACGCCGGCTTGACCAGGATCTCGAACGTGACGATCGCCGAGACCGGATTGCCGGGCAGGCCGAAGATGGGGAGCGCCGGCCGCCCCACCCGCTCGAGCAGACCGAACGAGAACGGACTGCCCGGGCGGATGCGCACCCGCCAGAACAGCGTGCGCGCGCCCATGCCCTCGAGTGCGTCCTTCACGACGTCGTGATCGCCCACACTGGCGCCTGCCGTCGTCACGAGCGCATCGGCGTCACGCGCCGGCTGCAGAAGCCGGCGGATGTCGCCGACGTCATCGCGGGCGATCCCCAGGTCGCGGGTGGTGCCACCGGCGCTTCGCGTCGACGCTGCCAGCGCCCACGAGTTCGAATTGACGATCCGCTTGCCCGCCAGCACGTCTGCGAAACCATCGAGATCGACGAGTTCATCACCGGTCGCCAGCAGCGCGACGATGGGACGCCGCACGACCGGTACGCTCGCCTGGCCTACCGCGGCCAGGACTCCGATCTCTGCCGCCCGCAGCAGGGTGCCCGCGGCCACGACCACCTCGCCCCGGCGCATGTCTTCGCCGCGCAAACGGATGTTCCGCCCCGCGTCCGTATCGCTTTGCACGGCGATGCGCCGCGCATCCAGCGCACGTGTGTGCTCGATTCGGACAACGCCATCGGCGCCCTCGGGCACCGGCGCGCCCGTCATGATGCGTATGGCCTCACCGGGGCCGACGGTGCGTGTGGGAAACGCGCCGGCCGACACGGTCTCCGTGAGCTTGAGGACGCGGGGCGTATCGGCGCTCGCGCCGCGCACGTCCGGGCTCCGTACCGCGTAGCCGTCCATCGCGCTGTTGTCCCAGGGCGGCAGATCGCGCGGCGCGATCACATCGCGGGCCAGCGTCCGGCCGGGCGCCTCTCCCAGCTCGATGTCCTCGCGTTCGAGGACGCTGACATGGTCCAGGATCCGCGCGGTGGCCTCGGCCACGCTCAGCCAGTCCGCGGCGCGCGCGTCGCCGTCCCTCATGCGCCCGCTTCCTTCAGATGCTGGTCGGCGCGCGCTCGATCCGCAGGCGTGTTCAGGTTGGCGAAGAGCGTGGCCGGATCGCCGAACCCGCGCACCACATCGAGGGGCAGGCGCAGGACGCGGATGTCGCGGTGAAAGCCGATCAGCCGGTGGTCCGAGCGCGCGATCGCCGCCTCGACCGGCGCCAGGCAGCGTGTGCTGTACCACGCGCACAGCGGCTCCATGCCGCGCGGGCCCTCGCTCTCCGGGACCACGGCATCGAAAGGCTTCCGGCTGGCGCCGTCGCACAGCGCCTCGAACAACTCCGTCGTGAGGAAGGGCAGATCACAGGCCACGGCCAGAATGGCGTGGTGGCCCTCCTCGTCCGCCCAGCGCAGCGCTGCGTGCAGTCCGGCGATCGCACCGGCACCCGCGTGCACGTCGGCGCGGTGGGGCAGTCCGATCGCGGCGGCCAGATCCGTGTCGTTGACGATCGCACAGACGCGCGATGTCACCGGGCCGAGCGCATCGGCCACGCGATCGACGACGCGCCGCCCGCCCACGCGCGCGAGTGCCTTGGGGCTCCCGAAACGGGAGCTCCGGCCGCCGGCCATGATCATCCCGATCGGCTTCGCTTCACTCATCGACCGCCTTCGCCGTGCATGGCTTCGACGTGCGCCTGCGCATGGGCCGCCCGCTCGACGATGGGCAGCGCGCCCGCCCGCGCGTTCGCCATGGCCAGGGAAGTCGCAATGGACCGGCTGGCCAGCCAGGCGACGCCGGCGCGGGCCGCCGAGGCCGCGATCTGGCCGGATACACGCGAGCTGATGATCAGACCGACACGGGCCAGATCGAGTCCACGCAGGAAGCCTGCACCGAGAGCCTTGTCGACAGCATTGTGCCGGCCCACGTCCTCCGCCTGTACGAGCAGCTGCTCGCCGTCCGTCAGCGCAGCGGCGTGCATACCGCCGCCGGGATGTCGTTCCGCCGTCACGGCGAAGAGCGCGCGCAGCATGGCGGGGAAGCGATCCAGCGGTGGTACCGCGAGCAGGCGATCCCGGCGCAGTGCGGACACGTCACACGTGATCCCGTGCAGCAGGCCGCAGCCGAATTCGGCGCGGTGCCGTTGCTCCTGCTCCAGCAGCCATGCCCGATCCGCATCGATCCGGGCGCGGATCAGGGTGCAGCCCGGCGCGATGTCCGTGACGTGGATCTCGTGCAGCTCGGCCGGCGCACGGATCGCTCCCGTGCCCAGAAGGCGTCCGACGCCCAGGGCCTCCGGACGGTCCCGCGTGTACGTCCCGCGCGCGAATGACCGCCCGTTCACCTCGAGGATCCAGGGCGTCTCGTCGACCCGCACGTCACCCGACGTCATACCGGCAATATAGGGTGACGCGGGCCGGCCGGCAGGTTCTCAGAAGTGATAGACGAGCCCGGCGGAGAGAGCCCAGTTCTGGGTCCACTCATCGCTGGGTAGTCGCAGGGCCTGCTCACCCTTCAGGAAGGGCCGCGGTGTCTGCAGCTTCCAGAGCAGGTTGCGTGCGTCCAGACGGAAACCCAGACCCGGTCCCGTGAGCCACTCGATCCCGCCACCGAACGTACCGGCGAAACTGGTTCCGAAATCGAAGCGCATGTCGCTCGGCAGTTCGCTCTCCAGCTCACTCTCGGACGACAGATCGATGGCCACACCCAGTCCGAACACGACGTACGGCAGCAGTCGCCGGTACGTGCGCGCGCCCGTCAGGTTGAAGCGCAGGGCCGCCGCCGCCATCGCGATCGTGAAGTCGGCATCGCCTCTGGCGATGCGCGTCGTGTCGTTCGCCACGGTGTCGATGACGGCGCGCATGCTGGAGAAGTAGCTGATGTCGGCCTCGAGTGCGAAGGGCCCGCTCAGGACCAGATCGTAGCGGCCGCCCAGCAGAGCGGCACCGCGCGGGCCCAGGTCGAGAGAGCCGGCGCCCGCCGACAGGTAACCGGCGTAGCCGCTCGCAGCCTGGCGCGTTTCGAGAAAGCGGTAGGGCGACGTAATCTGCTGGGCCGTGGTTCGTGCCGCGGGCAGGAGCAGCATCGTCAGTATTGCCGCGAACACCGTTCGGCTCATGGTCACGTGCATCGGTTCCCCGGTCGAAACTCGTTGATGAACGCCGTCGCCCCGCGTACGGCGGGATGGCGCGCGCGGCAAGCTAGGCGACCGCCGAGAGCGAGGGCAAGCAACCGCCCGCCCGTTCCCGTCGGCGCGGTTGACGATACCCCACGCTGCGGGTACAATGTTTCGTTCACCTGACACTGTCTCGGCGCGGTGGCGGATCGACAGGCCGTCTCCGGCCGGTGAGGCACCGTGAATGCTGCGATGCCGGGCCGAAGCGCGGAGTTGCATCTGAAGCCGGGGCACGACACATCGGCGCTCTCCCAGCTCGTCCACGGGCCTTCCGTGACCGCTCCGGGGCACACGGCGCACGAGCTGCGGTTCCGAACGACCCTCGCCCTCCTGACCCTCCTCCTGGTCTGCGTGCCGCTTGCGGCCTGCAGCAAGGACGGCACGGGTCCCGCCACACGCCAGGTCCGCATCGCTGCGGTCGATGGGGATGGCCAGTTCGGCCTGGCGCAGGCCACGCTCGAGTTGTCCCTCACGGCCCAGGTCGTGGACGCCACGTCCGGTTCACCCGTCAAGGATGTCAGCGTGACGTGGCGCGTGGTCACGGGCGCCGGCGCAGCCGTGACGCCGGCCGGGCCCGCGACCGATGGGGCGGGCATGGCCTCGGCCAGGCTGCGGCTGGGCAGTGCGACGGGCGAGGTTCAGGTCGAGGCGAACGCGACCGGCATGGTCTCGGGCCCGGCGCTGTTCCGGGCGCGCGTCGTGCTCCAGCCGACGCTGCAGAGCGTTGCGCCTCAGTCGGCCACGGCGGGTTCCACAGTCGTGATTACCGGCAGCAACTTCAGCGATCAGCCCGGCGATCACACCGTCCTGTTCGGCGGCCTGCGCGGCAGGGTCACAGCCGCATCGGCCACGCGCCTCGACGTCGAAGTGCCCCGTTGTGCCCTGACCCGCGACGTGCAGCTCACGGTCGCGCTGGGCGCGGTCGTGAGCGGAGCGCTGAGCGTGCGCACGATCGCGGGTGCGCCACCCGTGCTCACGCTGGGTGTGGGTCAGGCCCGGACGTTCAGCAACGCAGCCGACTTCGACTGCATCGCCTTGGATGGCGTGCCGTCACGCGCGGAGTATCTCGTGCTGGCGCAGGACGTCGCGCAGCGCGTCGGCTACCCCTCGCGACTCGAACTGCAGGCCATCGCCGCGGGCGGAGCGCCCGCCGCGCTGGAATCCCGGCCGGTCGGGCCGTCCAGCACCGTCTCGTCGGAATGGGAGTGGCGCCTGCGTGCGGCGGAGCGTGCGTTCGGCCCCGGCGAAGCGGCGGGTATGACGGGCAGCGCGCAGGCAGGCGCGACCGCGATCACGCCTCCGACGGTCGGCGATCGCCGTTCCTTCAACGTGCTCACGCGGGACCTCAAGTCCAAGAAGATCACCGCCGAGGCCCGCGTCGTTTCCAGCCGCGCCGCGCTCTACATCGACACGCAGACACCCGCCGGTGCGTTCACAGACGCGGATCTCACCCGGTTCGGCCAGCTCTTCGACGATCCGATCTACGCAACCGAGGTCGGGATCTTCGGCACGCCGTCCGACATGGATGCGAATGGCGTCGTCATCATCGTGTTCACGCCGGCCGTCAACGAACTGACCGACCGCAACGCCAGCGGGTTCATTGCGGGCTACTTCTACGGCTGTGACCTCGTCGCGGCCACGCGCTGCAAGGACACGAACAGCGGCGAGATCTTCTACAGCATGGTGCCCGATCCAACGGGCCAGTTCTCGGGCGCGCGCAGCAAGGACACGGTGTTGCGCACCGTCCCCGGCGTGCTCGCGCACGAATTCCAGCACATGATCCACTTCAGCCGTCGGGGCGGCTCGCTGGATGTGCTCTGGCTGGCGGAGGGGCTGGCGCACGCCGCCGAAGATGTCGTGGGAGAAGTGTTCCGTGTTCGCGGCGACGCTGTCACCGCGAACGAGTTCCAGCGGCCCAATCACGTGCGCATGCAGCTGTTCCTGGCCAGGACCACGGAGACGGCGCTCGTCTCCGAGGACTCGCCGGGTTCCCTCGAGCTGCGTGGCGCCGCGTGGCTGTTCACGAAGTACCTGATGGGCCATTACGGCGGCAACGATCTGCTCGGCAACATCACGGGGATGACGGGCCGGGGCGCGACGAACATCGTCGCAGCGACGGGCCGTCCGTGGTCGACGGTACTGGGCGAGTTCGCGGTTGCCTCGTGGGCCGATGACGCGCCCGAGCTGTCCGGCACGACGATCGATCCGCGTTTCCGGTTCTCGAATCTCAACGTGCGAGCGATCCTCACGGGCATCGGCGGCGGCTACCCGCTCCAGCCCGTCGTGATGCCGTTCGGTGATTTCCGCTGGACCGGCCTCGTGTCGTCCGCAGGCGTGTCCTATGTGCGCCTCGTGGCGCCCGCGACGGCGCCACCACGGCTGCATCTCGCGCTCACCGGCCTGCGCGGCGCCGCCTTCCCCGCCGGATCGACCGTACAACTGACCGTGCTGCGCGTCCGCTGACGCGCGCTTACGGCGGCGCGGCGCGACCGAGCAGCGGGATGCGCACGCGTGCCGCTGCCTGCGTCAGAGAGATCCCGCCGATGATGATCCCGGCTCCGAGGATCTGCTGCCCCGACGGTTGCTCACCCAGCCACACCCATGCGACCGCCAGCGCGAGCACGGGCACGAGGTTCGAGTAGACGCCGGTCCGCGTGTTGCCCAGTTGTCGTACGCCGTAGGACCACAACGTGTACGCGACGCCGATGCTCATGGCACCCGCGTATGCCACCGCGAACCAGGCCGGCAGAGGAAGGCTGCCGAGATCGAGCGCCAGGACGTCCGGCAGTCCGATGAGCACGATGAAGCCGGTGCCGATCGTGAGCGTCCACGCCGTGACCGGGATCGCGCCGTACTTCCGGATCAGGTTCCGCCCGCCCACGCTGTAGACCGCCCACGTCACCGTCGCACCGAGCAGGAGCAGGCTGCCCAGCAGCGGGCTCTCGCCCGGCGGTCCGGACGCGGATCCGGAAACGACGAGCAGGATGCCGGCCGCAGCGATGCCGACCCCGAGCCAGGCTCGCAGCGCGACGCGCTCGTGGCCGGCCGCAGCGGACAGCAGCGCGGTCATGATCGGCGTGCCGGCCAGCAGCACGCTCGCGATGCCGGCTCGCGTATTCGCCAGCCCGAAGATGAAGCACAGCTGGTAGACCACGTTGCCCAGGATGCCGAGCCCGAGAATGCGCAGCCGATCGCCCGGTTCCGGGAGCAGGACCCGGGCACGACCGCGCAGTGCGACGAGGACGACGGCGGCGGCGAGCGGGAAGCGCAGCGCGTTGAAAGCGAGCGGCGGGATCCACTGCAGGGCGAGTTTGGCGACCGAGAAGTTGACGGCCCAGATGCTCACCAGCACGAGCATCGCGGCGTGCGCGTAGACCGGGACCCCGTCCTCGTTCGTGCCATCCTGCGGTGTGGTCATGTGGGCCGGCAATGTCCGGAACCGCCCGGGCTGCTGCAAGCCCCCGGCAACGGGCGCCGCCGTTGCGCTTTCCGGGTTGCGGCTGCTCCGCGGGCAGCGATAGCTTCGCTCGTCCGCCGCGCGGGTGAGCCCGATCGCAGCGGCGGCCGGTCGCGACCGTGGCCATGTGGCCGGCCCACGAACCTGCGCCCCGAGGAGGCATGCCATGGTGGCGGCCGTGGTCCTGATCCGGGCCGATCGCGAGCAGATCCCGTCGGCGGCGCGCAAGGTCGCCGACATCGATGGCGTGGCGGAGGTCTACTCCGTGTCCGGAGACTGGGATCTCGTCGCGATCGTGCGCGTGCCCGAGTGGGAGCAGATCGCGAGCGTGGTCGCGGAGCAGCTCGCCCGCGTCGACGGCATCGAGCGGACCTACACGCTCATCGCCTTCCGCGTGTACTCCAAGCAGGATCTGGACAGCGCGTTCGACATGTTCCAGTGAGCGCGGCGCCGACCGCGGGAAGAGAAGAAACGTTCATGGATGCCGGACCGTTCGCAGGCAAGCGGGTCCTCGTTTTCGGTGTCGCCAACGAGCGCAGCATCGCATGGGCCATTGCCAGAGCGATGCACGAGCGCGGTTGCACCGAGATGGCCTTCAGCTACGCCGGAGAGGTCCTGGAGAAGCGCGTCCGGCCGCTCGCGGAGAGCATCGACGCCCGCCTCATCCTGCCGTGCGACGTGACCGATGACGCACAGGTCGAATCCTTCTTCGGTGCCGTGGCGGATCTGTGGGACGGCGTCGACGTGCTCATCCACTCGGTGGCCTTTGCCAACCGGGAGGACCTCGAAGGGCGCTTCGTGGACACGTCGCGCGCGGGGTTCCGTACCGCCCTGGACGTGAGCTGCTATTCGCTCGTCCTGCTCGCCCGCCACGCCGCGCCGCTGCTCGCCGCCCGCAGCGGGTCCATCGTCACGCTGTCCTACTTCGGCGCGGAAAAGGTCGTGCCCAACTACAACGTGATGGGCGTGGCCAAGGCCGCGCTGGAGGCCAGCGTGCGCTACCTCGCGTCCGATCTCGGGCCCCAGGGGATCCGCGTGAACGCGATCAGTGCCGGGCCGATCAAGACGCTCGCCGCCGCCGGGATCAGGGGGTTCAAGGGCATGCTGGGTCTGGTGGAGGAACGCGCACCGCTCCGCCGCAGCATCAGCCAGGAGGACGTGGCCCACAGCGCCGCCTTCCTGTGCAGCGACCACGGCGCAGGCATCACGGGTGAGGTGCTGCACGTGGATGCGGGTTACAACATCATGGGCATGTAGACGATCGCGTCGGGCGCCGGTCACCCGCCCGCGCCGCCGCCGTCCGACGGCGGTGCCGTGTCCGACGGGGCCGGCTCGCCGGTCGACGGCGAGGCGATCCGGCCCTGCGACCGGGCGTACCAGTTGCGGATGATGTCTTCGGCGATGGCGCGTCCGCCCACACCGAAGGCGATGGCCGCGGCCAGCGCGGCAGCGCCGACCACGGCGATGAAGAAGACGAGGACGATATCCTGGGCGATGTCCAGCTGCTCCAGAGCCATGAATGTGGCGAGCAGGATGACGGCGGCCTTTGCAGCCCGCGCGAGCGTCACAACACCGCCCAGGCTGCCGGCAGACGCCAGCACCAGATCCTTGATGAACTCGCCCAGCAGAATGCCCAGGATCAGCACGATGACCGCCGCGATCACGTTGGGGACGTAAGCCAGCAGCTCACCGAACAGGACGCTGACCGCCGAAATGCCCAGGGCGTTCGCTCCGATGATGATGACGAGCAGCATGATGCCCCAGAACGTGAGCCGGCCCAGCACGGAGGACGGCTTGAGTTCGGTGCCGGCCCGTTCGAGCGCTTCGGTCACGCCACCCTCGCGCATCCAGCGATCGAAGCGGATACGCACGAGCAGGAAGTTGACGATGCGCTCGATCATCTTCGCCAGGACGAAGCCGATCATGAGGATGCCGATGGCTGCGGCGAGGCGCGGTACGAACGCGAGGAAGTCGGCCAGTCCCTGGCGCAGTTCGTCGGTCAGGTTCTGTTGCATGAGCTTCATCCGGGGAGAGGGATGTTGCGGAACGCTGGGGCCGCGGCGCAGCGCGCGCAAGTGAGGCCGGGAGTCGAACGTGTGGCGTTTCGCTGATCGGCAGGGCCGGACCTGGGACGTCGTCGCCGGTCGGGCGTCCTGGGGCGCCCACGTCGCGCTGTTCGTGCCGGTCGGCCACGAGGCACCGATTCGTGAGGCCGCCCTGCGCGCCGCGGCCTGGGATCAGGCCATGGAGGAAATCGAGGCGCTCGGGCCCGCCGGGCTCGAGGCGCTACTGGATGCATCAACGATCAAGGACGCATGATCATGCGAGATTTCGACGATGCCGACGGCACCGCCTGGACCGCCACAGCGCACGAAGAGGCGACGCCTCGCCATCATGGACGGTGGGTCCTCGTCTTTCACCCCGTTGACGACGCGGCCGATGCGCACCCGATGCCCGAGGTTCGCTGGCAGACCCGTCCCACGGCGGAGCGCACGCTGCGGACCATGTCGGATTTCGAACTGCGGAAACGGCTCGATGTCGTGCGCAAGCGTCGCGCGGCAGCGACGCCCGAAACGTGAGCGAGGAACGCGTCCGGCTTCTAACGTAGCGAGGCCCCGTCTCCGTCGCCCGTCCGGTCGAAGCGGGCGAGACGGATGCCGACGTTGTCCTCCGCGCGTTTGGCGGCGAGTGTGGCGGACGCCCGGTTGTTGATCATGCTGAACGCCAGCCGCTCACCGCTCGCCGTCACCACGTAGCCCGACAGTGCCGAGACCCGGTTGATCGTCCCGGTCTTCGCCCAGATCCGTCCATCCGCGGGTGTCCCGATCATGCGGCGCAGCCCGCCCGGCGCCCCCGTGCGGGGCAGCGTCGACCAGAACACCTCTCCGATCGGCGAGGCCGAGACGCTGGCCAGCAGCTCAGCCATGGCGCGCACGCTCGTGCGGTTGAGCGGCGACAGGCCGGATCCATCGACCAGCCGGACTTTCGCCGTGTCGACACCGGCGATGCGGCGCGAGAAATGGCTGAACGCGAATTCACCGCCGGCCGCAGACCCCGCGCCCTGCGCAACGCGGCCAACGGTGCGCAGAACCTGCTCCGCAAGGAAGTTGTTGGACCGCTTGTTGATGACCTCGAGAATGTCGAGCAGCGGGGGTGAAGTGTGGATGGCCAGAACCCGCGTGGCGCTGCCGGCGCCCAGCGCAGGCGCGAACAGGGAACGGCGAGAGACCGGTGACGTGTTCGCGTCCGCGTGTGTCCGGACGGTGCCGGCCACGCGGATGCCTCGTGCCTCGACCGCGGCGCGCAGGGCGCCGGCCGCGAAGCGCGGCGGATCGGCCACCGGAACGGACCAGTGGATCGGGCCCGAGCGCAGCGCGACCCGGCCCTCGACGACCAGCGGCCCGGCGTAGCCGGACCGGTTGACGCGGACGCTCGACCGGCCGCTCGCCACGGTCGTCACGCGGTTCTCCACGCCAATGCCCTCGCCGCCGGGTGTGACGCGGACGATCGCAGGGGCGCCGGCGCTCGCGCCGGCCACGACCTCCAGGATCGCGATGTTCTCCGCGATCGACAGCGCGCTCGCGGGGGCCGCGTACAGAGCATTGCTGTACGCCACCTGCCAGCCACGCCCAGGCCCGGATGCCTCGAAATAGGATGCGTCTCCGATCACGTCCCCGCGGATTTCGGTCACGCCCAGGGCCACCAGCGTGTCGGCGAAAGCCGCCGGCAGATCCACACCGAATCGCTGGGAAAGGGCCGGGTCGCCGGTCCCGTAGAGAACCACATCACCCTCGAGCACGCCGTCCCGGACCGGGCCCGTTGCAAGCAGGTACGTGTTGAAGCGGAACGCAGGGCCCAGGTACCACAGCGCGGCGGACGTCGTGTAGACTTTGGCGTTCGAGGCCGGAATGAGGAGCGCGTCCGGATTGTGCGCGAAGAGTGTGTCGCCCCGGTCCAGTGAGACCACGATCAGCGCGGCGTCCGTACCGCGGAGGTTGGCGGTCCGGAGAATGCGGTCGAGATCATCCTGGAGCGTGGCCACGGCGGCGGCTTCCGCCGCGCCGACCGCCGCCCGGGGGCGTGGTCCGCCGTCGGCCGGGTCGCCGGCCTGCCCCGCACTCAGCGAGGCCAGGATCAGGATTGTGCCGAGGATCAGTTCCATCCGCTCCGGAGCCCCTTCACGCCGGATCCAGCCGGCCTGCCTGCGTGCGCGCCGCGGATCTTCCGTGCTTCATGGATGCGCCGCGCGTCCGCCTGCCTGCCGGCGCCGGACCGCGGCACCCCGGACCCGCCGGGGCGCTCATCCGGCACCACCGCTTCCCGTCTGACACGGTCCGGGGTGCTCACGTTCCAATAGTATCGGCCCTTGCGCGTGGGCGTGCCACGAAAACATCTTCCACAGCACGCCAGTCCAAGGTTGGCCCGAAACAGGTGGAGGTCACGAGCGCCTGCCCGCACTTCGGGTCGGCGCTTTCTTGTCCGCGCCGGCCGCCACACGAAAGCGGTTCCCCGGACCAACGCCGAAGGAGTCCCGCATGCCCGAATCGCTGCGCGTCCTGATCGCCGATGACGAGGCCCTCCACAACCTCGCGCTGACCAGCCAGCTCGAGACGCTCGGCCACCAGGTCGTCGCGACCGCCACGTCCGGTCGCGAGGCCGTCGACCTGGCCCGCGAAACGCACCCCGACCTGGCTTTCCTCGACATCCGCATGCCCACGCTGACGGGCCCCGAGGCCGCACTCGAGATTGCGAGCGACCGGCCCATCCCCATGATCATCTTGTCCGCGTACTCCGACGCGCGCACCGTCGACCAGGCCATCAAGGCCCCCATCTTCCACTACCTGGTCAAGCCCGTCGACCCCGACGATCTCGCCCCCGCGATCGCGGTCGCCCGCGCCCGCTTCGGGGAGTGGCTCGATGCGCGACGCGCCCGCGACCAGCTCGAGATCCGGCTCGAGGAGCGCAAGATCATCGAGCGGGCCAAGGGCCTGCTCATGGAGTCGCGCGGACTCAACGAGCGGGAAGCCTATCGCTTCCTCCAGAAGACCAGTCAGGACAAGAACACACCCATGGTCGATCTGGCTCGCAAGATTCTGCTTGCCGCGCCGCTCCTGAACAGGGAATAGTGCGCAGCACATGAACGCACGTTCCCCCGCCGTGGGAAGTATGCCCGGCGCGACGCCGCGCGAAGCGGGTGAGGCCGCGAGCGGGTACCCCGACGACGACCGGGCCGCGCCGCGGGCGACCACTGCAGCGACCGTTCTCGTGATCGACGACGAGCCGCTGGCTCGCCAGATGTTCGGCGATCTGCTCGAGGCGCACGGCTTCCGCGTGGTCCCGGTCGCGCGTGGCGAGGAGGCTCTGGCCTTCCTGCCCGAGGTCGATCTCGTCGTGCTCGACGCCATGCTCCCGGGTCGCGATGGCTGGTCCGTCTGTCGCGACATCAAGGAACGCGACCCGCTCCTGCCCGTCATCATGGTCACGGCCAGGACCGCGCCCGAAGACGTCGTCCGGACCTTCGTCGCGGGCGCCGACGACTACGTCGCGAAACCGTTCCATATTGCCGAACTGACCGCACGCATCCAGTCCCGGTTACGCGTGCGCAGGGCAGAGATTGCCATCAAGCGCGCCAACCAGCAGCTCCGCGAGCTTGCCGACCAGAATTACCACCTCTACGAACAGGCTCGCCAGGATGCCGAAGAGCGGGCCCTCCTGCTCCGCGAGCTGGATCACCGCGTCCGCAACAACCTGTCCGTCATCCTCGGTCTGCTGAGCATGGAGCGGAACCGCAGGCCACCCCGGCCGTCGGCGGAGGCGCTGGCCAGCCTGGAGAGCCGGCTCCGCTCGTTCCTCCTCGTGCACGATGCGCTGCGTCGCCAGAACTACCGCGGCGTGTCCGTCCGCGAACTCGCCGAGAAACTGGCCCAGCGCCTGCGCAACGCGTGGGACGTCGAACGCCACATCCACGTCGAGATGGACGGCCCGGGCATCACCCTCGACGAGCGCAAGGGCTTCGCTCTCGCACTCGTCATCAATGAAGTCATGACCAACGCATTCCGTCACGCCTTTCCGGAAGGTCGGGAGGGAACCATACGTCTCCAGTTCGCCGTCGAAGACGGAGCCTTCGTCCTGTCCATCGCGGACAACGGCATCGGCCAGGCCGCCGCGCCCAGCCCGCCGGGTGTCGTCGGCAGCGGTCGCTCCATCGTCCAGGCACTGGTCCGCGATGAACTGGGCGGACGCGTGGATTTCCACGCGTCCGCCCGCGGAACCGAAATCGTACTCAGATTCCCGATCTGAGCACGTCCGTCCTGTTTGCTAGTACGTCGCCAGGTACCGCTCGATCTCCCACTCGTGGACCTGCGCGATGTAGTCCTGCCATTCCTGTTCCTTGGCGGCCACGAAATGATCGAAGATGTGGTCGCCCAGCGCCTTGCGGACCAGTGCGCTCTTCTTGAGCAGGCCGATCGCTTCCCCGAGGTCGCGCGGCAGTTCCTGGATCCGGTAGCGCCGCCGCTCGCGAACGCTCAGCGTCCAGATGTTCTTGTCCACCGGCTCCGGCGGCGTGATGCGGTCGCGCACCCCGTCCATCCCGGCCGCCAGCTGCACGGCCAGCGCCAGGTACGGGTTGGCCGCCGGATCGGGCATGCGCAGCTCCAGCCGCGTCCCGTTGCCGCGGCGCGCCGGAATGCGCACCATCGGCGACCGGTTCCGGTGTGACCACGCCACGTTGACCGGCGCCTCGTAGCCCGGCACCAGCCGTTTGAAGCTGTTCACCAGCGGGTTCGTCACGGCGCAGAATCCGCGCGCATGCTTCAGCAGCCCGCCCACGTACCACCGCATCACCTGCGACAGCTCATCCTTCGCCTTCGCGTCCCAGAACGCGTTCTCGCCATTCTTGAACAGCGACTGATGCGTGTGCATGCCCGAGCCGTTCTGACCGAAGATCGGCTTCGGCATGAACGTCGCATGCAGACCGTGCTGCAGCGCGACATTGCGGACCACCCACCGGAATGTCAGCAGGTCGTCCGCCGTCGTCAGCGCGTCCGCGTACTTGAAATCGATCTCGTGCTGACCCGGCGCGACCTCGTGGTGCGCGGCCTCGACCTCGAAGCCCATCATCTGCAACACGTTCACGATGTCGCGGCGCGCAACCTCGCCCAGGTCCACCGGCGTCAGATCGAAATAACCGCCCGCATCGTGCGTCACCGTCGTCGGCGTGCCGTCCGGCTTGCGCATGAACAGGAAGAACTCGGCCTCCACGCCCGCCATCATCTCGTAGCCCAGCCCGGCCGCGTCCTCCATCTGCTGCTTCAGCACACGCCGAGGATCGCCCGCGAAAGGCTTCTCCTCCGACGTGTACACGTCGCAGATCAGCCGCGCCACCGGATGCTCCAGATCGCCCCACGGCAGGATCACGAACGTCGAGTAATCCGGCTTCAGAACCATGTCCGACTCCTCGATCCGCACGAACCCTTCAATCGAGGAACCGTCGAAGAGAATGTCGCCCTCCAGCGCCTTCTCGAACTGCGAACGCGGCACTTCCACGTTCTTCATCTGACCCATGATGTCGATGAACTGAAGACGCAGGAACTGCACGTTCGCCTGCTGCATCTCGCGCAGCAGGTCGGCCTTCGAGGCGCCCGTCGTGCGCCCGACACGCGGCCTCGCCTCGCGCCGCTGGATCTTGTGCTCCGGCACCAGGTCCGCCACCATCCCGTTGCCTTCCGACGCCGCCTTCTTCACCCGGTTCTTCGTCGCCATCCGCTCCCTCGCCATGTCCCAATAGGTCAGTCATCTGTCCACCGTGGACGGGCAAGCCTATCCTGCCCCGGCCCTGGTGTCAAGCGCCAATGGTTCATCGGGCCACTTCTATGATGACGCTGGTGATCATATCGGCCGTTCCTGTGCCGGGTGTCACCACGGAAACGGTCAGACAGACGGTTTCCGGTTGACGCGACCGCTCATGGATGGGGGCGCCCGGTGACCCGGTTGCACCTTGGCCGGCCCGCAGGCGCAGCGCCGCGGGGAGGCGCCGGCGTTCGGGCGGTTCGCGGGCCGGAACGTGGTCGGGTGTCGGAGGCGGCGTCGCGACGGGTTGGTCGCGGCGCGGGGGAGGTGTTCAGACGCAGGTCGAACAGCGTCCCAGGAGCTCGAGGCGGTAGGATTCGACGTGGAACCCGTCGATCGGGGCCAGGCCGGGCAGGGCGTCGGCGTCGAGTCGGCCGGGCACGTCCAGGACCCGGCCGCAGGTCGTGCAGCGGGCGTGCGGGTGCGGGTCAGTGCGGCCGTCGTAGCGGGCCGATCCATCGCTGTAGGTCAGCTTGACGGCGAGCCCGCACCCGACGAGGGTTTCGAGCGACTTGTAGACCGTGGCGAGCGAGATGCCCGGGACCACGTCCCGGACGGCGGTGAAGACCTCATCCGCCGTGGGGTGCGTCGTCGTGGCGGACAGGAACCGGAAGACAGCGAAGCGCTGGCTCGTGAAACGCTGGCCGCTGGCCTCGAGGGCCGTGCGCAGCCGGCCCGCCGATCCGGTCCGATTGTCCGTGACAGCCCGTGTCTGCATCGCGATGTCGTCGGTGACCGTGGCGTGAAAAACTGCGCGAATTCTAGGCGCAGCGGGGGTGGGTGTCAACCGCCGAACGGTCTCTGACTGATGTGCCAAGTATTTCAAGATCATTGACTTGGAGGATCGCTTGAGCAACCCGCAGACACCGGCGCCGGCCATCCTGGCGCTGGCCGGGGACCTGCTTTTCTCGTCGCGCATCCAGGGCACGGCCCGCCTCGTGGGCGCCGAGGTGGTGCTGTGCCCTCGCCCGGACGCCCTCGTCGACCGGGTGCGTGCCGCCAGCCCGGACCTCGTCCTCGTGGACCTCGACGCGCGCGGCTGGGATCCCGTCGAGGTCATCGGCATGCTGGTGGGCACGCACGGGGTCCCGTCGGACCGGATCGTCGCCTTCGTGTCCCACGTCCGGACCGACGCGATCGAGGCGGCCCGCACCGCAGGGGCGGGTCGGGTGATGGCCCGCTCCGCCTTCGTTCGGGCGCTGCCCGAACTCCTGCGCGGCCACGCCCCCTGACCGGTCCCGGCGACTGCACGAGGAAACGCCGGGCGGGAACAGGTCCCGCCCGGCGTGGTCTTCCCGATGCGTCGCCTGGTCAGGCGGCGTCGGCCTCTTCCTTGAGCTTGCAGTTGATGCAGTAGCGCGCGTGGGGCAGCGCATCGAGCCGCTCGAAGTCGACCAGTGTCCCGCAGCTGTGGCAGATACCGAACTGGTCCGGATCCCGGTACAGGCGGCGCAGGGCTTCGGCAATGCGGTAGAGGTAACGGCCCTCTTTCGATGCGAACAGCAGCATCTTCTCGCGCTCCATCGCATCCGTGCCCAGGTCGGCCATGTGGTCGGAATAGGAGTACGAATCCGAGTCGTTCTGCTCGGCCGACTGTTTGGCCTGTTCGTCGAACTGACCCAGCGCCCGGAGCGCCCGGTCCCGCTCCCGGAGCAGCCGCTTCTGCAGATGCTCGAGCTGTTTCTTCGTCAGTTTCTTGCTCATTCCCCGTTCCCCGCCTGGTGCAAGTTGGACGCCCTCGGCACCCGGGCCCGGCTCGCGATGTTGGCGCGACCTCTCGCCGGGCGCCGGAACAGTCCAGCATCACAGCCTATGAAAATACCGGGATTGGCGGAATCCATCAACGTCCCGCCGGGCCGCGTTGCCGGCAGGTGGTGTCACGTACTCAAGCCGCGACGAGCAGGCCGGTCCCGTACATCACGAGGAGTCCGAGCAGCAGGCCGGCCGCGTTCAGCGGGGCGGCCAGCCCATCGGCGCGCGCGAAGTGCTTCCACAGGACGAGGACGACCTGCGCGACGGCGCCCGCGCCGATGGCCAGGAAAAGCGTCGTCCAGAGAGGCGAGTAGGTGAATCCGCCGATCCACGTCCCCAGGATGGTGGGCACGCCGGCGACGGCGCCCAGGATCACCAGGTGGAGGAGGCGAGGCCGTTCGCGTGCGAGCGGCGCGACGATGCCCAGACCCTCGGTCGTGTTGTGCAGGAGGAAGCCCAGCACGAGGAACGTGCCGAGGGCGATCGATCCGCTCGCGTAGGCCGAGCCTATGGCCAGGCCTTCGCCCAGGTTGTGCAGCCCGATGGCGACGGCGATGAGGGTCGAGACCCCGAGCGGCCCGGGCGGGACGGCGCGCGGTCCGGAAGCCATGGCGATGGCGAGGGGCGTGCCCAGCACGCCGAGAAGCACGAGTCCCGGTCCCTGATAGGCGCCGGGAAGTGCCGCCGCCAGGTCGAGGGCCTCGGCGAGCGCGTCCACACCCAGGAACACGAGCAGTCCGACCGTCAGACTCAGGAAGAAGTCGATCCAGCGGCGGCCGATCGAGCGCAGAAACGGCAGCCAGAGCAGCCCGAGGAAGACCGGGATCACGCCCACGTACACGCCCAGCATCGCGAACGTCGCCAGGTAGCGGGCATCGGGCGCGGGCGTCAGCGTCGCCACGGCGACGGTCGCGCTGAACGTCAGCCCGGTGCGCGTCACGATCGTGACGACGTGCGGCTCACCGGCCACCCACGGATAGGGAATGTCGAGCGTGCGGCGTTGCAGTCGGCCGACCGTCGGATCGCCGTCGATCGTGTGCGTCCAAACCGCGTCGTCGACCAGCGTCTGCGCGATCGTCACCGGCTCGGGACCGCCATTCACGACCCGGACGCGCAGCTCGCCTTCGCGCGGCATCGTGATGCGTTCGATGGTCAGCTCTTCGATCGGAGGGAAGTTGGCGCGGAATACGCCGACCGGTCCGAAGCGCAGGAACACGAGGACCAGCGCCGCCAGCAGGATGAGCGGCAACGTCCCCTTCAACCACGTGCCGGAGCCGCCCGGCGCGCCCGGCCGTGCCGCGTCTGCCTGATCGGGTGCTTCGGCGGTGGCCGGCGCCGGCCCATCAGGCATACGGGGCCTCCTCCACCTCGAAGATGCCGGTCCAGCCCAGCTCCGCGAACTCGCTCTGGTGGGCGTGGAACATGAACCGGCCCGTGTGCTTGTAGGTGAACTCGAGGATGGCGCGCTCCCCCTGACACAGCATCACCACGTCCGTGAACTCCGTCGGCGTGAGCGTCGTGCCGGTGCGGTACAGCTGGAAGAAATTGCCGTGCAGATGGAAGGAGTTGATCAGGTCGAACTCCGTGATGTTGATCAGATACACGCGGTTGAGCTCGTGTTGACGCAGCCGGATCGGCTGCGCCTGGTAATGGAAGCCGACGGTGTTCACCGCATAGACCTCATTCTCGCCGTCGAAGTTCGTGTCGAAGCCGTTCATCACCATCACCATCTCGTGCGCCGGCGCGCGGCCGGCCGGCGGATCGATCAGGAAGGTGCCGTACAGCCCCTTGTGGATGTGCCGCTTGAGCGGCATGGCGTGACAATGGTAGAGGTGCAGGCCGTAAGGCTCCGCATCGAAGTCGTACACATAGCTTCCGCCCGGCTGGATGATCTCGAACACACCGTCCATGTTCGCCGCATGGATGCCGTGGAAGTGGATCGTGTGGGGATGAGAACCCTGGTTCACGAACCGCACGCGCACCCGGTCCCCCTCCGTGCAGCGCAGCGTCGGACCGGGCACCGAGCCGTTGTACATCCAGGCAGGGAAGAACACGCCCGGCGCGACTTCGATCTCGCCGTCCGTCGCCACCAGTTCGTACTCCCGCAACGTCTGTCCCGAAGGCAGCGTCGAGACCCGACCCGTGTCGAAGTGCGTGAGAAACGCGCCCGGGTCGAAGCCGACCACGCGCGGGTGTGCCACCGGCATGGCCAGCTCGTGGCCGCCGTGCATGCCCGCCCCCGCACTGGCTGGCCCCGGGCCCGCCCGCTTCATGCCCAGCGCGCCGCCTGCCGCTGCCAGGCCGGCCGCGCCCAGCGCGCCCACCCGCAGCACCTCGCGCCGCGACAGGGAACCCGATGCCTCCGCCGCATGCTTCGCGCCGCCCTCCCGCTCGTCACTCATGTTTCCTGTCCTCCCGCTCCCGCCGCGCCGATCGCGGCGCGCGCATGGTCATCGGAACCGGTTCGACCCGCAGATGGCAGGACAGCTCCACGCCGACGTGCCGCTCGCGCCCGTCCACCAGCACCCGCAGGGGGCCCCGGAACGGGGCGCGCTCCAGCACCTCCAGCTCCGCACCGGGCGTCAGGCCCATCGCCGCCAGGTATCGCAGCGCGTCCGCGTCCTCGTCCGGCACCTGCCGAAGCACCGCCATTTCGCCCGCCCCCATCTCCGCCAGCGTCGGGTATCCCGGGTCCGTGAACGGCTGGCCCGGCACCGGGATCGGCGCGCCGTGCGGATCCCGCTCCGGGGCGCCCAGCCGCGTGGCCATCCGCTCGATCAGCTCGTCCGAAACCGCATGCTCCAGCCGGTCCGCCTCGTCATGCACCCGGTCCCAGCCGTAACCCAGTTGCCCCACCAGGTACGACTCCAGCACCCGGTGGCGCCGCACCAGTCGCAGCGCGTCGTCCTCCCCGGCCGGCGTCAGGCGCGTCCCGTGGTACGGCTCGTGCTCCACCAGACCCCGCTCCGACAGCCGCCGCAGCATGCCCGTCACCGTCCCCGGCGTCAGCTTCAGCCGCGCCGCGATGGCGGATGTCGCCGCCACCTGGCCGCCCCGGCTCAGGTGGAAGATCGCCTTCAGGTAATCCTCGACGTGGGTGGACAGCATAGCCCGATCTCTTGGGTCCAAATTCCATTTTTAGTATATCCTAATTCTCGCCGCCGTCAAGGGTGCGCACCAGCCGTGGAGGGGACGGGGCGGAGGGAGGCGAACCGGCCGGGGGCGGGCGTTGCCGCTGATGTCCGGTGCCGTCTAAGATGGCTCCGACGCCACGACAAGGAGAGCACCGCAATGGCTGGCAAAGAGACTCCGCTCGAAGCCCTGCTCCAGGAGGAGCGACGCTTCCCGCCCTCCCTCGAGTTCCGGTCGAGGGCGAACGCGTCGGACGCGGAGATCTACGGCCGTGGGGCGGCGGATCCGGAGGCGTTCTGGGCGGACTGGGCGCGGGAACTCGACTGGTTCGAGCCGTGGACGCGAGTGCTGGAGTGGTCCCCGCCACATGCGAAGTGGTTCACGGGCGGTCGTCTCAATGTGGCCTGGAACTGTCTGGACCGTCACCTGGCGGGGCCGCGGCGGGACAAGATCGCGCTGCTCTGGGAGGGCGAGCCGGAAGATCGGCGGGCGTACACGTACGGGGAGCTGGCGCTGGAGGTGGCGCGCTTCGCGAACGCGCTGAAGGGCCTCGGTGTGGAGCCGGGCGACCGTGTGGGCATCTATCTGCCGATGATCCCGGAGGCGGCGATCGCGATGCTCGCCTGCGCGCGCATCGGGGCAGTGCACTCGGTGGTGTTCGGCGGATTCTCGGCGGAGAGTCTGCGCGACCGGCTGGTCGACGCGGAGGCGCGCGTGCTGATCACTGCGGACGGCGGGTACCGGCGCGGCAAGGTCGTGGCGCTGAAAGAAAGTGCGGATGTCGCGGTGGAGGGCGCGCCGTCCGTGCGGTCCGTCGTCGTCGTGAAGCGCGGTGGCGGTCTGGAGGCGCCGGTCGTGATGCGTCCGGGGCGTGACCACTGGTACCACGAGATCGTGCAGGAAGCCTCGTCGGAATGCGAGGCCGAATCGATGGACGCTGAGGACGTGCTCTTCATTCTGTACACGTCCGGCACGACGGGGAAGCCGAAGGGCGTCGTGCACACCACGGGCGGTTATCTGACGCACGTCTACACGACGACCCGGCTGGTTTTCGACCTGCACGAAGAGGACGTCTTCTGGTGCACGGCGGACGTGGGCTGGGTCACGGGGCACAGCTACATCGTGTACGGTCCGCTCGCGAATGGTGCGACCGTCGTGATGTACGAGGGTGCGCCGGACTGGCCGGATCGGGGCCGGTTCTGGGACCTGGTGCAGCGGCACCGCGTCACGATCTTCTACACGGCGCCGACGGCCATCCGTGCGTTCATGCGCTGGGGTACCGAGTGGCCGGCGAAATACGATCTGTCAACGCTCCGGCTCCTGGGCACGGTTGGGGAGCCGATCAATCCCGAAGCGTGGATGTGGTATCACGAGAACATCGGCCACGAGCGCTGTCCGATCGTCGATACGTGGTGGCAGACGGAGACGGGCGGGATCATGATCACACCGCTGCCGGCGCTCGTCACGACGCGCCCGGGCAGCGCGACGGTGCCGTTCCCGGGGATTTCTGCGGCCGTGCTGAACGAAGATGGCGAAGAGGTGAACGCCGGCTACCTGGCGATCACGCGGCCGTGGCCCGGAATGCTGCGCACGATCTGGGGCGATGATGAACGGTATCGCAAGACCTACTGGTCGAAGTGGGAAGGCATCTACTTCCCGGGCGACGGCGCGAAGCGTGAGGCCGACGGGTTCTACTGGATCCTGGGTCGGGTGGACGACGTGTTGAACGTGGCGGGTCACCGCATCGGGACGATGGAGGTGGAGAGTGCGCTGGTGGATCACCCCCTCGTCGCCGAGGCCGCCGTGGTAGGTCGTTCGGACGCGCTCAAGGGCCAGGCGATCGCCGCGTTCGTGACGGTCAAGGAGTCGGCGCAGCCGAGCGATGCGCTGCGTTCGGAACTCCGTGAACACGTCGCGCGGAAGATCGGGCCGATCGCGCGGCCTGACGATGTGCTGTTCGCTGCCGATCTGCCCAAGACGCGGTCCGGGAAGATCATGCGGCGGCTGCTCAGGGACATCGCGGAAGGGCGTGCCCTGGGGGACACGACGACGCTGGCGGACCCGGCCGTGGTCGCGATGCTGAAGGAGGAGTACGAGGAACGCGAGAGCTGAAGCCGGGCTTCAGCCGGCGGATTCGTCCGCGAGCGGGTCGACGGTCCGGGGGTTCTTCGGCCGGTCTTCGACGGCCGGCTTGCGCAGCCGAGGCCGGGCAGGAATGCCCAGCGCCACCTCGCCGGCTGGCACGTCCCTGGTTGCGACGGCCAGCGCGCCCAGCATGGAGTCCGCCTCGAGGCGCGTGCCGGCCAGCACGGTGGCGTGGTACGTGACCCGCGCGCCCGGTCCCAATACGGTTACGGGACTGTCGACGATCCGCTGGTCGCCCAGGTCGTGGGAGTGGCTGTACACGTTGGCGTAGTCCGCGACGGAGCTCCCATCGCTCAGCACGATCCCGCCCCGGTCATCGAGCAGGACGCAGCGGTGCACCACCACGTTGTCGCCCACATCCATGTTGTAGCCGAACGAGAATTTCACGAACTGGAAGCATTTGAAATTGCGGCCACAGCGGGCGAAGATGTGGCGCGCGAGGATGCGGCGGAAGCGGACACCGAGGTCGATGTTCTCGCCGGCCGGACTCTTGTCGAACATCTCCCACAACCAGAGCAGCGGCTTGACGCGGGCAAAACGCTCGGCGTCCACATCCGCATAGTACTCGGGCTCCAGCGTCACGTTGCGCGGATCCAGCTGATCCAGCACGATCCGTGCGCCCGGCTCGAGCGTCGCCGGATCCACACCGCTGAGGCCGGGGAACCAGAGATCCGTGAGGACCTCGCGGCACAGTTCCGAGCGGTCGCAGGCCGGGTCGTCGAGCCGGCTCGCGATCCCGTCGAGCCAGGCGGTGTTCCGGGCGCGCGTCGCATCGGGCAGCGGCACACGCCGCAGGGGAAGGAAGGCCATGCGTGACACAGTAGAGGGCGCGGTGCGGGTCTGCAACTGCCCCGGCCCATGGGGCGTAGGGAGCGTCGCGGGCGCTCGTTTCGGCGGCCGCGGACCGACGTTATCTTGCGGGCGGGGATGCGGGTGCGTCCCGAGGAAAGGAACCGATTCCAATGCATGATCTCCTGCGCGAGCGGATCCTCCGCAAGCTGGAAGTGTTGCCGGAGGCCCAGTTGTACCAGGTGCTGGACTACATCGAGTTTCTCGAGCTGAAGTATGCGGCCGGAATGGCAGTAAAGCCGGACGCGTTGCAGCGCTTCGCGGAGCGCCTCGAGGACGGGATGCGGGTCCGCAACGTGGCCCCCAAGGTCATCAGCGGGACGGTCGGGCTGGTCGGGACGGCCCGGCGGGTGATCCAGACCGTGGCGGACACCGGGCGGGAGCTGATGGATGAGGTCACGGGCCCGGCGCCACCGGCGCGCCCGGCCCGGCCGGGGACCGAACCGGGGCGCAGCGGCGCTCCCGACGGGCAGGCGGGGACTTCGTGATCCGGCGGCGCCGCCGGCGCAAGCGCCGGAACCGCGGGCGTGCGATCGCCCGCGCGATGATCAGTAACCTGCCCAACTTCGTCCGGCTCTTCGCCCGGCTGTTCCGGGACCCGCGCGTCGCCGGCATCGACAAGGCGCTGTTCGCCTTCGTTCTGCTCTACGTGGTTGCTCCGGCGGACCTGGTGCCGGACTTCCTGTGGATGCTCGGGCTGGTGGATGACGTGTTCCTGGTGGGGCTTTCGTTGCGCCGTCTCCTTTCGAACGCCGGCCCCGACGTGCTGCTGGAGCACTGGGACGGTGATCCTCGCGAGCTGGGCTACCTGGTCGAGCAGGCGGACACGGTGGGCAGTCTGCTGCCCGGCCCGATCCGTCGCGTCCTCTCCCGCACGGTGCGCCGGGCCGGCTGACGCTTGACACCGGCGAGAGCCGGTCTCTACAATCCCGCATGGATAGACGAAATGAGGCGTCCGACCTCAGTTCGAGCGCCCGCGAGGCCATCCGTGCGTCGGCACGGGACCGGTTCGCGGGCGCAACGTTTTCCCGCCCCGGACCATGACCGAATCGAAAGACGCGCGCTTCGTGCCCGCCGGGCTGACCTTCGACGACGTACTGCTCGTCCCCGATTACTCGGAAGTGCACCCGCGCGAGACGTCCACGGCGACGGTGCTGACCCGCGCGATCCACCTGTCGATGCCGCTCGTTTCCGCAGCCATGGACACGGTCACGGAGGCGCACATGGCGATCGCGATGGCGAGGGAAGGGGGCATCGGCATCATCCACAAGAACATGACGATCGACAGGCACGCGTCCGAGGTCGATCGCGTGAAACGGTCGGAGAGCGGGATGATCCTCAATCCGATCACGCTCACGCCGGACCGGACGCTGCGCGATGCGCTGCGGCTCATGCAGCGGTACGCGATCAGTGGGGTGCCGATCGTGGACGGCGGAGGTTTCCTGCTGGGGATCCTCACGAACCGCGACCTGCAGTTCGAGACCGAGCTGGACCGGCCCATTGAACTCGTCATGACGCGCGAGGGCCTGGTCACGGCGCCCGTGGGGACGTCGCTGGATGAGGCGGAGCGCGTGCTGCACAGGGAGCGGATCGAGAAGCTGCCTGTGGTCGACAGCGACGGACGGCTGCGCGGGCTGATCACGGTCAAGGACATTTTCAAGCGGCGCCAGTTCCCGAACGCGAGCAAGGACGAGCACGGCCGGCTCCGCGTCGGCGCGGCCATCGGCACGGGCGCAACGGATCTGGATCGCGCGGCCGCGCTCCTCGATGCCGGCTGCGATGTGCTCGTCATCGACACCGCCCACGGCCATTCCCACGGCGTGCTGGAGGCGCTGGCGCGGACGCGGTCCCGATTCCCGGACGCCCAGATCGTGGCGGGCAATGTTGGAACCGCGGCCGGCGCCCGCGCCCTGGCCGAGCGCGGGGCCAGCGCCGTCAAGGTCGGCATCGGCCCCGGCAGCATCTGCACGACCCGCGTGGTGACCGGCGTCGGCGTGCCGCAGCTGACGGCGGTGCTCGATGCGGTCGAAGGCGTCCGGGACGAGATCCCCGTGATCGCGGACGGCGGGATCCGCTACTCCGGGGACATCGTCAAGGCGGTGGCGGCCGGCGCCGCCACCGTCATGATGGGCTCGCTCCTGGCCGGGACGGAGGAAAGCCCGGGCGAGAGCTTTCTGCTCGAGGGCCGGCGGTTCAAGACGGTCCGGGGGATGGGCTCGCTCTCCGCAATGGAACAGGGCTCGGCCGACCGATACTTCCAGGAGGAGGTCCTGGAAGCGCGCAAGTTCGTGCCGGAAGGCATCGAAGGTCGGGTGCCCTACAAGGGTCCCGCCTCCGACGTCATCTTCCAGCTCACCGGTGGTCTCCGCAGCGGGATGGGGTACCTCGGCTGCCGGACGATTGCGGACTTGAGGACGAAGGCGAAGTTCATGCCGATCACGATGGGCGGGCTGCGCGAGTCACACCCCCATGACGTGGCGATCACGCGCGAGGCCCCGAACTACCACCTCTAGGGCCCGGAAGCCCGTGCCGAGACTTGACATCCATGACTCGGGGCGTTTTCGTGTCAGTCATCCGCCCGCGGGCACGGAACGGGCGAGGACGTGACGGACGATGACCGCATCGGCAGCCGACCGCGTCTCGATTGACGCCCTGCGTGACGCGTTGCGGGCCATCCCGGGCGTCGAGGACGTCGCCGTCGGGGATGAAGCGGTCTGGCTGGTCTGCGTGCCGGGCAGCGATGCACCGGCCGTGGCGGATCGAGCCGCCGCACGGCTCCTCGAGTGTGCGCCCGCGGGATTTCAGCTGCCCGTTCGGACGGTGCTCCGCCCGACGGCCAGGCGGGAGGCCCGACTTCGTTTCAAACGGGCCGAGCGCCTCGAGCGGCCGGAAGTCAGGGTGCTGTTCCGCGTCACCCTGCAGTGGGCGGACATGGAGGTGGTCGGGGAAGCGGTCGGGGAGAAGGGCGAAGTCCTGGAGTTGCGTACGGCGGCGCTTGCTACGATCGACGCGATCGAGCGGGCAACGCGAGCCCCGCTCGACGCCCGGCTCGCGGGCATCAAACGGGTCCGCGTCTTCGACGCCGAGTTGATGGTGGTGTCGCTCAACCGGTCCGGTCCGGGATCCCAGCGGTTGGTGGGTGCGGTCGTGATCGGGAACGATCTGTGGCGGGCCTCGGCGCTCGCCGTCATGCACGCCCTGAATCGCGTGCTCGGCAACGTCCTCGCGACGAGGTAAGCGACATGAAGCTCAGGTTCCCGATGCTCGCTGCTCTGGCGCTGGTCGCCGCCTGTGCACCCCGGCAGACGCTGATCCCCGCGCCGCCCGTGCGCGACGTGGCCGAGGTCGAGGCCCCCGTCGTCGAAGTGGCCGGCATCGACGATGTCGCCATCATCCACTTCGAACCCGCGCCGTTCGAGGACGTCGATCCGGGGCCGCTCAAGGGCGATGGCCCGCTGCCCGGCGGCATCGATCTTTCCGGCTACGACATGTCCATGGAGTTGAACGATCAGGTCCAGACCTGGATCGATCTGTTCACCGGGCGCGAACGCGAGCGTTTCGGGCGTTACCTGGAGCGGCAGGGCCTTTTCGAGGAGATGATCAACTCCCGGCTCACGGCCCGGGGACTGCCTTCCGAGTTGCTCTACCTGGCCCTGATCGAAAGCGGCTTCTCCGTCGTGGCGCGGTCCAGCGCCAACGCCATCGGCCTGTGGCAGTTCATCGCGGGCACGGCCCGCATCGAGAAGCTGACGATCAGCGAGTTCATCGACGAGCGTCGCGACCCCGTCCTCGCGACGGAGGCGGCGCTGAACCATCTGGAAGGGCTGTATCGGCGCTTCGGCAGCTGGTACCTGGCCGCCGCGGCCTACAACAGTGGAGCCGGGCGGGTCGAACGTGCGCTCAGTCGGCAGGTGGGCGGTGCGCGCGGGCACGATTCGCTGTTCTGGAGCATCCACAGCATCCTGCCCGCGGAAACACGGAACTACGTTCCGAAGCTGATCGCGGCCACGGTCATCGCACGCAACCGCGCGCTGTTCCAGTTCGACCACATCGTTCCGCTCGAGCCGCTTGCCGTCGATACGGTCGAGGTGCCGGACGCGACGGATCTCGAGGTGATCGCAGAAGCGGCTGGCGTCGAACTCGCCCAGGTCGCCGCCCTGAACGCCAAGTACTACCGCGGTATGACGCCGCCGCGGCAGACGGCCAAAGTGGTCCTGCCCGGCGGTCGGGCCGAGACGTTCGCCCTGGCATACGCCGAGATCCCGCCGGACAAGCGCGTCCTGCAGCGCGACCACATCGTGAAGCGAGGCGAGACGCTCTCGGGTATCGCCGGCCTGTACGGCGTGAGCGTTGCGACGCTGCAGGAGGCGAACGGGATCACGCGGCCCAGCCGCATCCAGATCGGCCAGCGCATCCGCATCCCAGCGCAGAACCGCCGTGTCTCCGCTTCATCGTCATCTTCCGCGCGTGCGGTGACGAACGTGGCATCGTCCACGCCGCGGGTGACGCACTACTCGGTTCGGCCGGGCGACTCCATCTGGTCGATCGCGCGCCGTCAGGGTGTGGCCCCGCGCGATCTGCTGGAGTGGAACTCGTTGACGGTGAGCAGCGTGATCAAGCCCGGAGACCGGCTGATCATCCGCCACCGCGACTGACGTCGCGTTCCTGCTCGTCAGCGGACCAGACGCCGCTCCGCCCGCCTTCCTTGCGGAGCAGGCGGATGTGTTCGATCACCATCCCCTTTTCGACGCCCTTCAGCATGTCGTAGGCGGTGAGCAGGGCGACGGCGACGGCCGTGAGTGCCTCCATCTCCACGCCCGTCGCGCCGCGCATGCGGACGGTCGCGGTCGCCCGTACACCCGGCAGGGCCGCGTCGGCTTCCACGTCCACCGCCACGTTCGACAACCGGAGCGGGTGACAGAGCGGGATGAGCTGGGCTGTCTGCTTGGCCGCCTGGATCCCCGCGATCCGCGCCACGGTCAGCGGGTCGCCTTTGGGCGTGGTGCCTTCCATGAGCCGGCGGAGGGTTTCCGGCTGCATGCGCAGCACGCCCTCCGCAATGGCCACGCGTTCGGACTCGGGCTTGTCGGTGACATCCACCATGCGGGGTCGGCCGGCCTCATCGGCGTGGGTGAGCCGACCTGGTCCGCGCCGCTCGCTGTTGTCGGTCACGTTGGACCTCCCTCGTAGCCCGCGTCTGGCCGTGTCGCCCGCTCAGGCCGGCCGTGGCGCCAGCCCGGCCGGGCCTGGCGCATGACCATCGGCAAGGCGGCCGGCGATGGTCCGCAGCAGGGTGACCACGACCAGCTGCGGATTGACGTTCCACTGCGTCTGCTGCAATGCGGCCTCGGCGTCCTGGACCGCAGCGGCGCTGCCGGAGGCCGCGCCCGGGCAGCGTGCGGCCAGGTGACGCAGGCGGTGGAGACCGTCGGTGTTCAGAACGAGCTCTTCGGCGCCGTTCGCAACCGCCGCCAGGTCGCGCAGCCAGAGGATGAAGAAGCGCAGCGTGACGCTGAAGCCGCCGCGCGCACCGGCTGGAGATTGGGTCAGACCCGCCTCGTAGCGGGACGCGCGATCGGGACTGCAAGCGGCCTCCAGCCAGTCGCGCGCCGATGCGCGGGCCTCCTCGTACGGCCCGGCCTCGCCGTCCGCGGTCACGAAGGCGAGCGCCGTGCCGATCGAGCCTTCAGCGAGTCGGGCGACGAGCCCCGCCCGGTCCTGCGGCAGCCCACGCACCTCAACCAGAAGCTGCGCCACCGTCTCGATCGGAAGCGGGCGCAGCCGGAACCCCGACAGCCGCGAACGGATCGTCGGGAGCAACGCCTCAGGCTCGCTCGAAGTGACGATCATCGTCGTGTGGGCTGACGGCTCTTCGAGCAGTTTGAGCAATGCGTTCGCCGCCTCCGGGCTTGCCTCCTGTGAAACGAGCAGCTCGGCGTCCCCGACGATGAAGATCTGTCGCCGGGCCATTGCCGGGCGGCTCGCGGCGAGGCGCCGGATGACCTGGGCGTGGGCGAGGAATATGCCGACCAGTTCGGCGGTCGCGGAGGTGTACCATGGATCGGCCCGTCGCGCCTCGAGTTCGCCGGCGCGCGCGTCCTCGAGGGCGTCACCGAGCCGGTCCGAACTCGTCCCTTTCGGCCGCGGCAGCGGGAAGAACCAGTGCAGGTCCGGATGCTCGATGCGCCGGCAGAGGCCGCACGCCTTGCACGCGCCGCACGGTCCCTCGCTCGATGGATGATCGCACAGCAGCAGCTGCCCGAGCCAGAGTGCGAGCCGTTGTTTGCCGATGCCCGGGGCGCCGTGGAACAGCAGCGCGGGCGGGAGCACGCCGGCGGCGTGCGCGCGCGCCAGTGCCCGCCGCTCGACCTCGTGGCCGACGAGGGGAGCCAGGCCGCTCAACGGCCGCCTCGCGAGCGCAGCCAGTTCAACGGGTCGACGGGCTCCGGAATCGTGCCCCGGAGCGGTGCGCGCACCTGGAACTCGAGGTGCGGACCCTCGGGCGTCTGCTCCCCGCCGACGAGGCCGATCACCTGACCCGGCGCGACCGTCCCGCCCTCGGTTACGCTCACGGACCGCAAGTACATGTACAGCGTGTAATAACCGCCGCCGTGGTTGAGCATGACCATGGCGCCGTACCCTTCGAACGGCCCGGCGTGGGACACCGTGCCCCCTTCGACGGCAAGGACCGGCGTGCCCGCGGGCGCGGCGATCCCGATGCCGTTGTTGATCAGCGTGATGCCGTTCGGTTTTCGATCCGGACCGAACCGGTAGATGAGCTGTCCATCGACAGGCCACGCGAGTGTGCCCAGATCGCGCGTCGTGATGGTCGCTGGCGCCGCAGCCTCGCCGCCCCGGGCCCGGCGCCGTTCCTCCTCGATGCGATCCCGCTCGAGTCGCTCGATGATGCCCACCAGACGGGACTCGTCGCGGGCGGCGGACTCGATGCGGTCTGCCGTCCGCGACTCGAGGCGGCGTACGTCGTTGAGCGCGCGTCGGCTCTGCTGCTCGAGACGCTGCAGTTCGGACAACTCGTCGCTCTTCTCACCGCGCAGCCGATCGAGCTGGCCGAGCGCCATCTGCAGATCCTGCTCCTGCAGGGCCAGGCTGTTGCCCATCCTGCGCACGTCCTCGACGACGAGGCGATCGTACTGCGCCATGCGGTGCAGGTATTTGTAGCGCGTCAGCAAGTCACCGAAGTTTTCCGCGCTGAACAGCACGCGGACCGTGTGAAGGGATCCGCGCTTGTAGATCGAGCGCAGTCGCTGGCGCAGAGCGAATGTCCGCTCGGCCAGCCGCTGCTGCGTGGCCTCCAGTTCCATGCGGGTGTTTTCGACATTGGTCTGGATGATCGCGCTCTGGAAATCCAGCTCCTGGAGTGCGCTGGCTGAGGTCGTCCGTTGCCGGCCGATGTTGACCAGGTCGCGCGATGCGTCGCGTACGCGCGACTGCAGGGACTGCATCTCCCGCTGCAACCGTTCACGTTCCTGGCGGATCGAGTCGAGGCGCAGCTGGCTGGCGCGCAGATCCCGCTGGACGGCCGACTGTGCCGTCAGTGGCGCTGCGGTCGCGAGCAGCGCGGCGACGGCGATGAGCACGCGCGCGTGCGCGGGCCGGCCGGTCGGCGGGTGGGTGGCCATTCACACCACCTTCAGGTAGCGGCGCACGGCGATCGCGCTCGCCAGAACGCCCATGAGAGAGCCGGCGATGAGTCCGCCCAGCACCCATTCGAGCGGCATCCACTCGATCTCGAAAAGCGCGCCCGACGTGATCGAGAAGGCAAGCCGCGTGGCGGCCAGCGCGATCAGGCCACCGACCAGGCCGGTGATCAGACCTTCCACGAGGAACGGTCTGCGCACGAAACTCTCCGTGGCCCCGACCAGCCGCATGATGATGATCTCGTCCCGGCGCGCGTAGATGGCCATGCGGATCGCTGCGCCGATGATCAGCGCCGCCACGACGGCGAACGCGCTGCCCAGCGCGAGCGTGGTGGCCGCGGCCACGCGGCGCAGCAGGTAGACCTTGTCCAGCCACTCGCTTCCGTAGCGCACATCTTCGACGAACGGGTACGCCTGCAGCCGTTCCGCCACCGCCTCGACCGCCTCCGGCCCCGTCTGGTTGGGCTTGAGCAGGATCTCGAGCGATGCCGGCAGCGGATTCGTTTCCAGGTCGCCGAACACGGCTGCGAACTCGGGCAGTTCTTCACGCGCCTTGAGGAGCGCATGCTCCCTGGATACGTAATTGACCTCTCGTACCTCGGGATAGCCGGCGATGTCGGATTGCGCGATCGTGACGGCCTCCGGATCCGCGTCGTCACGCAGGTACGCCATCACCTCGACGCGCGACTCCACACGGTCCAGCACCTGGCGCACGTTCCATGCGGCCACACCGAAGAGGCCGACCAGGAACAGGGACAGTGCGATCATGGCGGCCGAGAGGAAGGCCAGGATGGGGGCTCGGCGGAACGCGCGGACGGATTCGCGGAGGGCGTAGGGCATCGTCAGTCGCCTCCGTTGTTCGCCGAGTCGAACACCACGCGCCCGTGCGCCAGTTCGATGACGCGGATCTCCGGATGCCGCCGCACGAGTTCGAGGTTGTGCGTCGCGAAGAGCACCGCGGTACCGGCCGTATTGATCTCCCGGATCAGCTCGAAGACGCCGTTCGTGGCCCGCTCATCGAGGTTGCCGGTCGGCTCGTCCGCGAGCAGCACGAGGGGGTCGTGCGCCAGCGCGCGGGCGATCGCCACGCGCTGCTGCTCCCCCCCGGACAACTCCGCGGGCAGCGCCATCTGTTTCGCCGCCAGCCCGACATGCGTGAGCAGACGATTGACCTTCGACCGGATGACGGCAGGCCGTCGCGTGCCCGTGACTTCGAGAGCGAACGCCACGTTGGCCGCCGCGGAGCGATCGGGCAGCAGCCGGAAATCCTGGAATACGAAACCGATCTTGCGACGCAGCATCGCGATCTCGCGCGGGCGGATCGTCGAGGACGAGTAGCCACTCACGCGCACTTCGCCGCTGGTCGGGCGCTCCGCCATGTGGATCAGTCGCATGACGGTGGACTTGCCGGCCCCGCTGTGTCCGGTGAGAAAGCACAGTTCGCCCTTGCGCAGCTCGAAGGAGACGTCGTCCAGCGCCACGCCGCGTGTGTATTCCATGCGGACCTGCACGAGCCGGATCATGGCGTCACACTCCGCGCGCGCTGCCGGACGGCGAGCCTGGCCGCCAGCCCGATTGCCGTGATCATGCTCGAGGCGTCGGCCTGCCCGCGGCCGGCGATGTCCCGTGCCGTGCCATGGTCCGGAGACGTACGGACGAACGGCAGTCCCAGTGTCACGTTGGCGCCGCGACCGAAGGAGACGGTCTTGAATGCAGCCATGCCGACGTCGTGATAAGGTGCGATCACCGCGTCGAATGCACCCTGTGCAGCGCGCAGGAAGACCGTGTCTGCCGGCAGCGGACCGTCCACGTCCAGACCCTCCTGCCGCAGGGCGGCGAGTGCAGGTGCATAGACTCTGGCTTCCTCGTCGCCGAAAAGACCGCCGTCCGACGCGTGCGGGTTGAACGCGCACAGCGCGATCCGTGGCGCGGCGATGCCCCAGGCGTCACGCAATGCGGCCGCCGCGATACGGCTCTGCCGGATGAGCAGGTCAGCGCTGAGCAGGCCGGGCACCGCGGCCAGGGGCACGTGCGTCGTCGCCAGAACGACGCGCAGCGGGCCGCCGAGCAGCGTCGTTTCCGCGCACATCATCATCGACACATCGGTCACGCCGCTCAAGGCGGCGAGCAGTTCCGTGTGCCCGGGCCAGGCGTGGCCGGCTGCGTTCAGGGCGGCCTTGTCGATGGGGCCCGTGACAATGCCGTCCACGAGGCCGTCCAGGGCCATCCGGGCCGCCCGCTCGATCGCGCGGTACGCGAGCGTGCCGGCCTGGCCGGCATCGCCGTCCCAGTGTCCCACGGCCTCGAACCTCGTGGCGGTCCCGTCCGCCACCGTTCCGGTGGGGCCCACGACGACCAGTTCCGGTGCCGGGTCGAGCGCGCCGGCCTGGCGCAGCGCGGCCGCGGCGACCTCCGGGCCGATGCCGGCCGGATCGCCGAGCGTGACGGCCAGAACGGGCGGGGCAGGGGCGTCGGCGTGCGACACGGCCGCGTCAGCGGCCCGGTTCGCCGGGCGGTCTGCGAATGTCGATGTAGGTGCGACGGCGCAGCTCGCCGAGGATCTCCTCGTAGAGTTTACCCTGCGCGATCTGCTGGCGGATGAAGTCGCGATAATCCTCGACTGTGGCGGGCCGCGCGGGGTTCGTCTCCACGATGCGTGCAACGACCCACTGCGGAACACCGCCCTCGAGCTGGAACGGACCCGCGAGATCGCCGCGCTGCAGCCCCGCGAGCGCCGCGGCGTACTGGCCCGGCAGGCTGTCGCGCGGAATGGGGCCCACGCGTGTGCGCTCGTCCGGGTCGCCGTAGGTCCGGCGCAACGAGTCGGCGCGCGCCCCGGCGCGCAGCCGGGCGAGCACGGTATCGGCGACGGCGCGCGCCCGCTGCGCGTCGGCCTCGGTGATGACGGGCCGGATGAGGATGTGGCGTGCCTTGCGTTCCGGACCGCGCACGGCATCGACCTTGATCAGATGGAAGCCGACGGCACTCAGGGTCGGTTCGCTGACGTCATTGGGGCGCAGCAGGTAGGCCGCCCGCTCGAATTCGGCGACGAAACCGCTGCCCGGCCGGAACCAGCCGACATCGCCGCCGAGGTCACGGCTGCCCGGATCTTCGGAGAACCGGCGCGCCAGCTGCGCGAAGTCCTGTCGCTCGACCCGGATCAGGGTGAGGATGGAATCCGCCTTCTGGCGCGCGATCGCGACCGCCGAATCGGAGGCCTTGATCGGGATCACCACCTGCTCGAAGACGATGGTGGGCGGAACCTGTGGCACCTGGTTCTGTGCCGCCGCGGCCGTGAAGTACTCACGGATCTCGGCATCCGTCACCGGCGGCGGCCTGCGATTGCGCCGGACCTTGTTCATGTACGCCTGCACGTACATCTCGCGGCGTGTCTGCGCGGCCAGCGTCTCACGGTAGCTCTGAATGGTCAGGCCCTCACGGGCCAGTGCCGTCTCCAGCGCTGTGGCGCTGCCGTACTGAGCCTGGACCTGCGCGATGCGGCCGTCGACGGCGCGATTCACATCCTCCGGTTCGACGTGAATCGAGGTGTCCCGCTGCGCGGCCTGCAGCAGGAGCAGCTCGTTGATGCGGTCCTCGAGGATCTGCGCCTCGAGTTCCGGCAGTTCGTCGGGTGTCGGCTCGCGCCGGTTCTGCTGGCGCCACAGATCCAGTTGATCGTCGATGTCGGCGCGCAGCACCGCGCTGTCCCCCACCACGGCCAGGACCCACGACAACAGTTCGGTGCGGGGCGTCCGTGTTTCCTGTGCCTGTACGGGTGTGGCCAGCATCAATGCGGCGGCCAGCGTGAGCAGGAAGGGCAGGGCACCGCGGAGGCGGCCGGGGTGGCCGTCCGCCGACAGGTTCCGTCGCGCGCCGGGTGGGCAGGCAGTGTCGGTCTGTGGCATCATGGTCAGGCTCGAGAGCATCCGATCGGGACTCCGCTGTACTATCCCCGCGCGGGGTGGGAGTTCCCGCCGGTCGCGCATGCGACTCGGCGGACGAAGTTGCCTCCGTCCGCCGAGTCACACCTGCTAGTTGCCCGTCGTCGTCGTCGGAGGCGGTGTCGCGGGCGGCGGGATCGGCATCGGCTCCGGCGGCCGCTGCGTTTCGATCCGTTGTACCGTCGCGTCGTAAGCGCGCTCGAACACCTCGCCCTTGAACTGCGAGCGCAGCACGAAGCTCACCTGGCCCAGCGGATAGGCCTGCTGCTCGCCCTTGAGGAGTCCTTCGATGAACGCCGTGACCTTGCGATCGATGGCCTGATGCATCGTTTCGCCCTCCTGCGGCTGCACCGAGGTCAGACCGGCGTTCACCGCCGCGATGCGCATGTTGAACCGCATCTGCTCGCGCAGCGAGTCCGCCTCGACCTCCGTCACGGACAGGTTGTTGCGGCGTGCCTCGTTCACGAGAATCTCGTTGCGCGCCAGACCTTCGAGGACCTGGGCGATCTGTTCATCCGATGCGGCGTCGAACTGACCGCGCATCTGGGCCGGCCACGTGCGGGCGACGGCAAGGAACTCTCCAGCCGTGACGGCACCGCCCTTGTAGCGCACGAAGGCACGGTTCGCGACGCGTCCGCGCAGTTCCGTGGACGGCGAACGGGTCAGCTCACGTGCGCTGGCCGCGGCCCCCTCCTGCACCTCGATGGCCATGGTATCGGTGAGGCTCGTGATGTACGACTCCTCGGCGGCGCTTTCCCGCTCCTGCTGCTTGTTGGCGCGGAATCGGTCCTTCGCTTCTTCGAACGGCGTCTGCGTGCGCTCCTCCAGCTTGATGATGTGCAGGCCGAAGGGAGACTGGACCACGCCGCTGACTTGGCCGGGCCTCAGCGCGAAAGCCGCGTTCTCGAAATCCGGAACCATCTGGCCGCGTCCGAAGAAGCCGAGGTCGCCGCCCTGCTGCGCGCTGCCGTCCTGGCTGTACGTGCGTGCGAGCGTCGCGAAGTCCTCGCCGCCGCTCGCGCGGCGCTGCAGGTCGTTCGCCAGCTGCGTCACGCTGTCCCGCACGGCCGGCGCTGCGTCCATCGGCATCTGCAGCAGGATGTGGCGGGCACGCACCTGCGTCTCGAAGCCCTCCTCGTCGTACAGGGCGCGCAGTTGCTCGTCCGTCAGGGTCGTGTCGACCTGGATGACCTGCTCGCGCAGTTTCCAGACCATCCACTGGTCCATGGACGGGCGCAGCAGCGGCTCCAGATCGACGGTCCGGAACAGGGAGTCCTGGGACGCCGCCGTGGCGAGCAGCGTGTAGTCGACCCAGAGATTGGCGAGCGCGTCGACCACCTCACGCTGGGCGGGGACATCGGGGTACGGCGCGACGAGCGAAGCCGCCTGGTTCACGCTCAGCTCGTGGCCGGCTGCCCGGGCCACCACGTCCGTGTGCGACGTGACGGCCTGGCCGAAGCCATCGCACGCGGCGAGCGTCGCGGCTGCCATGGCGAAAAAGACGAACATCCTGCGCATCAAGGATCTCCTGGAACTGTGGCGCTGCACCGGGCAGCTCGACACCGAAACAAACAGTGAAATGTACTGAATACCGGTTCCTGCCGCCACGGGTTCCGGCCGCCCGGGTCGACCCTCACGCAGCCCGGACCTGCGCCGGCAGCAGCAGGGCGAGGGCTTCGGCGAGCGTGTCGGCGATGGGGGCGGCGCCCCGGGCGCGCAGGATCAGCGAGAGCGGGGTGGCACGGACGATCTCGACCTCGATCTGGCGATCGTGGAATGCGTCCTGGAGCAGGGTCAGGCGGGGCAGCGCGGTCTCACGGAAGGTGACGCGGGCGCTCTGGCCGCGCAGCAGCAGGCGCTCGACGCCGACCTGTCCGCCCAGCAGGCGGAGCCGGCTGGCGTGCAGGAGGCGGGCAACCTCCGGCGGCGGCGGTCCGAACCGGTCGAGGAGTTCGAGGCCGAGCAGATCGACCTGATCGACCGATTCGAGTCTGGAGAGCTGCCGGTAGAGCTGGAGTTTCTGGGCGCTGTCCGCGACGTAGGCGTCGGGCAGGAAGGCGGCGCCTTCGACGGACACATCCGCGGGCGGGTGCTGCTCGGCGCCGCCCTCGCGCATGCGGCGGATCGTCTGCTCGAGCAGGCGGGTGTAGGTGTCGAGGCCCACCGCGTGCACGAATCCGGACTGCTGAGCGCCCAGGATGTTGCCGGTGCCACGCTGCTCGAGGTCCTTCATGGCGATGGCGTAGCCGCTGCCCAGATCGGTGAAATGCTCGAGGACACGCAGGCGTCGCTCTGCTTCTTCGTTCACGCCGTGGGGAACGAGCAGGTAGCAGTAGGCGCGGTGATGGGAGCGACCGACGCGACCCCGGATCTGGTACAGCTGCGCGAGGCCGAAGTGGTCGGCGCGGTTGACGATCAGCGTGTTGGCCGTCGGCACGTCCAGCCCGTTCTCGATGATGCTGGTCGAGACGAGGATGCGGATTTCGCCATCGAGGAAGCGGTGCATGACGGACTCCAGCGTGGCGCTGGGCATCTGGCCGTGGGCGACATCCAGTTCGACGTCGGGCACGATCCGGCGCAGGTGGTCGGCGACGCTGCCAATGGTCTGGACACGGTTGTGGACGAAGAAGATCTGACCGCCGCGATCGACCTCGCGGCGGATCGCATCCTCGATGACTTCGTCGACCCACGGCAGGACGTGGGTGATGATGGGCATGCGGTCGCGCGGCGGCGTCTGGAGCAGGGACAGGTCACGGAGTCCGGCGAGCGAAAGGTGCAGTGTACGCGGGATCGGCGTCGCGGTCAGCGACAGCACGTCGACGTTCTGTCGGATCGCCTTGAGTCGTTCCTTCTGCTTGACGCCGAAGCGCTGCTCTTCGTCGACGACGAGGAGGCCCAGGTCGCGGAACGTGACATCGGGTTCGAGGAGCCGGTGCGTGCCGATGAGGATGTCGACCTGCCCGGCGGCCGTGGCGGTGAGGATGGCCTGCTGTTCGGCGGGGGTGCGGAACCGGGAGAGCGCCTCGATGCGGACCGGATAGCCGGCCAGTCGCTGACCGAACGTGTGCAGGTGCTGTTCGACCAGGATCGTCGTGGGTGCGAGCAGGGCGACCTGGCGACTGTGCGTCGCGACCTTGAAGGCAGCGCGGATCGCGATTTCGGTCTTGCCGTAGCCCACGTCGCCGCAGATGAGGCGATCCATGGGGTGGCGGGACTCCAGATCGCGCTTGACGTCCGCGGTCGCCTGCCGCTGATCGGGTGTGTCCTCGTAGAGGAAGCTGGATTCCATTTCGCGCTGCCAGCGGCCGTCGGGCGGGAAGGGTGGCCGCTCGGCGAGCTTGCGTGCGGCGTACAGCTGCAGCAGTTCGGCCGCCATGTCCTGAATGGCTTTTTCGGTGCGGGCGCGGGCGTTCTTCCAGGTCCGACCGCCGATGCGGTGCAGGCGAGGCGGCGAGGCGTCTTCGCGGTCTGCGACCCAGCGCTCGATGAGGTCGAGGCGGTAGACCGGGACGCGCAGGATCTCGTGGTTTGCGTACTCGATGGCGAGGGCTTCGATGACCTCGTCGGCGACACGCACGCGCTCGAGTCCGGTGAAGCGGCCGATGCCGTGGTCGAGGTGCACGACGAAGTCTCCCGGACGGAGCTGGGAAAGGTTCTCCAGGGCGACGGCCCCGCGGAAGCGCCGGGTCCGGCGCAGCCTGCGTGCCCGGGTGAAGATTTCGTGATCGTTGAGAACGCGGAACGGGTGGGGTCCGCCCTCGAGGACGAAGCCTTCGTGAAGCGCGCCCAGGGCGAGGGTCGTGCCCGGAGGGACCGTCGCCTGTTCGGAGAGCAGCGATTCGAGGCGTTCGATCTGCCCTTCGTTGTCGCAAAGGAGCCAGGTCTCCTCGCCGCGCGCGGCGCCCGCCCGCAGAACGGCGGCCAGGCGGTCGAGGTCGCGGTCGATGGTTTCGGCGGGCCGGGTGTCGAATCGAAGCGTCGGCTCCGTCGCCGGGAGGAGCGAGAGGCGGGGGAAGCCCTCGAGCAGCGCCCGCACGTCGCGTGGGGCCAGGAACAGGGCTTCCGGCGGCTCGGGATCGGTGCCCCGCTTCTGCTCCGCCTCGAAGAGATGCTGCACCTGCATCCAGGTGCGCCCGAACTCCGCGTCGATGTCTTGTTCGCGCAGCAGCACGATGGTGGTGTCGCGCCCGGGGACGGCGAGCAGCGAACGGCGGTGCACCGTGGCGTCGGTCCGCGCGGGCGCGAGGTCGACGGGCAGGACGTCGATCTGGTCACGCACCTCGACGGAACGCTGATCCAGGATGTCGAACGTGCGGATGGACGCGATCTCGTCGCCCCAGAACTCGACGCGTGCCGGTTCGGGCGAGCCGAAGCCGAAGAGGTCGAGGATCCCGCCGCGCACGGCGTACTGCCCGACGGCTTCGACGAGGGGCACGCGCTCGAACCCCATCTCCGTGAGCTGCTCGGCCAGCCCGGCGGGATCGCATGCCTGCCCCGTGCGCACCGTCAGGCGGAGGTCGGCCAGACCGGCCGGGATCGGCGCCAGTTCCTGGACGGCTCGGGGCGTCGTGACGAGCACGCGCGCGCGGCCGGCCAGGAGTGCCTCGAGCGCTTCGACGCGCAGCCCGCCGAGCTCGATGTGGTCCTGTGCGGCCTCGTACGGGAGCGTCTCGAGTTGCGGGAAATGCACGGCCGCTGCGGGTCCGATCAGGCTGTGCAGATCGGCCGTCACCTGCTCGGCGTCGGCGGGTGTCGGAGCCAGCACGATCCAGACCCGGCCGGGGAGCGCCCGGGCCAGGGCGCCGATAAGCGCGATCGTCGACGAGCCGGCCAGTCCTCCGACCGTGAGCGCTGCACCGGGTGCGGGCAGGGTCTGGAGCAGTGCATCGAACGCGCGCTGGCTGCGCAGCGCGTCGAGGATCGCGCCGTGCACGTCAGCCGGCGCGCACTGGGCTCGCGTCGGCGCTCGCGTCCGCGCTCGCGTCGGTGGGGCGGTTGCGCGCCGTCCCCTGCCGGGGCCGCGCGGTCCCGGTCGCTGCGACGGCAGCTTCGAGGAGGAGGAACACGATCGCGGCGAACAGGGCCGGACGCCAGACCTCGCGTCCGACGCGACCCCGGTAGATCCGATCCGGCCAGTCCCCGGCACGGGCCACGGTGTGAAGGGGCCAGCCCGGAAGGCGTGGGCCGAGCGCACGCAGGCCGACGCGTGTGAGATCGGACTCCGCCGCGGGCGGATTCACCGCGAGGGCTGTGACGATCGAGTCGCCCCGCGTCAGCAGGTAGAGCCCGGCCTCGTGTCCCAGCCGGTACGACCCACCCGGCGAGACCGGCTCGACGATCCCGTCCGGCCTGCGGACGGCGTCGACGGCTGGCGGCACCGGAATCTCCTGGCCGGGCAGCAGCGCCGCGGCGGCTCCCGCGGGTCCGGCCCAGGCCGTCGTCAGGCGATCCATGAGCGGGATCATCGCTGCCGACGCAGGCAGCGTCGTGGCGGATTCCGCGAGCGACGATGCGAGCAGAACCCAGGTCCCCCCGCCGGCCCGTTCACCGCGGACAGCCCAGGGCGAACCGTCGGTCAGGCGAAGCAGCACGGAATCAGCGGAGCGTTCCGGACGGATCAGCGCGAAGGCCCGTGTCACCCGCACGCCGCCGAGCGTGCGCAGCAGCGGGTCCGTCGACGAGCCGACGGCGAACCTGGCCTCGCCGACCTGAGCGGAAGGTTCGACGCGCCACGCGATGCCGGCCGCGTCGAGCCGGCGGTTGACGGCGGGCAGATCGAGCACGGAATCCGGCGCGGGCAGGATCACGGCCACGTCCGGCCGAACGCCCTCCAGCCCGACGCCTGCGGGCAGGATCAGTACATCGGCTTCCGAAACGGGCGTGCGACGGATCCGCCCCGCGTTTTCGAGGACGGCCAGCGCCTGGTCGACCAGGGGTTGGGGTCCGGTCGAAGCCACGCGCGGCGCCGGTCGCACGTCGAAGGCGAAGGCGCGGCGGTCGTCTGCGCGCAGGGCATCGGGGTCGGTTGTGACCCACCCCATGGCAATGCCGCGGGACCGGGCCGGGAAGGGCAGCAAGACAGCGTCTCCCGCGCGCGCCATGGACACGGCAACGAGGCGATCGTCGATCGTCAGCCGGACCGAAACGGAGTCCGCCCCGGCGCTGCCCTCGACCCTGGCCGTGACGGTGGAACGCTGACCCTCCGTCGGCGGCACGCCGCCCCCCACGTCGACCCCGGTCACCGCGCTGTTCGGCGGGAGATCGAAGGTCGGGCTCCACACCACGATCGGCGGCGCGGCCGGGCCGGCATCTACAACCTGCGTCGGCAGGTTGGACGCCTGGAGGTCGGAGAGCAGGTGGATCTCTTTCGCGCGCGCTCCCGCCCCGGACTCGAGAACGGCGCGGGCGTGAGCCAGGGCTTCTTCGAGGTCGGCTGCGGCCGCCGTCGGCTCGGTCTCGCGAACACGTGCCGCGGTCGCTTCGGCATCGCCCGGGAACGCCGGCTCCCACGCCTGTCCTGCGCGGATCAGCCAGAACCGGTCCTCGGGGCCTGCGCGCTGCAGTGTCTCGATCGCCCGGTCCTTGAGATGATCCAACGTCCGCCGGTCCCCCACCACCAGACCGCTGCTCATCGAATTATCGAGGACGATCGCGACGGCGGTCGGTTCGTGGCCGGCGCCGGCGGCGCGCAGGAAAGGACGGGCTGCCGCGGCGGCCAGCACGGCGAGCACGCCGATGCGGAGCAGCATCAGCAGCCACTGCCGGAGTCGGATCCGGCGCGCGTGCTCCGTCTCGGCACGACGCAGGTAGCGAAGCGCCGGAAACACGACTTTCGGGCCCTGGTGTCGCTGGAACAGGTGCAGGACGAGCGGGACCACGACGGCCGCCCCCATGAGGAGCAGCGCGGGAGCCAGAAAACCCATCAGCCCAGTCGTTCCCTCCGGCGCAGGTAGGCGCGCAGGGCGAGCGCCATGGGCTCATCCGTGCCGACCACCACGTAACCGATGCCCTGAGGCACGAGGGTCTCGCGCCACTCTTTCAGTGCGCGCGCGACGGCGTCGCGGTACTCGGTGCGCAGGTCTGCCACGCTGACGGGAAGTTCGTCACCCGTCTCGGGGTCGACGAAGCGCGAATCTCCCAGCCCCGGCAGCTCCCGTTCGCCCGGGTCGAGCAGGTGGAAGACCAGCACCTCGTGCCCGCGGTGTCGCAGAAAATGCAGCGCCAGCCGCGTCGTCTCCGGATCGACCAGCAGGTCCGAGAGCAGGATGACCATGCCACGCCGGCGCAGGCGGATCGCCACGTCGCGCAGCGCCGTGCCGGCGTCTGTCTGACCCCCTGCCGAGACATCCACGATCGTGCGAACCAGTTCATACCAGTGACGGCGGCTTCCGCGCGGCGGAACGCGCGCCCGGATCTTCTCATCGAAGCCGATCATTCCGACCGTATCACCCTGGCGCAACAGGAGCAGCGCCAGGCTGGCGGCCAGCTGCTTCGCATACCAGAGCTTGGGCGGCAACCGATCGGGTGCGGAGGTCCAGGCCATCGAGGCGCTCGAATCCACGAGGAGATAGGCCCGCAGGTTCGTCTCTTCCTCGAACTGCTTGATGTAATACCGGTCCGACCGGCCGAAGACGCGCCAGTCGATGTGGCGGAGGTCGTCGCCGGGCTGGTACATGCGGTGTTCGGCGAATTCGACGGAGAATCCCCGGTGCGGTGAACGGTGCAGTCCGGCGAGGAATCCTTCGACAATGCGGCGCGCGACGAATTCGATGCCACCGAGTGCGGCCAGATCCCGGGGTTCCAGCAGGTCCGTCCGGAGCCGTGAGGCTCCGCCCGTCAGCGTGGGCCGGGAGGCCCTTTCGCTCGCGTTGCGCATTGCCACCGATGTTAGCCGGGACCGTGGCGGCGGGTCAATTCACGCTCGCGCACGACCGGACGCCGGTCTACCTTGGCCGCTCATGATGCGCCTCCGCCATTCCCGCTCGCGACGCGCCCGGCCGGCGGCCGCGGCGGCCGCGATCCGCGGCCTGCTGCACGTCGCGGTCGCCTCGCTACCGGGCCTCGCGTGCGGCCCCGCGGCACCCGGCACGGCTGCGGACGGCACGCGCGCCATGGTCGATGCGGCCGCCACGATCACGGGCCGTGAGATCGGGGCACGCATCCGGTTTTTGGCCGACGACGCCCTGCTGGGCCGGGCGACGCCGAGTCCCGGGCTCGACATCGCGGCCGCTTACGTGGCCGCCGAGTTCGCCGGGCTGGGTCTGGCCGACCCGGCCGGCGGCTACATCCAATGGTATGTCCCCGATCCGGCCTCGGGGACTCAGGCGCCCAACGTGATCGGTGTGCTGACCGGGGCGGACGCGCGACTGCGTGACACGTTCGTCGTGTACACGGCGCACCTCGACCACGTCGGTACGGGGCCACCCGACGAGCACGGCGACTCCATCTACAACGGGGCGGATGATGATGCATCCGGCGTGGCGGCCATCCTCGAGATCGCGCAGGCCTTCAGCGCGCTGGCCGAGGCGCCGGCGCGCTCCATCGCCTTCGTCCTGGTGAGCGGCGAGGAGCTGGGGCTGCTCGGTTCGCAGGCCTTCCTCGAAGCCGGGCCGATTCCCGCGGCCGGCATCGTCGCCAACATCAACATCGACATGATCGGCCGGAACGCCCCGGACACCGTTGTCGTCATCGGGAAGCGCTACTCGACGCTGGGAGGCCAGGCGGACAGGATCGCATCCGCCTTCCCCGAACTGGGGTTGCACGTGACCGATGACCCGTGGCCCGAGGAGCAGTTCTTCTTCCGCAGCGACCACTACAACTTTGCGCAGGTCGGCATTCCGGCCGTGTTCCTTTTCTCCGGCGTGCACGACGACTATCATCGACCTTCGGACCACGCCGACCGGATCGACGCGGAGAAGACGGCGCGGATCGCGCAATTCGCCTTCCATCTGGGATGGGCCGTGGCGCGCGACGCCGATGCGCCGGTGTGGACGCCGCTCGGGCGTCGCGAAGTCCTGCGCTGACGGGCCGTGAACCGGATCGCGGTGCCGGAGTACCATGGACCGTCCGGAGGTTGCCGCCTCAGCCCGGCGGCAGCGGCGACACCCCGCGTCGGCGACCGGGCGGCGGCACGGACCTGACCCCTGTTTCGAGACGGGTAGCCCTTGAACACCATGCGCAGCGTCGTACTGCTGGCCGGCGTCATCGCCGCCATTCTCTGTCCGGTCTTCATCGGCCATGCGTTCTCCACGCACGAAAGCGGGCCGGTCGTCTGGGGCCTCATCATGGCGGGCGTGGGCGCGATTCTGCTGGCGGTCGGGATGTGCCTGCCCGTCCCGCAGAGCGGCGGGCACTAGGCTTGCAGAGGAACGACCGTATGCGATCGACGCCAGACCGCCGCCTCCTGCGCGGGATCCGCGCCATCGCCCTGGGGGCGCTGGCGGCCATCCCGGTGGCGTGTGACCACACGCCGGCGGAACTGGAGGCGCTGATCCGTGAACAGAGCCTTCGGCAACTCGAGCAGTCCGCCTCGCGGACCGGACCCGGCTCGGCTGAGCAGCTCGTGCTCGATGCCGCCGCCCGATTGGGTGCGGGACCGGCACAGCCGGCGCCGGCCCTGCCCGGCCTCGATCACCTGTACGAACTCGCCCTGGAACGCGTGGCCGAGCGACGCGGGCCCGCCGCGGCCAGCGGGGTCAGCGCGGAGCACCGCGCCATGCAGGACGCGGCGTGGGAGGCGATTGCCCGCGGCGATCAGGACACCGGGGAACGCGAGCTCGCCGCCGCCCGCGACCAGCGCGCCCGGCTCACCGTGATGGAACTGGGCAACGGGTTCGCGGTGGCGTACGTCGCCGTCGTGGGCATGGCCGTCGAGCGGGCGCATGGAGAGATCGCGCCGTCCGCCGGCCGACGGGTCGACGGCCGACTGCGGCGCATGGCCGGTTCCGCCCGGAACCTGCACAGCGACGCCGGCCGGGCCTTGCTTTCCGGTGAGGCGGCCGCGGCCCTCGACGTCGCCAGTCATGCGGCGGGCCTGCTGAACACTTTCTTCGACGAAATCCGCCGGACCCGCTGAGCGGAATCCTGCGCAGGCTGCCTCCCGTTCGGCCTTGCGTCACCTGGAAAGCAGTCCTATTCTCCGCCGTTTGCGTTTCCGGCACAGCGGCGGGGCCGGCCCCATGATCCGTTTCGTGGCGGGCGGCCCCGCGTTCTTTCGTCGATTCAGAAGCACAAGGGCAGGCGGTCCCGCCTGCGGGGGTGGCAGGCATACATGACAACGAAGGGTCTGGCTGACGTCGTCGCAGCCGAAACGCGGCTGAGCGAGGTGCTGGGCGAAGAAGGCCGACTGATCTACGCCGGCTACGAGATCCAGGATCTCGCGGCGCATACCACGTACGAAGAAGTCTGCCACCTGCTCTGGTACGACGACCTGCCGACGGCAGCCCGGTTGAACGGTCTGCGTGCACGCTTCGCCGACGCCCTGCCCGTGGACGGACGCGTCATCGATGTCGTGCGCCAGGCTCCACGCCATGCTCACCCCATGACGGTGCTGCGGACCGCGCTGTCGGCGCTGGCGTTCCACGACGCCGACGCCGAGGACGGTTCGGAGGAAGCCAACGAGCGCAAGGCGATACGCCTGACCGCCCAGGTCGTGACGCTCACGGCCGCGATCGGGCGGCTGCAGGCCGGGCAGGAGCCGGTCGAGCCCGAGCCCGGGCTCACGCTGGCCGAGAACTTCCTCTACATGCTGAATGGCCGGAAGGCCGATCCCATCAGCGCCCGCGCCATGGACGTCGCGTTCATCCTGCACGCCGAGCACGGCATGAACGCATCGACGTTCGCGGCACGCGTCGCCGCAGGCACGCTCGCCGACATGCACGGCGCGATCACGGCCGCGACGGCCACGCTCAAAGGCCCGCTGCACGGCGGGGCGAACGAGGGCGTGATGCGCATGCTCATGGCGATCGGTTCGGTCGAAGCGGCCGGGCCGTGGGTTCGTGCGGCGCTGGAGCGTGGCGACCGGGTGATGGGTTTCGGGCACCGGGTCTACCGGACGCTCGACCCGCGGGCGCCGATCCTGCGCGGCCTCGCGGAGCAGATGATCGGACAGGATGGAAGTGCGGTCTGGCTGCGCATTTCGGACCGAGTGCAGGAGGTGATGCGCGAGGAGATGGACCGGCGCGGCAAGCGGATCTATCCGAACGTCGATTTCTTCAGTGCGCCGGTCTATTCGACGCTCGGCGTTCCGATCGGACTGTTCACCAACATCTTCGCCTGCGCGCGCATGTCAGGCTGGACGGCTCACGTCATCGAACAGCAGCGGGACAATCGTCTGATCCGGCCCGGCAGCGAATACATCGGGGGCGCGGCCAGGACCGTCGTTCCGCTGGCGCGACGGGGCTGAAGGAAAACGAAAGAGGCGTCGGCCGACGGGCCGCCGCCACCCTACCACTCCGGGAGAAAAGCGGCGCATGGCGCAACGATACACGCACCTCGAGGTGCCGGCCGGCGGCGAGCGCATCGGGACCGCGTCGCACGGCATCGATGTCCCCGATCAACCCATCATCCCGTTCATCGAGGGAGACGGCATCGGCCCGGACATCTGGAAAGCCACGCAGCACGTGCTGGACGGAGCGGTCCGCCACGCGTACGGCGGAAGCCGCAGAATCGTGTGGATGGAGGCGCTGGCCGGAGAAAAGGCGTTCGAGCGTACCGGCGAATGGCTGCCCGACGAGACGCTGCGGGCGCTGACGGAGTTCCGGGTCGGGATCAAGGGGCCGCTGACGACGCCGGTCGGCGGTGGCATCCGTTCGCTGAACGTCACGTTGCGTCAGGTGCTCGATCTGTACGCCTGCATCAGACCGGTGCGGTACGTGCCGGGGGTTCCGTCGCCCATGCGCGAACCCGAGAAGCTGGACATCGTGATCTTCCGCGAGAACACGGAGGACGTCTACGCCGGCATCGAGTGGAAGGCGGGTTCGCCGGAAGCGGACCGACTGCGCAGCGTTCTGGTCGACCAGTTCGGCGTGAACGTCCGTGAAGGCAGCGCGATCGGCGTCAAGCCCATGAGCGCGTTCGGTTCGAAGCGACTGATCCGGGCCGCCATCCGCTACGCGCTGAAGCGTGGCCGCCGTTCGGTCACACTGGTCCACAAGGGCAACATCATGAAGTTCACGGAGGGCGCTTTCCGGGACTGGGGCTACGAACTGGCGAGCGAGGAATTCGCGGAGCGGACGGTGGCGGAGTCCGCGGGTGGAACTGCGAACGGCCGCATCGTGATCAAGGACCGCATCGCGGACGCGATGTTCCAGCAGCTGTTGCTGCGCCCGGACGAATACGATGTCGTGGCGACGCCGAACCTGAACGGCGACTACCTCTCCGATGCCGCCGCGGCTCAGGTGGGCGGGTTGGGCATGGCGCCGGGCGCCAACGTCGGCGATGAGGTGGCCGTCTTCGAGGCGACGCATGGTACCGCACCGAAATACGCGAATCAGGACAAGGTGAATCCGGGCTCGCTGATCCTCTCCGGCGTGATGATGCTCGAACATCTCGGCTGGGATGAGGCGGCTGCGCTGGTGAACCAGGGGCTGGAACGCGCCATTGCCAACCGCACGGTCACGTACGATCTCGAGCGCCAGATGCAGGGCGCGAAGCTGGTTTCGACTTCCCGGTTCGCCGGGGAAATCGTCCGCAACATGAGCTGAGTGACGACGATGCCACCTGCGACATGGACGGTCATGAAGGCCGCGCCGGGATCACGCGCGAGGGCTTGAAGGCGCTCCTGGCCGTGGCCCAGGGCAGC
>JBFFZF010000004.1:0-55060 GCA_041568755.1 Longimicrobiales bacterium | reverse complement strand
TCGGCAAGAGGTCGCTGGTCGTGGCACCGGCGGCGCCGATCAGGCCACGGACGGGCCGTGTCGCGGGGCCCCGGCCGGCGCCGGGTTCCGCATCCGCCTCGCCGGACGAGACGATGATCGTGACCGAGTCCGCCACCAGCACGCCCGCCCTCATGGCGGACGCACGATCGACCACCGCGGCGGCAAGGATGTAGCCGCCGCTCGTCAGCCGGATCTCGCACCTCCTGGCGACCGCCGGGTCGAGCGCCTGCCGGCGGCCCACAGCCAGGTCGACGACGAACGGCGCCTCGGCCGGGACGCGGACCGCGATCCCGGCCGTCGCTGTCGTCATGATTGCGACCATCGTGGTCCGGGACAGGCAGGGCCTGAATGCCGGAAGGGCGGGCACCACGACCGTCGCAAGCGTGTCACCGCCGAGCGTGACCTGCGCGGGCATGTTGTCGATGAGGACCGTCAGCCCCGTGAGACCCGGGCCACGGAGAGACCAGCGAGCTTCCGGTGTCGCCAGAAGTGAATCGCCGGACGTGATGGAAAGGCCGGTGTGGTTCGCGATGACGACGACATCGACGGTTGCGCTCACCCGGTCGGCCGCGGCAGTGATGCGTGCGTTGCCCGCCGTGACGGCGGTGATGCTGCCCTGCGCGTCGACCCTGGCAATGGCGGCATCGGAAGTCGTCCAGGTGACGGCGCGCGCCACGGGTCTGCCGTCCGCCAGGCGCGCTTCGGCTTTCACGCTCCACGACAGATCGGGCATGAGCGTCACGGTACCAGGCGACACGGTGACCGTCGCCACTGCGGGCTCGACCGGCGGGTTTGCCTCCGGCCTGGTCGGGCCATCACTACAGGCCAGGGTGGCTGTCAGTGATGCGCCGATGACCAACCGCACCGTGTTTCGCATCCTGTTCCTGTGAAGGTGTGTGCGTGCGCGCCCCGATGCGGACCCGGCACGGCCAGGCGCGCTGGCCGTGCCGGTCACCGCAGGTTGGTTGCTCGGCCGCTAGTTCCCCGAGCGCCGGTTCGAGATGACGCCGTCGATCACGGTCTCCACGGGCGGTGCCCGCCAGTCACTGACGGCGCGGAAGCCGAAGGATCCGTGCGCGCCTTCGAACCGGCCCGTGCCGCCCGTGATCGTGGCGGTTCCCACGAAGTCGGGACTGGCAAAATCGATCACGTTGAGCGCGGAGTAGTGAATCTCATCGCCATTCGCCGTGGTAATGACGATCTCGGAGTAAAGCTGGCGGGGTCCCACGGGGAAGTTCTTGACATCGATGCACCCGTTGCCCACGGTCGTGCCCTCGCCGGTCTGTGTCGAATTGATCCGTCCGTTGCCTGTCGGAATGGGCACCCAGATCTGGGCCGGGAAGTTGGCCACGAACCGCGCGACGCAGCCGGGATCGGACGCGGGCCCGGGCGCTCCGCCCGGTTGGCTGAGTTGAACGACGGTGCCCTTGAACGGGACCATGTTGGTGGAGTGGTTGAAGGCCAGCCCATCGTCGAACGGCGTCGCAGGCCCTTCCCTGCACGCCGCGATCAAACCGACAGTGGCCAGCAACAGCGTGAATCTGCCAAGCGTTCGCATGACGACCTCCAGAAGGAGAGACGGGTCGATGTTCCCCGGGCGGTCGCCTTCCGGCCGCCCGGGGATCTGCCGCGCTAGTTCCCGGAGCGCCCGTTTGAGATGACGCCGACGTACTCGATGACCGAAGGCAGCGCCAGCTGGTTGCCGACGGACTGGAAGTCCATGGTGCCCGTCGCGCCCGCGTAGCGGCCCGTGCCGCCCACGATCGTCTGCGTGCCTGCGGACGAGAAGTCGGCCTGCGCGACGCCGGTCCCGCGCAGGTAGAGCAGATCCCCGTTCGGCGTCGTGAGGACGGACTCACCGAAGATCGCGTACGGCCCGCTCGGGAAGTTCTTGAAATCGATGCACCCGTTCCCGACGAAGGTCGACCGCCCGGCCTGTGTGGTCACGAACTCGCCGCGGATCGTCGGGGTCGGCAGCCAGATCTGGGCGGGGAAGTTGGCGGCGAACGCCGCGAGGCACCCCGGATCGGACGCCGGTCCGGGGGCGCCGGGGCCCTGCGACGTCGTCGTCGAGTACCCTTTGAACGGGACCATGCCCGGGCCGTGGACGCCGCCCATCGCGAACGCGGCGTCGCCGAGCGCGGGCGTGGTCGGACCCTCGTTGCACGCCGTGAACAGAACGGCGAGTGCGATGAACATCGGGAACGTGGCGCTACTCCTCATCATTTCCTCGCAGTGCGGGATGGGTCCGTCGGGATCTGGCGCGGTTCGCGGAACGCCCGCATGTTGCCCGCACTGATCTTCGGGCCATGATACGGCATCGGTCTTGCCTCGCTCTGCCCTGGCTCTGCCTTCGCTCTGCGTCGCGGAAAAGCCGCCGGAACAGCCCATGATCCGTCTCCATCTCTTCGGGACCCTGGACCTGCGCGACCGCCGGTCGAACGAGCTGCGCTCCGTCCTGGCGCAGCCCAAGCGCAGCGCGCTGCTCGCCTACCTGGCCGCCTGCAGGCCGGGCACCTTCCACAGGCGCGGCGCGCTGGTCGCCGTGTTCTGGCCCGAACTCGACGAGGCGCACGCGCGCAACGCCCTGAGCAAGAGCCTCCACCACCTGCGCCGGTCCCTGGGCGAAGCGGCGGTCGAGTCCCGCGGGCAGGACGAGATCGGCGTATCCGCGCAGCAGGTGTGGTGCGATGTCGGCGCGTTTCTCGAAGCGCAGGACGCCGGCGACCACGCGACGGCGGTTGCCCTGTTCTCGCGCGGCGAGCTGCTGAGCGGCCTGACCGTGCCGGATGCGCCGGGCTTCGACGAATGGCTGGAACATGAGCGCGCCGCCCTGCTCCGGCAGGCGCTCGCGTCGACGGACGCCCTGATCGATGCCGCGGAGCTGGCCGGGGACGACCAGGCGGCGCTTCACTGGATCAGGACGGCCGCACAACTGGCGCGTTATGACGAGCGGGTGGTGCGCCGGCTGCTCGTCACGCTGGACCGCGCCGGAGACCGTGCCGGGGCGGTCGCGGCGTACGCCGCCTTCGCGGAACGGCTGGCCCGGGAGCTGGACCTCGAGCCATCGCCGGAGACGCAGTCGCTGGCCGCGGAGATTCGGGCCCGTTCCGAGCCGACCACCGTTCCGGGCACCGACCGGCGAGCCGTACCCGGGTCGGCGCCTGCGCCGCGCGGGCTTGACCCGCGGCCCGAGCCGCCCACCGGCCCCACCCGGTCGGGAGGCTGGCGACCGAACCGGTTGACGACGGTGGGTCTCATCGCCGCGGCCGGCCTCTCGTTGCTGGCGATCCTCTCGACACTCGTCCGCCCCGAGACGCGGCCCACGGCGCGCTTCGATGTCACGCCCTCGGCCGGTCAGGCCCTGGTGCCTGGGCTGCCCGGCATCGAGTTCGACCTGTCGCCGGACGGGACGCGCATCGTGTACGTGGGCGAATCGCGCGACGGACGCACCCAGCTCTGGCTGCGCGTGCTCGGGGATCGCGATGCGACGCCGATCGCGGGCACATCGGGCGCCTTGTCGCCAGCCTTCTCGCCGGACGGCCAGAGCGTCGCGTTCGAGGCCGGCGGCATGATCCGGACGATCTCGCTGCGCGGCGGAGCAGCCGCCGCAACGTTGACGGCTGGCAGAGAGCCCGCGTGGAGCGCAGACGGAAGGACGATCTACTTCGCCCGCGGGATCGAGCCGGGCTCCGTCATCCATCGGATCGCCGCCACAGGCGGCGAGCCGGAGGCCATCGTCGAGCCGGCGGAGTACGCCTTCGCCCATCCCCGCCCGCTGCCGGGCGGCCGGGGCGTCCTGGTGACGACGCGACCGGCCAACGGCGTGCCCGGGTCGATCGCGGTCATCGATCTGCGCCGGGGCGGCCGCGTGCAGATCCTGCATGCGGGTGCGGGGGTCCGGTACGCACCGACCGGACAGCTGGTGTGGGGCATGCCGAATGGCGCGCTGATGACCGCGCCCTTCGATGCGCGGCGCCTCGAAATGACCGGGCCACCCGTGGGCCTGCCCGAGACGGTGCTGTACAAGTTGGGTGGTACCGCCAACTTCACGCTTTCGGCTTCGGGAACGCTGCTCTACCAGGTGGGCGGCCGGCCCATGCGGGAGCTGGTCTGGGTGAGCCGCGCGGGCGGTATCGAGCCCGTCGACCCTGCGTGGACAGGCCCGTTCAGCAGCCCGGCGCTGTCCCCCGACGGCACGCATCTCTCCGTCTCGCTGCTGGGCCCCGAGAGCGCCGATGTCTGGGTCAAGCAGCTCGATCGCGGCCCGCAGCGCCGCCTCACGCTGGACGGGCGCCAGAACACGCCGTCCGCGTGGACACCGGACGGCCGCTCGATCACGTTCGGCTCCGACCGCGAGGGTGTGTTCCGCATGTGGACCAAGCGCGCTGACGGCAGCGGTGAGCTGCTTCGCGTGCTGCCGCCCGGCGTCGATGGCAACCGCGGACGCTGGTCCCGCGACGGGCAGTGGCTCGTGTACCGCCCCGGCTACATCACCGGCGACATCCTCGCCTTCCGTCCGGGCCGCGATACCGTGCCGGTGCCGATCGTCGCCACGCCCGCAGCCGAGCGAAATCCGGCGTTATCCCCGGATGGTCGCTGGCTGGCCTACACGTCGGACGAAACCGGGAGTGACGAGGTCTACGTCGTACCGTTCCCGGATGCCAGTGGCGGCAAGTGGCGCATCTCCAACGATGGCGGACTCGAGCCCCTCTGGGCGCACAGCGGGCGTGAGCTCTTCTATCGGACTGTGCGCGGCGAGGTGGTGGCCGTGCCGATCGAGACGCAGCCGACGTTCTCCCACGGCTCGCCCCGGGTGATGTTCACCGATGCCACGCTGTACACCAGCACGCTGCACCCGCAGTACGACATCGCGCCGGGTGACCAGCGCTTCCTGATGATCCGTCAGGTGCGCGGCGACGACAGCGGCCGCGTCAAGCTCATCCAGAACTTCTTCGACGAGATCAGACGCCTGACACGCTGACCCGGTCAGGGTCTGCCGGCCACGGCAATTCCATCGTTTCGCCGGCCGGCAGCGCGCGCCAGGCGGCGAGCAGTTCCTCGAAGCGCGCGCGCGCGGCGTCGACGCGGGCGACGGTCAGCGTCGGTGCGGTCACGCCCAAACCTGCGCAGGCCGCGCTGACGGCGTCCTGGAACTCGTCGGGCGAAGCGCTGCCCGCGCGCTCGTAGAGCAACTGGCCGACGATGGTCTCGACGACGATGGCTTCCGTCGGCAGCCATGCTTTCGCGTCCTTCTCGAAATCGGCGATGTCCCGCCCGGCCGCGATCAGGCCGATGAACGCGTTGTCCAATCCGAGCACGGTCTCGACGGCGTAGTGCATGAGGTCGTGCTGCGCGAAGAAGCGGCCGATGCGCATGCCCGTGGTCGAGCCGTCGTCGCGCATGTAGGTCAGCGCGCCGCCACCATCGCCATCCTTGCGGAAGCGGATGCGCATCAGCGCGCCGTCGGGCCGGTGACCGTGCGCCGGTCGCGCAGCCGCTCGAGCGCCCGCTCGAGCGCGGTCCACGTCTCGCAGCCGGCTTCCCGGGCGACGACGGCGAGCGCATGCTTGAGTCGGGCCCGCTCGCGCAACGCGTCGCTGTCCGCAACGGATTCCAAGGTCGCGCCGGCCGGACCGGCAAACGAACGCAGCGTGCGGAAACGACGTGCGGCGGCGAGCGCCTCGTCGAGCGATCCGGAGCGCAGCTGTCTGAGGAGTTGGCGCGCGCGGGCGCGCACACCAGAAAGCCGGTCGGGTCCTCCGGTCATGGCACACTCCTGGTTCGTGTTGCCACGCGCCCGCCGTACTTCAGCCGTTCGCTGCAGCCTCGACGAGCCCGTCGATGCGCTCGCGCGCGGCGCGCGCCCACGCGCCCGCCCCGAGCGCGCGGAACGTGCGCGTGGCCTGGCCGCGCAGCCTGCGCGCCTCGCGGCGCTGCGCGCGCAGCCGTGCGGCGCCGGCCAGCGCTTCGAGCAGCTCGGCCTCGAGCAGTGCAGCGCCCCCCTGCATGGCCAGCTCGAGCGCGGCGCGCAGCTCCTGCTCCGCACGCTCGCCATCGGCGGCCCGCAGGTGAATGAGTCCGTACACGCGGCGGCATTCGCCCTGTCCTACGGGATCGCCCAGCTTCTCGTAACGGTCGAGCGCGCGCGTGGCCGTGGCACGGGCCAGGTCAGGATCGCCCCACAGCAGCTGCGACAGTGCCATCTCCTGCTCCACGCGCGCGGCCTCATCCGCGCTGCCATCGCGCTCCGCGTACTCCAGCGCGCGGGAAAAGTGGCGGTCCGCTTCGCCGGGAAAACCCATCTCGCGGTAGGTGATCGCCAGGTTCTGGTGGGACTGCGCGAGTCCGCGCAGGTGGTCCAGGCGCCGGTACGCGTCGATTGCGCGCGCCAGTGCGGCCAGCGCCTCGGCTCCGCGTCGCTGCAGGGAGAAGATCACGCCCAGGTTGTTCGTCGCCCGCGCCACGAACTCATCGTCACGGGCCTCGGTCGAGGCATCGAGCAGACGCACCCATACCCGCTCCGCTTCGGCGACATCGCCCCGGTCGAAGAGCAGCATGCCCTCGAGGTTGGCACGCATGCGTGCGAGCCGGTCGTTGCCACGCATCCGGCACACCGCCTCGAGACGACGCACCTGTTCGAGCGCCTCGGCGGCGCGGCCCAGCCGGCGGTGTACGTCGGCCTGGAGAAACGCCAGTTCCGGCGTCTGCTCGAACGCATCGCCCGGCAACCCGTCCAGCAGACGGGCCAGCGCCGGGTAGGCGCGGGCCTCGTTCAGCCGCCTGGCCTCCCGCAGGTGCGCGGCTGCCGCGTCCGCCGGATCGCTCACCATCGTGGCTCAGCTGGCCAGCGCGAAGCCCGTGAATCCCGTGATGTCCGCGCGGATCCGGTCCGGATCGATGCGCAAAGACTGCAGCCGGATCCACGGCGCGGTCGTGTTCTCGCGTTTCCAGATGCCCAGGCCCTCGCGCAGCACGCGATCGCGGGAGTCGATGACGCCGTCGCCGTTGACATCGCGGCGCGAGCGCGTGAAATCGATGCGCAGCTCTGCCGGCTTGTCCGGACTGAACCGCAGTCCTGATGGCTGGAAATCAAAGATGAACCGGGCCTGCACGTCGACCGTGACCGTGATCAGGATCGAATCGCCCTCGGCGAACGGCCGGCCATCCGGCCGGCTCAGCAACGCATCACCCGGCACCTTGAATTCGAGGAAGCGTTCGCCTTCCTGGCCCGCCGGCGCCGCGTGTCGCAGGCGCACCTCGCGGTTCTCCCCTTTCACGGCCCAGAACGAACCCGTCTTCTCGGCACCCGCGAAATCCGCCGCATCGAAGCGCGCGAACGTGAGCTGCGACGTCTGCGCCGTATCTCCCGGAAACACCACCGACTGCGGCCCGGCCGGATCGTTCTGACAGGCCGTCAGAAGCAGCAGCGCCGCGAGCGCGGTCATCGTGGCGCGCGCGACGATCGATCCTCCTCGCATGTTCTCCCTCACTCGTTCTACGTCCTCGCAGCCGGTCCACCGCGGCGCGGCCCCCGTCCGAGGTCTGGACTGACCGTCAGTTCTGCACCGGGCGTGCCGGCCGCTGCGCCCGTCAGACCGCGCAACCGGGCGGCCTGCGCGTCGCGCGGCGCTACACCGTGTCCCGTTTCGAGACACCACCGGCAGGCCTTCATGCGGGTGTGTCCGTGTCGAGCAGGCGGTACAGACGGGTCCGGCTGATGCCCAGCAGGTCGGCCGCCGCCTTCTTGTTGCCGGCGGTCGCGGCCATGGCCATGCGCACGGCCGCGGTGGAGATCTCGTCGAGCGTCGCCGGGAACGGCAGCCGGTCTTCGCCCCCCGCGTGAGCGCGCGAAGGCCGCATGAAGAGGTCGTCGACGTGCAGCCCGCCATCGCCCAGCAGCAGCGCGCGCTCGATCACGTTCCGCAATTCACGGATGTTGCCGGGCCAGGTGTGCGCCAGCAGCGCGCTGCGCACGCGCTCGTTCAGGCGTGGCAGGCGCATGCCGTGACGGCGGGCAAGCTCGCGCAGGAAGTGCTCGGCGAGCAGGATGATGTCTCCAGTACGTTCGCGCAGCGGTGGCAATTCGATGGGCACGACGTGCAGCCGGTAGAAGAGATCCTGCCGGAACGTGCCTCGTTGTACCGCCTCGTCGAGCCGCGCATGGGTCGCCGCGACGATACGCACGTCCAGCTCGACCGTGCGCACACTGCCCAGCCGCCGGACCGTGCGCTCCTCGAGCACACGCAGGACCTTGGCCTGCAGCTCCACCGGCAGATCCCCGATCTCGTCGAGGAACAGGGTCCCCCCGTCGGCAGCCTCGAAGAGGCCGGGCTTGGCCGCACGCGCATCCGTGAACGCCCCCGCCTCGAATCCGAACAGTTCGGCCTCGAGCAGGCTGGCGGGGATCGCCGCACAGTTGATCGCGATGAACGGACCGCCGGCGCGCGGCGAATTGACGTGGATCGCCTCGGCCAGCAGCTCCTTGCCGGTGCCGGTCTCCCCGGTGATCAGCACCGTCGCGTCCGCACGCGGAATGACCCGAGCCGCACGGTCGAGCGCCGCCTTCAGCTCACCGCTCGACCCGACGATCCCCGAAAAGTCGAACGCCCCGTCGGCCGGGCCCGCCGGCGCGCGCGCCTGCGCCAGACGGTGACACTCCTCCAGCCAGCCGCGCAGAACGTCGTAATCGCCCGGCAGCGCCAGGTAGTCGCGCGCACCCGACTGCACCACACGGACACCGATCCGGTGGTGCGTCTCGCTGCCCACCACCGCCAGCGGCGGCAGATCCGGCAGCGCCAGCAGCTTCGGCAGCCGGTCGATCGCCTCCGCCTCTTCGCCACCCGCCGACACGATCAGCGCGAACGCGCGCGATGCGACCAGCCCGGCCTCGTCCGTGACGCGCCGCACCTCGGCCCCCAGCCACGCGCCAAGGTCCGCCCACGTCGCGGAGAAGGACTCCGACAGCGCCAGCACCAGCAGTTCTGTTCTCATCATGGAGATCTGATCCGATCCTGCACATGCAGACGTCCGGATGTAGCGAATCGAGACACATGCAAACCGCGCGCCTCGGCGCCGGTACTTGCCGCAAGTGATTGACTGGAAATGGGTTGTGGGGACAGGGCTACGAGGGTGACCGGGGCACGGCTTCTGCCCGGTCGGGGTGAAGGGCGACGCAGAACCTCACGACCAGGAGGACAGGATGACACGGAACGGCAGGATGACCTTCACCGCCATGGCCCTCTGCGCCATGGCTTGGCTCGGCTGCAGCGCGGCCGATGTGACCTCGCCGGTCGCCGACCAGGCGACGTTGTCCCATTTGGAATCGGCGGGCGGCGATGCGGCGGTGGCGCGGGTGCGGTGCGAGCTCCGCCAGGGCCGGCGCTCGAAGATCTCGGTCGATGGGAAGAACCTGTCCCCGGCCGGTGCGATGTTCTCGGCGCGGGTCTGGTCGGGCCCGAACGTGGCGGTGGCGTCGGCAAGGCAGGCGGTGGGCGACGAAGCCGAGTTCGATTTCGACAGCGATCGCGGGGACATCGCCCAGGGTGCCACGGCGATCGCGCGGGACTTCATTCGGATCGGCGCCGGGCCGGACGTGATCGGTGAGGTGCTGGACGCCGCCGGCAACGTGGTGGCGAGCGGCGCGGTGGACTGTCGCGTACGCTGAGGCGCGCGCGCCCGGACCCGGGTGGGCACGGCGGGCGGGTGGACGACGCGCGATCCACTCGCCGCCGGCTGCTTCAGAAGCGGATGGCGTACGTCAGCTTGGCCGCCGCGCCGCGCGACAGCGTCTCGAAGCGTCGCTCGTCGGGCCGGCCCGGGATCGCGATCGGGTTTTCCAGCCAGTTGTGCGTGTAGACGAGGAAGAGATCGTTGCCGGGCCGGAGGATCCAGCGGACGCGCACGAACAGGCCGAGGACGCGACTCACGTTGTCGTACTGGATGTTGCTGGTGAGCGACGCGCGCGGGCTCACATCCCAGGCTCCCGTGACGCGGGCCAGGTTGGTGGTGAAGCTGCCCTCCGGCAGGTCCACGTCGTTGCGTTCGAAACTCGCACCGAATGCCCAGCCGGGCACGGGCCGGGCCGTGAAGCCGCCCTCGAGCACGGTGCGGTCACCGGTCCAGAACCCGCCGTGCGCGAGCGATGCGCTGCCCGAAAGCCGGCGGCGGCCGGCCGTCTGCGCGCTGACCTTCCATTCCCGGTTCGTGTAGGCGCCGCGCGGGATGGTCACGTCCTGCCGGATCCGGAACGGCTGGTCGATGCGTTCGAAACCGCGCGACACTTCGACATCGACGTTGTCGCCGGACTCGAAGTCGGCATCGAGCAGGGTGAGCCGCTCGTTGCGTGTGAGCAGGCGTCCGTCCAGATCGGTCAGGTACTCGAAGAAGACCTCGAACGTCAGCTGGCGCAGCCAGTCGAAGTCGGGCCGTGGCGCCCAGGCGAAGGAAGGCTGGAGGCGGCGGAACCCGACACGCGGGATGAAGCCGACGGTCGGATCGTACGCCTCGCCGAATTCGCGCAGCGAAGTGTGGAAGCGGATCCGGTCATTGGGGAAATTCATGCGGATGCCGCGTGCGGACCGGTCGCCGACGCTCGTGCTGCCATCGCCGATCGGGTCCGTGACCAGCACGGCGAACGCCTCGAACTGCGCGTTCAGCGAGCCGAGGAAGCGCGACGTGAACAGGTCGAGGTCCCAGCCGATCGTGTGCCGGTCCGGCGCGGCGACGAAGGCCGTGTCACCGGTGCGTGCATGGGTGGCGCGCCGCGTGTAGATGAGCCCGACGCTCGACTGTTCCATGAGCGAGCGCTTCGCGCGCGCGACCGTGAAGTCCTCGGGCCCGAGACCGGGGCCATCGCCTGTGCGGATCTGCAGGAAGCCCAGCTCGTAACGACCGGCCTGACCGCCCAGCCGTGCGCCCGCGATGATCGGGACGGGCTCGCCGCCCACCAGCCCGATGCGCCGGCTGAAGTACGGGCTGGGCCCGCTGCTCGTCGCAAATGCGTAGACGCCGGAGCCCTCGAGGAAGAAGTCGCGGCGTTCCTCGAAGCGCAGCGGGAAACGCGTCAGGTTGACGCGCCGCTGGTCGACCTCGACCTCGGCGAAGTCCGTGTTCACGGTCAGGGCCGCGCGCAGCGACGGCGTGATGTTGTACGACACGTCGAAGCCGGCATCCCCGTTGGCGAAGGTATTCACGTCGGTCCCGGGCGGCCGCGTCCAGTTGCCGACCGTGTACGGCTTCACCTCGAGGCCGAGGCCCTGGGAGAGATCGCGCAGCCCGGTCAGCCGGCCCGCGTGCACCGTGCGGAACAGGCCCTGGTTGCGCCGCCAGCCGCTCCACAGGATCTCCTCGTTCTTGCGCCGGATCGTGCGCTGGAAGTTGATGCCCCAGCGGTCGAGCGTCGGATCGAAGTTGAGCGTGCTGAACGGGATGCGGATCTCTGCGGACCAGCCGCGCTCGTGCCGCTGCACGCGCGCCTCCCAGATCCCGTCCCACGACTTGTTGACGTGCGCCCCGAGCAGGCCATCGCCCATCAGGCCTGCAGGATTGATCTCGAAGAAGTAGCCGGTGCGCCCGTCGAGGAACGTGTCGAGCACCCACATGAAGCGGTCATCGGTGGCGAGGCCGGCATCGCGGCGCCGCTGGTGCCCGATCACCCCGTCCGGCCGGGAGTCGTACAGCAGCGCGCCGATGTAGAGGCTCTCTGCGTCGTACAGGATGCGGATCTCCGTCGGCTCCGTCGGCTCGGCCCCCTCCGCCGGATTCTGCTGCCGGAACCCGGTCGCGGGGAGCGCCGTCCGCCAGACGTCTTCGTCGAGGTGACCGTCCAGCCGGATCCGGTCCTCGCCGGTCATGCGCACGGCCTCGACCGTCGGCCGATCCTGCGCATCGACCGGCAGCGCGACTCCGACGAGCGCGAGCACCAACACCAGGGAGCGGACGGCCGGATCCGCGGCATGCACGTGGCGTCGCGCGCGACCCGCCCGCGCCCTTCGGGTCACGCCGCCGTCCCCATCCCACATCCTCATGCCCGATCCCAGTGCCCGCAGTCGAAATCGGTTCAGTACGCCGCGAACCCCGTCAGGTCCTGGCCGAGGATCAATCCGTGGATGTCGTGCGTGCCCTCGTAGGTGTAGACCGATTCGAGGTTGGCCATGTGCCGCATCGCGGAGTACTCGACGAGAATGCCGTTCGCGCCCAGCAGGCGCCGGGCCTCGCGGGCAATGTCGCAGGCCATGTCGCAGTTGGCGCGCTTGGCGAGCGAGATCTGCTGGGGTCTGACCTTGCCAGCGTCTTTGAGGCGGCCGAGCTGGATGCACAGCAGCTGGCCCTGCGTGATGCTGGTCAGCATGTCGGCCAGGCGGACCTGCTGGATCTGCGTCGCGCCGATCGCCCGGTCGAACATGACGCGTTCCCGGCTGTACCGCAGCGCTTCGTCGAAGCAGGCCATGGCGGCGCCGACCGCGCCCCACGCGATCCCGTACCGGGCCTGGGACAGGCACATGAGCGGGCTCTTGAGTCCGCCGGATCCCGGCAGGATCGCGTCGGCGGGGACGTGCACGTCCTGCAGCGACAGTTCGCTCGTATCGGACGCGAGCAGAGAGAGCTTGCCCTTCTGGTCGCGCGCCTGGAACCCCTCCGTATCGGTCGGGACGATGAACCCGCGGATCGAACTCACGTCATCCAGCTCACCGGTCTTGGCCCAGATGATCGCGATGTCGGCCATGGAGCCGTTCGTGATCCACATCTTGGCGCCGTTGATGACCCAGCCATCCGCGGTCTGTTTCGCCGTCGTGATCATGCCGGCCGGATTGCTGCCGTAGTCGGGCTCCGTCAGCCCGAAGCATCCGATGACTTCGCCTTTCGCCATGCGCGGCAGCCATTGCTGCTTCTGTTCTTCGCTGCCGAACGCGTAGATCGGGTACATGCACAGCGCCCCCTGGACCGAGGCGAACGAGCGGATCCCGGAATCGCCGCGCTCGAGTTCCTGCATGATGAGGCCGTAGGCCACGTTGTTGAGGCCGGCGCAGCCGTACTGCTCGGGCAGGTTCGCGCCGAGTACGCCCAGCTCCGCCATCTGCGGGATCAGGGCCCTGGGGAACGTGCGCTCGATGTACGCCTCGTTGATGACGGGGAGCAGATTGTCGTCCACCCATTCGCGAAGCGTATCGCGGATCATACGCTCCTCTTCGGCGAGCAGCGTATCGGTGGCGAAGTAGTCGATGCCCTTGAAGGTGCCCATGGTCTCTTCTTGTGGTGATCAGTCGCTGAGTCGTTTGATGATGGCGTCCGCGTAGCCGGTGGTCGTGCCGCTGCCGCCCAGGTCGGGCGTGAGCGCGTCACCGGCGCGCAGTGTCGCCTCCATGGCGCTGCGGATGCGGTCGGCCGCATCGCCCATTTCGATGTGGTCGAGCATCATGCACGCGGCCAGCAGCATGGCCGTCGGATTGGCCGTGCCCTGGCCGGCCAGGTCCGGCGCCGAGCCGTGGACCGGCTCGAAGATGGCCGCATCCCGTCCGATGTTGCCGCCCGGCGCCATGCCGAGTCCGCCCACGAGGCCGGCAATCTGATCGCTCAGGATGTCGCCGAACATGTTCTCCATGACCAGCACATCGAACTGGTACGGGTTCAGCACGAGGTGCATCGCTGTCGCATCGATGATGCGGTCCTCGAACGCGATGCGGCCCTCGTACTCCTCGGCGATGCGGCGGCCGACATCCAGGAACAGGCCCTGCGTGTACTTCAGGATGTTGGCCTTGTGCGCAAGCGTCACCTTGCGGCGGTCGTGCGCGAGCGCGTACTCGAACGCGTACCGCACGATGCGCTCGGCGCCGAACCGGGTGATGATCATGACCGATTCGGCGGCGGCCTTGGGATCGTCGCCCATCCCGATGTAGTGTTCGACCCCGACGTAAAGCCCTTCGGTGTTCTCGCGGATCAGGACGAGATCGATGTCGTCGTAGCGGCCACCGGGCATCAGCGTACGCGCGGGTCGCACGTTGGCGTAGAGGTCGAATTCCTTGCGCAGCGCGACATTGATCGAGCGGAACCCCACACCGACGGGCGTCGTGAGCGGGCCCTTGAGCGCGATGCCATGCGTGCGGATCGAGGCGAGCGTGCCGTCGGGCAGAGGCGTGTGATGTTCCTCGACGGCAGCGATACCGGCAAGGCAGGTGTCCCACCGGATGCGCGCGCCGGCGGCTTCGACGACGCGCACGGTGGCATCCGTGATGCCCGGGCCGATGCCATCGCCGGGGAGGAGTGTGACCGTACGGCTCATGGAAGCACGGCTCCTTGCTGGTCGTGATCGCGCCGCCCCGGCTGCTCGGGGACGAACGCAGGGTTGTACTGATGCGTGGTGTGCATCTCGCCGAAGCGCACGAGCTCCTCGAGCCGTACGGGGTTGGTCGAACCGTCGCGCAGGGCCTGGCCCAGCAGATTGATCGCGCGCCGCCACTGCACGGTACCGAGCGAATCATTGACCAGCATGGCGCGCGCGATCTCGCGGCCGCCGGTCGTCGTGATCGCACGCACGGCCGACACGGCCGGGTAGGCGGCCATGACATCGCGCGTGCCGGGCGTGAACAGATGGATGTAGGGCCCGACCCTTGCCCACAGCGAGCCGCCGCGCTCGAGCTGGCTGGCCGACTGCCGCACGCGCAGCTCGACCACGTTGCCGTTGTAGCGGATGTCAGCGGTCGTCCCGCGGCTCCTGTACATCTCGCGCACCGTCTCGATGGGCGGCAGCACCGGATCGCCACGAGACCCCGGGATCCGGTCGCAGCCGAGCGCGACGGCGAGGAGAACGAGCAGGATCGGCCGGGCCATCATGACGCGATCAGCCGGGCCAGCGCCTGCGCGGCTGTAGCCGCGACGCCCGGGCTGCCTTCGGCGCCCGGCTCGCCCGCGACGATGCCGGTCCACAGGACCCGGCCGCCCAGTGTATCGATGAGCGCCGCGCGCACCTCGGCGCGGCCCGCACCGGCCGCGCCGGCGACCCAGGCGGCGGCGAAGGGCACGAGTGCGAAGCGCGCGTCGACGAGCGCACCCAGGCTGCGCAGATCGCCGAACAGCGGATCCCCGATGTTGCGGACCTCCGCGCGATGGAAGCTCTGAACGGCGAGCGCATGCAGCCGAACGTCCAGCGCAGGATTGCGCGCGAGCGCGGCCTGGATCGCGGGCGGGAATACCCACCCGACACGCGGCGCGCGGTCAGCCAGCCAGTACGCAATCTCGCCGTCCAGCCCGGCGACGGGCTCATCCCCCGTGTCGCCGCCCGGCGCGTGCTGCGCGGGCAGAACCATCACGCGCGCGCCCGTCAGATCGGGCGGCCGCGACTGCGGCGCATCGGCGGAGGGCGGGGCCGCGGCGCGGCTGCACGCCGGGACGAGGACTGCGGCGATGAGCCAGCACCCGGCGGTCCGGCGGGCGGCGCGGGTGGCGTTCAGCGATTCCTCCAGTCCGGCTTGCGTCCTTCCATGAAACGGATCGGACCCTCGCGTGCGTCTTCCAGTTCCATCAGCTCACGCACGTAGAGTGACTGGATGTTCGAGAGCGCCTCCGGGAAGGTGCCGTAGTAGGCCTCGAACTGCGCACGCCGGGCCAGCTGCAGGACGGGGCCGCTCTTGTCGGTCAGCTCGCGGAGGAACCCGGCGAGGTGGGTGTCGAAATGATCTTCCGCGAGCAGCCGGTTGATCACGCCATCGTGCTCCAGGCGCCGAGCGCTGATCTGGTTACCGGTCAGAATCCACTCCATGGCGCGCCGCCGCGGTACGATGCGAGGCAGAATCGCGGACGCGACGGGCGCAATCAGGCCGGCCTTGATCTGCGGCAGCGCGAACGTGGCCGTTTCGCCGGCCACGAACAGATTGCAGCCCAGGGCCAGTTCGAAGCCGGCGCCCCAGGCGCGCCGCTCGACGGCGGCCACGGTGATGACCGGCAACGTGCGCAGCACTTCGAACGCCCGCACGAACACCTGCAGCATCCGCTGCACGCGATCGTGCGTGTGGTCGGCGAAGTCGAAGCCGTTGGAGAACGATTCGCCTGCGCCGCGCAGGACGAGCACCTTCAGATCGCTCTGCGCGCGCACGGCGAGAAGTTGCTCGTTGCACTCTTCAATGAGTGCGATGTCCAGCAGATTGTCCGGTGGCCGGTCCAGCGTGAGTGTCGCGACCTGGCCTTCTACGTCGAGCCGCACGTGCCTCGAGTCCGTCACAGCATGTACCCGCCGTCTACAGGGATGATGGCACCCGTCACGTGCCTCGCCATTTCGCTGCACAGGAAGACCACGACGTGCGCCACGTCCTGTGGCCCGCCCAGCCGGCCCAGCACCGTCCTCGCCCTGGCCCGGTCGAGGATCTCCGGGCCCACACCGTCCGTCAGCCGGGTCGTCCGGATGTACCCCGGCGCGACCGCGTTCACGTTGATGTTCGACGGGCCCAGCTCGACCGCCGCGGAGTGGGTCAGGCCGATCAGGCCGGCCTTGGATGATGCGTAATTGGACAGACCGAACTCGCTGCGCATGCCGTGCACGGACGTCACGTTTACGATCTTGCCGTACTGCTGTTCACGCATGAGCGGCGCCACAGCCCGGATCATGTTGAACGCGCCGGTCAGATTCGTGCCGATCACGTCCTCCCATTCGTCATCTTCCATCCGCCACAGCGCGCGGTCGCGCGCGATGCCGGCGTTATTGATCAGGATGTGGATGCCGCCGAACGCCTGACTGGCCTCGGTGACGAAGCTACCCACCTCCAGAGTGTTCCGCACATCGCACTCGCGGTGCATGACGTGCACTTCGAGTTGACGCAGCCGGCCGGCCGTCTCCTCCGCCGCGGCCACGATCTCTGCATCGCCATCGGCCAGGTAGTTGAAGGCGATGTGTACGCCGTTCTTGCCCAGCTCGAGCGCGATCGCGCGGCCGATGCCTGTCGCGCCGCCGGTCACGATCGCACCCAGGCCGCGCAGGCCCTGGTCGTGGCCGAGCGGGGCCGCGGACGGCTCCGTGACCTCGGCGAGCAGCTGTTCCACCACATCGCGCGGGCTGACGGTCGTGTCGGGCGGGACCAGCGGGTGGGCGGGCCGGTGCGCCATTCAGGGACTCACGGATCGATCGGGCCTTCGGGCATCGCCGTGCCGGCCCCGCACGGCCTCTCGCCGCGCGGCCGGCGCGTCATGAACCGGCAGAATGCCGGCCGGGTCGGCCCGCTGTCAAGCGAAGGCCGGCCCGCGCGGGCTCAGGCGCTGCCCCGCTCCTCTGCGTGGTGGCGGACGTTGCGCCCCTCGACCTGGTAGATGACGTTCTCCGAGATGTTCGTCGCCAGGTCCGCGATGCGCTCGAGGTTGCCGGAGATCAGCAGCAGGTCCATGCCGGACGAGATCAGCCGCGGATCCTCGAGCATGTGCGTGAGCAGGATGCGGAACGTGCTCTGGTGCAGTTCGTCGACCCGGTCGTCCCGCACCAGGATCTCGCGCGCCAGACTCGAGTCGCCGCGCACGGACGCGTCCAGGGCATCGCGCAGCATCTCCATGGACAGGCGCACCATCTCCTCGATCTCGGGTGGCACGGGGAACAGCGGGCCCTCGACCAGCCAGCGCACCGTCTCCGCGATGTTGACGGCATGATCGCCGATGCGCTCGAGATCGCTCGAGATGCGCATGGCCATGGTGATCTGGCGCAGGTCGCGCGCCATGGGCTGCTGCAACGCGAGCAGGTGGATGGCCCGGTCCTCGATCTCCATCTCGAGCCGGTCGAGTTCGTGGTCGGAATCGACGACGCGACGCGCCCGCTCGACATCGCGCGCGAGCAGCGCGCCGACCGCGTGCCGGACCGCCGCTTCCGCCAGGCCGGCCATGGCGGCCAGGCTCGAGCGCAGTTCGTCCAGCTCGTCCTGGAAGTGGCGCGTCATCCGAACCTCCCCGTGATGTACGCTTCCGTGCGTTCCTCGATCGGATTCGTGAACAGCTGCTTGGTCGGACCGTACTCGATCAGCTCGCCCATGTACAGGAATGCCGTGAAGTCCGACACACGCGCGGCCTGCTGCATGTTGTGCGTGACGATGACGACAGTGTAGTGCTCCTTCAGTTTGTAGATCAACTCCTCGATCTTCTGCGTCGCGATCGGATCGAGCGCCGACGCCGGCTCGTCCATGAGCAGGACCTCCGGCTCGACGGCCAGCGCGCGGGCGATGCACAGCCGCTGCTGCTGGCCACCGGACAGCGCGAGCGCGCTGCTGTCCAGCCGTTCCCGGACTTCCTCCCACAGCGCGGCGTGGCGCAGCGACTGCTCGACGCGCTGGTCCATGTCGCCCCTGTAGCCGTTGATGCGCGCACCGAACGCTACGTTGTCGTAGATCGATTTCGGGAACGGGTTGGGCTTCTGGAAGACCATGCCGATGCGCCGCCGGACATCGACCGGGTCGACAGCGCGGCCGTACAGGTCCTTGCCCTGGAACAGCGCCTGGCCGGCGACGCGCGCGCCCGGGATCAGGTCGTTCATGCGGTTGAAGCAGCGCAGCAGCGTGCTCTTGCCGCAACCCGACGGACCGATGAACGCGACGACGCGGCGGTCGGGGATCTGGATCGAAACGTCGCGCACGGCGGCGGACGTGCCGTAGTACACGGACAGGGCACGGGTCTCGAGCTCGATCGGCCCGGGCGGAATGAGAATCGAGTCGCTCATGTCAGTACGTACGGCTGTAGCGGTTGCGCAGCCAGATCGCGGCCCCGTTCATCACCAGCAGCAGCACGAGCAGCAGGATCCCGGCCGCTGCGGCCAGCTCCTGGAACTCGAGCTGGGGCCGCGACACCCAGCTGAAGATCTGGAACGGGATGACGGTGAACCCGTCCAGCGGCTGTTTGGGCACGAAGGCCAGAAAGCCCAGCGCGCCGACCATGATCACGGGCGCGGCTTCACCGATCGCGCGGCTCAGGGCCAGGATCGTGCCCGTCAGGATGCCGGGCAGGGCCAGCGGCAGGACCTGGTGCCGGATCGCTTCCCAGCGCGTCGCGCCCAGCGCGTACGAGCCCAGCCGGATCGAGTCGGGCACCGCCTTGATCGCCTCCTGTGAGGCAATGATGATGACGGGCAGGATCAGCAGCGCCAGGGTCAGCGCGGCGGCCAGGACACTGCGGCCGAACGAGAACGCGCGCACGAACAGCGCGAGCCCCAGGATCCCGTAGACGATGGACGGCACGCCGGCCAGGTTCGCGATGTTCGTCTCGATGATGCGCGTGAAGCGGTTGTCCGGCGCGTACTCCTCCAGCCAGATCGCGGTCCCCACACCCAGCGGGAAGGCCACGGCCGCGGTCAGCAGCAGCACCCAGCCGGAACCGACCAGCGCGGGAAGGATCCCGGCCCTGTCCGCGAAGCGCGACGGGTAGCCGGTCAGGAACGCGGGCGTGAGCCGGTGCCAGCCGTCCATCACGATGTCGACGAGCAGTGCGGCCAGCGCGAGCACGCCCACCAGCGTCGCCGCGAAACACAGCGCGGCGAAGACCGTGCCGGCCCGGGCGCGTGCCTCCTTGCGGGTGCGGAAGGCCGAGTGGTCGCGCGAGACGGCCGGGTGCGAACTCATTCGTACGCCTCCCGGTAACGGCGCAGGACCATGCCGCTGATGATGTTCATGCCCAGCGTCAGGACGAAGAGAGCCAGCCCGACGGCGAAGATGGTGTTGTACTCGACGGAGCCGTGCGGCGCCTCCCCGAAACTCGTCTGCGCAATGTACGCCGTCATGGTCTGCACGCTGGTGAACGGATTGAGGGTGAGCGCGGGCGTGGATCCGGCCGCGATCGTCACGATCATCGTCTCACCGATCGCGCGGGAGATGGCCAGCACGAAGCTGGCGATGATGCCGGACAGCGCGGCCGGCACGACCGTGCGTGCCGCGACCTCGTACTTCGTGGCGCCCAGCGCGTAGGCGCCCTCGCGGAGTGCGCGCGGCACGGCTCGCATCGCGTCCTCGGACAGCGACGACACCATCGGGATGATCATGATGCCCATCACGATGCTGGCGCTGGCCGCATTGAAGATGCTCGTCCCGGGCACCAGCGCCTGCAGGATCGGCGTGACGAAGCTGAGCGCGAAGTACCCGTACACCACGGTGGGCACGCCCGCGAGCAGCTCGAGGGTGGGCTTCAGCCAGCGGCGCGTCCGCTCGCCGGCGTACTCGCTCAGGTAGATGGCCGCGGCCAGCCCGAGCGGCAGCGCGACGATGGCCGCACCGCCCGCGATCAGCACGGATCCGGCCAGCAGCGGCAGCACGCCGAAGTGAGCCGGCTGGAAGAGCGGCGTCCACTGCGTCCCGGTCAGGAACTCGAACGGCGAGACATCGGCGAAGAAGCGGGCCGACTCGACGAGCAGCACGGCGACGATCCCCAGCGTCGTGAGGATCGACACCGCGCTGAACCCGAGCAGGACCCGGCCGATGGCGCGTTCCCTGCCCTGCCGCCGGCGCAGACCGGCACTGCCGGAGAAGCTGTCGGCTTCAGGCGCCACCGGCGCGCTCCGCGACCTGCTGCAGACCGGCCTGGTACACGGCGGCATCGAGCGGCACGTAGCCCACCTGGCCGGACAGTTCGGCGGCGTTCTCCAGGTAGAAGTCCACGAACGCGCGCACCTCGGGCCGCGCCAGCGATCCGCTCTTGACGTAGATGTAGAGCGGGCGGCTGAGCGGCGAGTAGGTCCCGGACGCGATCGTCTCGATCGTCGGTTCGATGCAGCCGCTGCCGGCGTCGACGGGCACGACCTTCAGCCGGTTCGCATTCTCGTGGTAGTAGGCGAAGCCGAAGTAGCCCAGCGCGTAGCGGTCCCCTTCCACGCCCTGGACCAGGACGTTGTCATCCTCGCTCGCCGTGTAGTCGGGGCGGCTGGCTCGCGACTCGCCCATGACGGCCTCGGTGAAGTAGTCGAAGGTCCCCGAGTTGGTGCCTGCCCCGTACAGCTTGATCGCTTCAGCCGGCCACTCCGGGCGCACCTCCGACCAGAGCCGGATCGTGCTGCCCGGCTCCCAGATCCGCTTCAGCTCGTCGATGCGCATGCACTGGACGAACGTGTTCTGCGGATTCACGGTCACGGCCACGCCGTCCAGCGCGACCCTGAGCTCGACGAACTCGACACCGTTCTGCGTACAGAGCGCGCGTTCGCTGTCCGTGATCGGGCGGGACGCGTTGCTGATGTCCGTCTCGCCTGCGCAGAAGCGCTTGAAACCGCCGCCGGTACCCGAGAAGCCGACGTTCACGCGCACCTCGCGTTGCGCCAGCGAGAACTCCTCGGCTACCGCCTCGCTGATCAGGTAGACCGTGCTCGAGCCATCGATGTCGATCATGCCCGACAGGCTCGTGGCGTCGCCGCCGGCCCCGCCGCCGCAGCCCAGCGCGAAGAAGAGAGCCCCAAGCGCCATCGCGCCGGCTCGACGGGCTCCGAGCGTGCGCGTCATCGTCGATTCCATATTGTCTTCTCCCTCGTCCAGCTGTGATCAGAACGCCACGGACGCCTGCGCACGCAGCGCGTGCAGCGTCTCGAAGCGATCGCCGTTGGGCACGAAAACGTCCCAGTTGAGCGCCAGCCGGTTGCGGCCGGCGAAGTACAGATTGATCCCGGGCGTGAGCAGCAGTCCCTCATCGCCCTCGATGGTCCGGTCCGGATCGCCCCAGCTGATGCGGCCTGCCGGCTCGACGCCCTCGATGTTGCGCCCGCGCACGGGCACGAACCACGTCGTCGCGATCTGGCCGGCAAGGAAGCGCTCACCCGATGCCAGGTTGTCGCCGGTCACGGCCTCGGCCAGCACGTGGAGGCCCGGGCGCTGGAACGCGCCCAGCTCGGCGTCGACCTCGAACGCGACGCCGTCCGCGGTCTCGGCCCCGGCCAACGCCTTCTCCTGGTAGCTGAAGCCCGTGCCCAGCGTGATCGGCAGCGCCGACGACGCCAGGTCCCACGAGACGCGGCCGGACACGCCCTTGCCGTCGGTCTCGTCGCGCGCGTCCGGGCCGGTCCCGTTGAACAGCCCGACCATGTAGCCCAGGCGCCCGCGCGTCCCGTGCAGCGCCATGCCCAGGTCGTAGCCCTGGTAGCCCATCCGGTCCAGCAGCTCCTGCTCCTCGCCCAGCAGCACATCGCCGTCCAGCGTGGACAGCAGCGCGCGCGCCTGCTCATCGTCGCTGATCCTGAACGCGTCGTGACTGCCGCGGATGCGCACGCCCCGTTCAATGAGCGGGATGACGGTCGAACTGGTCAGGCTCATGAGGCCGAACGGACGCTTGAACGAGCCGATGCGCAGCGCCACCGCCGAGTCCAGCTCCAGGTTCACCCACACGTTGCGCAGGCTGACTCGCGCCCCGGCGAAGTCCGGCTCGATCATGGCGGTCACGCCATTGCCCGCGTCGATGGCCGCGGCCAGACGGATGCGACGCGTCTCGAACGTGGACGACGCGATCAGCGGCGTGCGTGTGGAACCCGGCTCGACGAGGTCGCCCTCCGTGATGCTCGTGGTGTTGTACTGGATGTGGATCCGGCCCGTGAACCGGACGTCGACGCCCTGAGCTGCGGCATCGGACAGTCCCGGAATGACGGCGACCAGTGCGGCCATGACCGCAACGCTTGCCCGCATTCTGCCTCCCGCACGGGTTCGATGTTCCTCGTGTCCCTGCACGATAGGCTGGCCACAGCAAGGACCCGCAACGGCATCGTAACGAACGTGTAACGAAGTGCGCAGCGCCGCGGACCGGCCGGCTCAGGCGGAACGCAAACGCACGCGGATCGTCGTACCGCGGCCGATCGTGCTGGCCGCCGAGACATCGCCGCCCATCGCTTCGGTGAGGTGCTTGACGATGCTCAGGCCGAGCCCGGTACCGCCCTCGGACCGGGAGCGGGCCGGATCGACCCTGAAGAAGCGTTCGAAGATGCGGGGCAGCGCCTCGGCCGGGATCCCCGCACCGGTGTCCTCGACGGACACCGTCACGAGGTCCTCGGAGGCCGCGCCGGCCGGCGCGATGTCGACCCGGATCCGGCCACCGGGCGGCGTGTGGCGGATCGCGTTGTCGAAGAGGTTCAGCAGGATCTGGCGAAGCGCGTCAGGATCCGCATGCACGCGGCCCGCGCCTTCTGCACACTCGAAGAGAATGCCGCGCGTCCGGGCGCGTGGCTCGAGTTCGTCCCACGCTGCGCGCGCGACGGCAGCGGCGTCGACGGGCTGCAGCACGGGCCGCCAGCCGCCGGAGTCGAGGCGGGACAGATCGAGGAGGTCATCGACGAGGCTGCGCAGGCGCTGCGTGTTCGCTCGCACCACATCCAGGAACTGGCGCTCGGTGTCCCGTGGAAGATCGTCGGAGAGCAGGGTTTCGACGTAACCCTGGATCGAGGTGAGCGGGGTCTTCAGTTCGTGACTCACGTTGGCCACGAAATCACGACGGACTCCCTCCAGGCGGCGCAGCTCCGTCAGGTCGACGAACGTCAGCACGGTACGGACGCCGGTGCGACCCGGTTCACCGCCGTCGGTCGGCCGGACGTGGACGAGCAGCCTGCGTTCATCGAATGCGATCTCCTCCGCCAGCGGCATTTCCTCCTGCGCCCGCTCCAGCACCGACCGCAGGGCAGGGTGGCGGACCATGGAGATGAGCAACCTGCCGCGGCACGCGTCGGGCAGGCCCAGCAGGGTTCGGGCGGCGCCGTTGACTTCGAGCACGCGGCCGCCATCGCTGACCAGAACCAGTCCCTCGGAAACGGATTCGACGAGCCGACCCGCGTCGTCGCGCTCGACGCGCAGGTCTGCGGCCACGTTTTCGAAGTCGGCGGCCATGCGCTCGACCGCCCGTTCGATGGCGCCGAGCTCCGCGATCCGCGAGCCCGACCCCGTAAGGGAGCCCCCGGACGCCCGCGCCAGGACGCCCCGCCTGAGCAACAGCACGGCGCGCGCGGCACGGCTGGCCAGCAGCAGCGCGAGGCCTGCCGTTGCAGCGATCGCGAGCACCGCTGCGGCCAGGAACGCGAGGTCGAAGTCAGCGGCCAGGGCGGCCGCCCGGTCAGCGGGCAGCTCGAGCGCGAGCTGGCCGCGCAGGAACCGGCGACTCGCCACGAACACCAGCGACAGCGCGGCCGTCGTCAGAACGCATGCAACCAGCACGACGCGCGGGCGAATGCGCCAGGCACGATCGCTCATGCGTGACCGCCCTGCGCGCGGAAGCGGTAACCGAAACCCCGCACCGTTTCGATCCAGTCACCGGCGTCACCCAGCTTGCTGCGCAGGCGCTGTATGTGCATGTCCACGGTGCGCGTTTCGATGTCCGCGTGGATGTCCCACGCCGCCTCCAGCAGCTGCTGTCGCGTCTGCACGCGGCCTCGCCGTTCCAGCAGCGTGACGAGCAACCGGTACTCCGTCGGCGTCAGATCGACGGACTGGTCTGCCACACGGACACGCAGCGCGTCGCTGTCCACGGTGATGTCTCCGCCGCGCAGGACGCGGCCCGAGCCCGTGATGGCCGGAGACCGGACGCGGCGCAGCACGGCGGCCACACGCAGCACCAGCTCGCGCGGGCTGAACGGCTTGGTAAGGTAGTCGTCGGCACCCAGCTCGAGCCCGCGAATGCGGTCCTGCTCCTCCCGCCGAGCAGTGAGCATGACCACGGGCACGTCACCCAGATCCGGCCGGCGACGCAGTTCCGCAAGCACTTCGTAGCCGGACAGGCCGGGCAACATCACGTCGAGCAGGACCAGGTCGGGCCGGTCGGCATACGCAGCCTGCAGCGCTTCGGGTCCACTCTCGACCGTCTGCACGCGGAACCCCTCGCGCGTCAGGTGAAAGGCGATGAGAGCGGAGATGTCGCGCTCATCCTCGACAACGAGGACGCGGGCCGCTGGAGAGACCTGTCGGGTGTTCATGCGGGGCGTTCTACCCTCGTGAACGGCACCGGATTCGCCGGCGCCGGCCGGATCGCTCAATCCGGGTCGTCCATGCGGAGCGTCCGCCCGTACACTCTCTCGAACATCCCCGCCTTCTTGCGCACCGCCCAGCGTTCGAGCAGGAGGTCGCCGTTGCCGGTGATTTCCAGCGCGACCTCGTTCTTCTTCACGCGGGCCGTGACCTCCCGGACGGTCTGGAGGTGCTCGCGGTCGAGCGCGTCGGCCAGTCGCAGCAGAGCGGCGAGCCGCGTCACCCGATTGCGCTCCTTCTCGGACAGCTGCATGAACGATTCGTGCTGCGGGGCCGGCTCGGTCTTGCGATGGTAGCGCGCCACGTTCGCTGCCATGAGAATCTCCGACCGGGTGAGTCCGGGCGGCTCCGACTGGGATATGATGTACAGTGAGTGCTTGTGGTGTCTGGGATAGCCGATGAACGTGCCCACGTCGTGCAGGACGGCCCCGGCGATGAGCACACGCCGGGCTTCGCGCGGGAGACCGTGCAGGTCCTGCAGCTGCTCGAACAGCGAAAGCGCCAGTGACGCGACGTGCCGGCCGTGTGCGGCGTCGAAACGAAAGCGGCGGCCCAGCGCGACAGCGCCGGCCAGCACGATGGCCTCCTGGCGCTCGACGTGCGGTTCGTGCCGTACCCAGTCGTCGACCAGGTCCAGAACGATGCCGTCCTTCAGTCCGACGTGCGGGACGTGGATCGCCTGCATGCCGGCCTGTCGGCACAGCTGCTCGTAGACCAGCGCGGCCGGCAGGATCACATCGGCACGATCTTCGCGCAGGCCGAGCCGGTCGATGCGGTTCCGGTACGACGTCTGCGCGAGCAGCTCGATCGACGACCTCAACTCGTCGAGCGGGAGCACGCTGATCCCGGCGTGGTCGGGGGAAACGCCAGCCAGCCGGGCCAGCGCCTCGATGTTGCCGCCCGTCGCGATGAATCCGGCGCGGCGGGTGCGCCGCGCGGCCGGGATCCGCAGTGTGGCTGCGTACTCCTCGAGCCGGCGACGGAACCGGCCCGGCTCTTCGCCGGCGACGGTCAGCTCCTCGAGCAGCCGGACCGAGCCCATGCCATGAGAGACGCTCCAGTGAACCTGGTCTCCATCGACGAGGGAGACCTCGACGCTGCCACCACCCAGATCCGCCAGGATCCAGCGTTCTCCGCCGAGCTGCATGCGGTTGCACACCGCCAGGTGGACCAGGCGCACCTCCTCCGCGCCCGTGATCACCTCGATCTCGATGTCCGCTTCCTGCCGGGCACGCGCGACGAGCTCGCCGCCGTTGTCCGCATCGCGGACGGCGCTCGTCGCGACGGCCCGAACGCGCGTGATCCCGAGGGACGCGAGGCGCTGACGATAACTGGTCAGCGCCTGTACCGCGCCCTGCACCGCCCCCTCCGTCAGTCGACCCGTGAGAAACACGTCGTGGCCGAGCCGGACGGGCGTGCGGACCTGCTCGAGCATGACGTAATGCGAGGAACTGAGAAACTCCGCCGCCTGGAAACGGATCGCGTTGGAGCCGATGTCGATCGCCGCGGCGCGCGCCGGAAATGCGTCCGCGAGGATCGGGTCTGCTGGCGCCGGATGTGCGGCTGGTACGCGGCCGCTCCCGGCTTCGCCGTGGTCTGAATCCATCGCGGGTTCCCTGTAGCTGCGGCGGCAACGCCGCCGATCCGGCGCACCGCTGGGCACGTTGCAGCTGCAATGTAGGCCGTGTGGAACGCGCGTGGCGACCCCGCTTCGACCGGGCCGGCGTGCGAACCGTGGCGGACCAGGGCACGAGAAACGATCTTTCCACCGGATCGGGACACTCGTCACCGTTTTCTGCCGAGCTGCGGAAGGACCGTCGTGGAACAGACGCCAGGCACGACAGATCAGGCCGGGGTAGACCTGGCCGAGTTGGCGGAGGCCTGGGCCCTGCTGCCGGCCGAGGATCGCGTTGCGGGGTTCCGCCTGCTGGATGCCGGTGACAGCGAGGAGTTCTTCTTCGACCTCGATACGCCCGACCAGGTCGAGCTGCTGCTGGCACTGCCGCCGGTCGAGCGCCGCCGCTGGATCCGTCTGCTGCCGCCGGACGACGCGGCCGACGTCATCCAGGGCGTCGACGAGGAGGCCCGGCCCGGGATCCTGAACCTGCTCGACGACACGAAGCGCAAGGAGGTCTCCGCACTGCTCGCCTATGCCGAGGACGAGGCAGGCGGGCTGATGAACTCACGCTTCGCCCGCGTCCGTCCGGACATGACGGTCGACGAGGCCATCGCCTACCTGCGCAAGCAGGCTACCAGCACGATCGAGCCCGAAACCATCTACTACGTCTACGTGCTCGACGCAGAGCAGCGCATGCTCGGCGTCATCTCGTTCCGCGACCTGTTCGCGGCCCAGAGCGGTACGCCGGTGCGCAGCGTGATGGTCACCGACGTGATCTCGGCTCACGAGGAGTTGGATCAGGAAGCGCTCGCCCACCTGTTCTCCGAACACGACCTGCTGGCCGTCCCCGTCGTCGACTCGAACGGCGTGCTCAAGGGCATCGTCACCGTCGACGACATCGTCGACGTGGTCGAGGAGGAAGCGACCGAGGACATCCAGAAGCTGGGTGGTATGGAGGCGCTCGATGAGCCCTACATGCGGACCGACTTCTTTTCACTCGTGCGCAAGCGCGCCGGCTGGCTCACCATCCTGTTCTTCGCGCAGCTGCTGACCGCCGAGGTCATCGCCTCCTTCGAGGACCGGCTCGGCGTGCAACTCCTCGCCCTCGCCATCTTCATCCCGCTGATCCTGAGCAGCGGCGGCAACTCCGGCTCGCAGGCCTCGACGCTGGTGATCCGCGCCATGTCGCTCGGCGAATTGCGCCTGCGTGACTGGTGGCGCGTCGCCCGCCGCGAGCTCGCCGCCGGTCTCGCCATGGGCGCCATCCTCGGCGGGCTCGGACTCGGCCGCGTCCTCATCGCCGCCGCGACCGGCACCGACTACAGAACCGACTCGACCATGCTCGCGTTCGCCGTCGCCGGCAGCCTCGTCGGCGTCGTCGTGTGGGGCACCCTCGTCGGGTCCATGCTGCCGTTCCTCCTCGAGCGCGCCAACCTCGACCCGGCCAGCGCCTCCGCCCCGCTCGTCGCCACGCTCTCCGACGTCGTCGGCCTCATGATCTACTTCTCGATCGCGGCCATGCTCATCCTCTGACGGAGCAGGCCCTGCTGCGGCCGTTAACGGATCATTTCACCGCGGAGAGCGCGGAGGGCGCGGAGAAAGGCGCTTCAGGGAACAGGCCGAAGGCAAGATCCGCCGGCTCTAAACCACTCTGTTGTTCCTGCAGGAATGTGTGCGACACCCGGTGCGGTCGGCGGATGCCGACGCATTGTTGATCATTCTCTGATCGGTTCGCCGCACGCTGAACTGTCGTCCCACGCAGGACAATTGTCGTTTCCCCTCCGCGCCCTCCGCGCTCTCCGCGGTTGAATTCCGTTGTCCGGAGCTCAATGGCGCCCGACAGCCTCGATGCCCGCGCTCAGCCCTTCGTGCCGCTCACCTCGAGGACCCGCGCCCACTGCTCGTCCGTGACGGGCCAGACCGCGACGCGCGGCATGCGCACAAACGACATGCCGGAGAGCACGCCGTCCGCCTTCAACTCGGCCAGCGGGATCGCCCGCGCCAGCCTGCGGACCGGCCGTACTTCCACGACCGAGAGATCCGCGTTCTTCGGGTCCGGCCGGGCCTCACCCGCAATCTTCGCGATGCCGACGATGGCCTTGTCCGGCGCCGTATGGTAGATCAGCACCTGGTCACCCTTGCGGCACTTCCGCAGGTTGGACTGCGCCCTCGAGTTCCGGATCCCGTCCCACACCGCCGTCTTCTCTTCCACCAGCTCCGCCCACCCGTAAGCCTTCGGATCCGCCAGAAACACCCATTTCTTCATTCTCCGCGCCCTCCGCGCTCTCCGTGGTTGATTATCTGTTATCTGTTATCTGTTATCTGTTATCCGTTGTCCGTTCCTCACCCCTCCTCGCCCCATGCGCAACACACACCGCCTCGATCTCCTCGCGGGAGAGCACGTGGTCGGTCGTCTTCGCCAGGTCGAACACACGCTGGCAGAGCGCTTCGTCCTCCGCGTCCCAGCCGTGCGCCGCGAGCCAGTAGCGCACGTTGGACATCCCGCTCACGTGGCTCACCTCGATCTGCTGGCTGCGCCCGAACAGCGCGGCCGGCACTCCGGAGTAGACGCGGTCGGCCAGCCAGGCATCGCCTTTCGCGATCGCCTTGATGATCGCCGCCGCGTGCACGCCCGTGCCGGTGCGGAACGCGTCCGCGCCGAAGACCGGGTAGCTGGGCGGGATGGGCACGCCGGTCGCGCGTGAAACGGCTTCGACGTAGTCGGGCAGCCGTGAGAGGTCCGCGTCGTGCAGGCCGAGCAACTTGAAGTTGACGAGCATGAGATCCATCTCGGCGTTGCCGACGCGCTCACCCACGCCCAGGGCGGTGCCGTGCACGCGGCCGGCGCCTTCCTCGATGGCGGCCAGCACGTTGGCCAGACCGAAGCCGCGGTCCCTGTGGCCGTGCCAGTCGATGCCCACATCCTCGCCGCTGGGCTCGACGATCTCGGTGCGCACGAAACGCACGAGCTGGCGCACGCCGTTGGGCGTCGCGTGGCCGACGGTGTCGGCCAGGCAGATGCGCCGCGCGCCGCAGCGGATGGCCGTGCCGTAGAGCTGCTTCAGGACGTCGGGTCGAGCGCGCGTGGTGTCCTCCGTCACGTACATCACGCGCAGCCCCTCGGACACGGCGAACGTGACCGCGTCCTCGGTCGCGCGGAGCATGCGGTCGAGCGTCCAGTCCTCGGCGTACTGCCGGATGGGCGAGGACCCGATGAAGGTGCACGTCTCGATGGGCACGCCGGTCTGCTGCACGATCGCGGCGATCGGTTCGATGTCCGCGCGCACCGTGCGCGCCGCGCAGTTGGCGGCGATGCGCAGGCGGCCGGCGGCGATCTCGGCGGCGAGGGCGCGCACGTCCTGGACGGCGCGGGGCCCTGCGCCGGGCAGTCCGATGTCGGCCGTGTGGATGCCGAGCGCGTCCATCAGGTGCAGAATTTCGAGCTTGGCCTCGATCGGCGGGTCCTGCACGGACGGCGACTGCAGCCCGTCGCGCAGGGTTTCGTCGTCCAGCTGGATCGCGCAGTCGCGGTAGTCGAAGGCGTCGATCTCGTTCCAGTCGTGGATCAGGTCCTGCTCGTCCATCAGATCACCTCAGGCGAAGCGCGGGTCGAGCGGGATGGGCTCGAGCATATCGCTCTCCCACGCTGCGTACATCGATGCGAGCCCGGCCAGCACATCCGGCCGGGTCACGCTCAGGTCCGTGTGCTCGCCGGGATCCACGGCTAGGTCGAAGAGGTGCGTGGCGTCCTCGGTTACCAGGTATTTCCAGGTCCCGCTGCGGAGCGCCTTGTGCTGCGTGCGCTGGAACGTCCGCCAGTACAGGTCGCGGGGTACGATCGCGCCGCCGGTCAGCATGGGCAGCAGATCGACGCCGTCGAGTGGTGCGCGCACGTCGGCGGTCACGCCGGCGGCCGCGAGCAGCGTCGCGGTCCAGTCCATGGTGGCGCACGCCTGGGCCGTGGTCGTGTCCGCCGGGATCACGCCGGGCCAGCGCGCGAACGCGGGGACGCGGATGCCGCCTTCCCAGAGCGTCATCTTGTCGTGCGCGAACGGGCCCATGTCGGAGAACCGTTCGCCGCCGTTGTCGCTCGTGAAGATGACCAGCGTGTCGTTCTCCACCCCTGCGCGCCGGATCGCCTCGAGGACGCGACCGATCCCGTCGTCCATGCTCTGCACCATGCGTGCGTACGTGTCCGGCGACCCCCCGCCCGTCCAGCGCAGTGAGTCCGGGTAGACGGGATCGCCCGGCGCCTGCCACGGCCAGTGCGGCGCGTTGTACTGCAGGCTCAGGAAGAACGCCCGGTCACGCGGCTGCTCGAGGAACGCGACGGCCCGATCCGTGAACAGTTCGGTCAGGTAGCCCTCGGTGCGCAGCCGGCGCGTGCCGTCCCACAGATCGTGCTCGAGGTGCTCGGTGCCCAGGTGCGAAACGTAATCGTCGGCGGCGCCGAGGAATCCATAGAACGTGTCGAAGCCGTGTCGCTGCGGCTGGAACGGGGGCGGCGCACCCAGGTGCCACTTGCCGATGAGGGCGGTCTCGTACCCCGCATCACGCAGCAGTTGTGGGAGCGTGGGCGGGTCCGCCGGCAGTCCGGTGGCCTGCGTGGTGAGCGGTTCGAGCAGGCCCACGCCGTAGCGTGCCGGATAGCGGCCGGTCATGAGCGCCACGCGCGTGGGCGAGCACACCGGCGCGGACGCGTACGCGTCCGTCAGCCGGACGCCCTCGCGCGCCAGCTGATCGAGCACGGGCGTCCGGTAATCCGTGCGCCCGTACAGGCTCGTATCGGCGTACCCCAGGTCATCGGCCATGATGAACACGAGGTTGGGTCCCGCGGCGCGCGGGCGTGCCGGCTGTTCGCCGGCACACGCGAGCAGGCCCGGCGGCAGACCGGACGCGACGAGGGCGCCCGCAGCGCGCCGCACGAAGACGCGCCGGCTGAGGCCCGTACCGGGCGTGCTCATGGCGGTGGTGGACCCGCACTCGCCTCGACGGCGAGCAGCGCGTGCAGCCGGCGGAACCGTTCCGGCATCTGCATGAGCCGGTAGGCGAACACGCGTGACAGCGCACTGCGCAGCGCGCGCGGCGCGCGCGTCTCCGCCGCCATACTCCAGCGATAGCCGACGGCATCGTCGTCCGCGTGCAGTTCACCCGTGATGAGGAAGCGGAAGCGGCCGCGGCCGAGTCGGACCGTGTAGTACTCGAACGGTCGCCAGTCGAGCACTTCCTCGCGGAACTTCGAGTTGGCGCAGTGGTGGCTGGTGCCGGCACCGGTCCGGCCCCCCGGCCGCTGCTCGAGGGACCAGTCGGAGCCGACTTCCCACTCGCCTCGCCGGCCCGGGTCGCACAGCAGCGCCCAGAGGTGCGAAGGCGGGGTCCGAAACCGCTCGCGCAGCGTGACGTCGGCTTCCGACTCGGCCAGGAACGCAACGCGGTCGGCCGTCAGTGCCCGGTAGCGTTCGCGCAGATCGAGAGCCCCGATGCCCGTGTCGCCGAGGTGTTCGTACGTCGCAACGTCGCGGTGCAGGCCTTCCGGCTGGATGCCCATGCGCCCGAGCGCCGCGTCCGTGAGCAGGATGTACGCCGGCCAGCCGGTCGCCTCGCTGACCCGGTTCTTGAGCAGGCGGTGCGCGAGCGTCACGCTGGCGCCGAACGGCTTGGTGGTGTCGCCGACGTCCTGCAGCACGTACTCGCCGAAATGCACGACGAACTTGAGGTCCAGCCCGGGAATCGCCTTGCATGCGTTGCAGGGGCAGCGCGCCGTGCGCTGCATCGTGTGCACGAGGTCGCGGAACGCGACGTACGCCGTTTCTGCGAGCTCGAGCACGACCTCTCCGCGGACGACTTTCCGTTCCGGCGCGTGCAGGAACAGCGCGTCGCCCTCGACCTCGACCAGTTCGAGGGCGGGGGTGAGTCGGCCGCGCAGGAGCCGGATCAGGTTGGTGACGATGCCCTGGGCGTGCTCGACCTCCGTCGAGGCGACGAACGAGGTGTAGCCGGACAGGTCGGCCAGCATGAGCCAGCCGCATTGCACCCCGGGCCTGTTCATGCGCGGCTGCCGGTTGCCGCGGCCGCGTGCGAGCGGTCGGTCGGCGCCTGCTTCATGCGCCGGTCAGGCCGGGCGCCCCGGCGCGGCCCCGATGATCTCCGCGTGATCGCCCACACTGAGCGCTCCATGGACGCGTTCGATGACCGCTTCATCCCCGACCATCGAGTCGTGCAGGCGGACCTGGTCGAGGCGGGCCCGCTCGCCGACGATCGTGTCGCGCAGTTCGCTGTCCCGAACGGTGCAGCCTGCGCCGATCGTGACGTTCGGGCCGAGGCTCACGTTCTCGAGCGTGACGCCCGCCTCGACGCGCACGGGCGGCGTGACGCGGACGTTCGTGCCCGTGTCGGGCTCGCGCGCGCGCCCGTTCTCCAGCAGGTGGCGATTCGTGTCCAGCAGCGTGCCCAGCTGGCCGCAGTCGTACCAGCCGGACACCTCTTCGACGCGGATCTTCGCGCCGCGATCGATCATGTACTGGAACGCATCGGTCAGGTAGAACTCACCGCCCTTGCCGGGCGTCTTCGCCATCGTGTCGTGGATGCCCTCGAACAGCAGCTTCCAGTCCCGGATGTAGTAGAGGCCGATGTTGGCGAGCTTCGAGATGGGCGTGGACGGTTTCTCGACGATGCGCGTCATGTGTCCCGCCGCATCCGTGAGCACGACGCCGAAGCGCTGGTAGTCCTCGACCTCCTTGGCCCAGATCACGCCGGCTGTGCCTGCGGGCAGTCGCTGCGCCAGCGACAGGTCGGCGTCGAAAAGCGTGTCCACGAAGATGATCAGGCAGTCCTCATCGATGTACGGCTCGGCCAGTCGGACGGCGCCGGCCGTGCCATCCTGCACCGGCTGCTCGACGAAGTGCGCCGTGAAGCCCGGCCACGCGTCGCGGATGTAGGCCTCGATCTTCTCCTTGAGGAAACCCGTGATGAAGACGATCTCACGCACGCCGAGCCGCTCCAGGTCGGCCAGGATGTAGCTCATGACGGGCTGCCCGCCCACGCGCAGCAGCGGCTTCGGCGTGACGTGCGTGTGCGGGCGCAGCCTCGTGCCTCTGCCAGCCAGCGGGATGATGACTTTCACCGGGGCCTCATGACGGGTGAACGAATTGCCCGCGCCAAGAATGGCGTGCGCCGCCGGCCCCGTCAAAGCAGCCGGCGGCACCGCCAGCGCGGTCGCCGTCGCACCCTCGCCTGGAACCGCCGCCGCGACCGCGCGGGCACTCGACGCGGGCCCGTCCACACACGTATCTTGGGCAGGAGACGGAAGGCTGGTCGGGGAGGCTGTATGAGGCATGTACTGGCGATCGTGCTGTGTCTGGCGACTGCGCCCGCAGTCGCCCGCGCGCAGCAGGCGGACACGCCGACGATCACGGTCGATGCGAGCGCGTCGGTGCAGCGCGCCCCGGACCGCGCGATCCTGCAGCTGGCCGTCGAGCAGGACGGCCCCACCGCACAGGCGGCGGCGCAGGCCAGCGCGACGGCCATGGACGCGGTGCTCCGGGCACTCCGGGCGCGCGCCATCCCGTCCGCCTCGATCCGCACCGTTTCCTACCGCATCGACCCCGTCTACGGCCGCCGGACCCGGCCCGACTCGGCGCCCCTGATCGTCGGGTACCGGGCGATGAACCTGGTCGAAGTCACGATCGATTCCATCGCGACGGTCGGCGCCGTGATCGATGCGGCGATCGGCGCGGGCGCCAACCGGGTGGCCGGCCTGAGTTTCGACCTCCGCGACCGGGAGGGCGCGCGCCTGGCCGCGCTCGAACTGGCCATGGCCCGGGCGCGCCGCGAGGCGGAGACGGTCGCGCGGGCGGCCGGCGCCGGGCTCGGCCCGCCCGTCAGCATCTCGATGGCGAGCCCGGATCCGCCCCGACCGATGCTCCAGGGCCGCATGCTGGTGGAGGCCATGGCCGAGCCCACGCCCATCGAGGGTGGCGCCCTGGCGATCTCCGCCGAGGTCCGCGTCGTGTACAGGCTGGAGGTGCGATGAACCGGCCGCCGCCTCGCCGGCCTCGCGAGGCCGCCGCCGAAACGAACCGCGAGGATCCCGATCCGCGGCTGCGCGGCCGGACCTACTCCATCCCGTTCGAGGATGTCTGGCAGGCGGCGATCACGCTCGTGAACGGCATGAAGGGCTGCACGGTGCAACGCGCGAACGACCGCGACGGCATCATCATCGCCCAGGCCACGCGCTGGCTGCCGCGTGGCATCGACGACATCACCGTGAGCGTCACGCTGGACGAGCACGCACAGACGCGTGTCGACATGCGCTCGATCGCGCGCACGGACGGCTGGCACTGGGGCGCGAACACGCGCCGCGTCGCCCGGTTCTTCGAGCACCTCGATGCGCGCGTCGCCGAGAACTACCGGCGCCGGCTGGGCGCTGACGCGCGCTTCCCGCGGAAGGCGCCACACGCGACCGTGCCCTCGGCATGACGGCTGCGCCCCGGGCCGGGCCCTCGCGCATCATCGATTTCCACACGCACCCCTGGCGGCCGACCGATTTCGCGCCCGAGACGACCGCGTTTGTGCGCAGCATTTCGCCCGCAGTGCAGCAGCACGGTGATCGACTGGAGGATCCCGTCTACTGCGCGGACCTGCTGCGTGCGCAGGGCGTACGCCACGCGGTCCTGCTGGCCGAGCATTGTCCGCGCACATCCGGCAACGTGCGCACCGAGACCATCCTCGAGCTGTGTGCCGCATCCGATGGGTTCTACCTGCCGTTCGCGTCGATCGACCCGATGACCGACGCGGACCCGCCGGCTCTGCTGGAGCGCTACATCGCGCAGGGTGTGCGCGGGCTCAAGCTGTATCCCTCGTATCAGTTCTGGTACCCGAACGATCCCGTGGCCTACCCGCTCTACGAGCTGTGCCGGGATGCGGGCATCCCGGTGCTCATGCACATCGGCAGCTCGGTGCTCAGGGGCACACGCATCAAGTACTGCGATCCGATCCATCTGGACGATGTCGCCGTCGACTTCCCGGAGCTGCCGCTCGTCATGGCCCATGGCGGCCGCGGCTTCTGGTACGACGTGTGCGCGTTCCTCGCCGCCCACAAGCCGAACGTCTACATTGACGTGGCCGGCCTGGTGCCCCGCCGGCTGCCCGAGCATTTCCCGGACCTGGAACGACTCGCACCGAAGATGGTGTTCGGCAGTGACTGGCCCGCCATGCCGCGCTCGGTCCGCGAGAATGCCGACGTCATGGCGCAACTCGGCCTGTCGACCGGCGTGCTCGAGCGCGTCATGCACGACAACGCGGCCGGCCTGCTCGGGCTGGAGCCATGAGTCACCCGGAGGGCCCGCATGGTACGTGATCGGTCGGCCGGCATCCCGGAGACGCTTCCCGTCCTGGCCGTGCGCAGCACGCTCGTGTTCCCGCTGGGCGTGGCGGGCGTGCAGATCGGGACGGCATCGACGCTCGAGATGCTGGCCGCGCACGACGAGCCCGGCCTCATCGTCGCAGTGGTCGTCGCGCCCGGCGAGCCCGACGACCCCATAGATCCGGCCACGCTGCGCAAGGTGGCGACGGCGGCGCGCGTCTCCGAACGGCTGAACCTGCCGGGTGGCACCGTGCAGGCCACGCTGCAGGGGCTGGCCCGCATCCAGCTGCGCGACCTCCGCCGCGAGCGCGGCTGGATGGTCGCGCGAACCCGGCCGGTCCGTGAGCGGCCGGCGGGCAATGACGTGGCGCGCGGGCTGATCGCACGCATCCTCAACGCGCTCGAGGCGCTGTCCAACGAGGTCGAGCGCATCCCGCGCGAGGTCCCCCGCATCCTGCGCATGAACCTGGGCGACCCGGGCCGGTTCGCGGATCTGGTCGCGACGCTCGCCAACTTCAGCATGGCGGGGAGAGATCGCGTGCTGCAGTCGCTGGCCGTGGCAGACCGGTTGCGCTTCGCGTGTCATGAACTCGAGGCCCAGCTCGCGCATGTGCGGCGCATCCAGCCCAGCACGGAAGCGACCGCGGCCGGTGGCGAGGACGCCGGGTCCGAGTCCGAGCCGCGCGCGGCCGATCTGCGCCAGCGCATCAAGCTGCTGCAGACGGCGCTCGGCGAGATCGATCCGCTCGAGGCGGAGGTCGTCGACCTGCTGCGGCGCGTCGAGAGCGCCGGGATGCCGGTGCGCGCCGTCCTGCGTGCGCGCTCCGAGATCGAGCGGCTGCGCGCGATCGGTGCGGCCAGTGCCGAGGCCGCGGAGATCCGTGCCTATCTCGATGCCCTGCTGCTCATGCCGTGGCGCCGCTCCTCGACCACCGGCCCCGCCGCCATCGATCTCGATGCCGTGCAGGACCGGCTCGACCGCGAGCTGCTGGGTCTGGACGAGCCCAAGGAGCGGCTGCTCGATCATCTGGCCGTCGCGCGCCTGCGCGACGACCTGAGCGGACCGATCCCGTGTTTCGTCGGCCCGCCCGACCTCGGCAAGCGCTCTCTCGTGCGGGCTCTGGCGCTCGGGCTGGGCCGGCCGATGGCCCGACTCGGGCTGGCCGGTCACGGCGAAGGCATGCTGGTCGGGATCCGGCGCACGCGCGCCGGCGCGCAGCCCGGCCGGATCGCATCGCTGCTCCGCGACGCACGCGTCAATGATCCGGTCTTCCTGCTGGACGAACTCGACGAGATCGGGCCGGGCAAGGCGGACGGCGATCCTGTCGAAGCGCTCGAGGAGGTCCTCGACAGCGGCGCGCGCAGTGCCTTCGTCGACCGGTACCTGGACGTGCCGTTCGATCTGAGCAACGTGCTGTTCGTCGCGATCGCGCACGACTTCCACAAGATCCCGCGCAGCCTGCGCGAGCAGCTCGTCGAGATCCGCATCGCGGGCTACACGCCCGAGGAGAAGGTCGAAATCGCGAAGCGGCGGCTCATTCCGCGACTCGTCGTGGAGCACGGGTTGCGCCGCCGCGATGTCTCGTTCCCCATCGCCGGGCTGCGCGCGCTGGCCCATGGCTACGCCCGCGATGCCGGACTGGCCGCGCTGCGCCGCTCGATCGAGACGTTGCTGCGCACCCGGGCGCGGGCCCGCGCGCAGGGCGATGACACGCGCTGGAAGTTCGATCCGGCGCGCATCGAGAAGGTGCTCGGACTGCCGCGCTACGTGGCGACTACGGCCGAGTCCGCGCCCGAGGTCGGCGTCGTGACCGGGCTGGCATGGACGGCAGCCGGCGGTGAACTGATGTTCATCGAAGCGCTGCGCATGCCGGGCACCGGCCGGCTGATCATCACGGGCATGCTGGGCGATGTCATGCGTGAATCCGTGAACGCGGCTTACTCGTACGTGCGGAGCCGGGGCGAGGAACTCGGCATCCGCGAGGAGGATTTCCGGGAATCCGATGTGCACGTCCACTTCCCGGTCGGCGCGATCCCGAAAGATGGGCCGTCTGCCGGCATCGCCGTCACGCTGGCCATCGCGTCGACGCTGTCAAACCGGGCCGTCCGGCACGACATCGCCATGACGGGCGAGGTGACGTTGCGCGGCAAGGTGCTGGAGGTCGGCGGCATCAAGGAGAAGGTCCTGGCGGCGCACCGCGCCCACCTGCGGCACGTGATCCTGCCGGCCGGCAACGAGCGCGAGCTGCGCGACGTGCCCGCCGATGTCCGCGCGGCGATCCAGTTCCACTTCGTGGACCGGATGGACGACATCGTCCGCATCGCGCTGTCGGGCCGGCTCCGGCCCGCCCGCACCGCCGCGGCGCGCTCGGACGAGGTCGTGCACTCCGCGCGGGCCGCCCGGCGCCGCTGAACGGACACCCCGCGACTTCATCTTGGACGCGATCTGGCTGCAGTTCCTGCTGACCGTGCTCTTCGGCGCTCTCGCCGGCGGCACGACGAACGCCATCGCGGTGTGGATGCTGTTCCACCCGTACGAGCCGCCCCGGCTCGGGCGCTGGCGCCTGCGCCTGCTGCAGGGCGCGATCCCGAAGAACAAGGCCAGGCTGGCGGCATCCCTCGGCCGTACCGTCGGCAAGAAGCTGCTCACGTCCGACGACCTGGCGCGCACGGTGAACGAACCGGCCTTCCGGATCGCCTTCGACGAACGGCTGTCCGCGTTCATCGCGACCGTTTTCGACGAGCGGCGAGGCTCGATCGCTGAGCTGCTCCCGCCGGCGCTGCGTGACGAGCTGCACACGCTGATCGACGAGGTGAGTGCGGCGCTGCTCGATCGCCTCGATGCCTACATGGCCAGCGACGATTTCCACACCACCGCCCGCCGCTGGGCCGATGACCTTGCCGAAGAAGTGCGCGGCGAATCGCTGGCCACACTGCTCACGCCGGAGCGCGAGCAGGCCCTGGCCGAGACGGCGGACCACTGGATCGCCGAAACCGTCGGCGGTGACGGCTTCGCCGCGGCCGTCGGCGATTATGTCGACCGTGGCACGGCGCGTCTGCTCACGCCCGGCAAGACGTTCCAGGAATTGCTGCCCATCGGACTCGTGTCCGCCCTCGAGCGTGCCATCTCGGGCTACCTGCCCATCGCGCTGGAGCGCCTCGGCTCGCTGCTCGACGATCCCTATGCCAGGCGCCGCGTCAAGCGTATCCTGCACGAGCTGCTCGATCGCTTCATGCGCGATCTGAAGTTCCATCAGCGCATCGTCGCGGCCTTCATCATCACACCCGAAACCGTCGACCGCGTGCTGCTGGCCGTCGAGGAAGAGGGCGCCGCGAAGATCGCCGAGCTGCTCGGCGATCCCGACGTGCGGGATGCGATGGCGCGCGGCGTGAACAACGCGATCGTGGATTTCCTCGAGAAGCCGGTCATCGACGTGCTGGGCGCGCCCGACGATCCGTCCGTCGAGGAAGCCAAGGGCACCGTGCGCGGCTGGGTCCTGCAGGTCGCCCGCGATCCCGGCACACGCGGCTTTCTGGTCGAGAAGCTGCGCAGCTCCCTCTCCTCCGCCGAGCAGCGCACCTGGGGCGACCTGTTCCGGCACGTCCCGCCCGAACGCGTCGCCGACGCCATCGTGTCCGCGGCGCGCAGTGACCGCGCGCGTTCGCTCTACCGCGACGCCGTCACCCGTGTCGTCGATGTGCTGATGAACCGGCCGATCGGTCGCATCGGCGACCACGTCCCGCCCGACGCGCCGCAACGGCTCGAGAAGGCGATCGTGCCGCCCATCTGGTCCTGGATCGAGGAACAGGTCCCGCAGATCGCACAGCGCATCGACATCGCGGGCAAGGTCGAAGCCAAGGTCAACGAATTCCCCACATCACAGGTCGAGGAGATCATCAAGGGCGTGATCGAGCGCGAACTCAAGGTGATCGTCCGCCTCGGCTACGCCCTCGGCGCCGTGATCGGCCTGGTCTCCGCCACGATCGCGGTGGTGATGCGGTAACGCCCCTCCCCCTAACCCTCCCCCCGGAACTCTCCCTGAAACTCTCCCTCTCCCTCTCCCTTTTCGTACCCGTGAATGATCCGCCGCACCCGCTCCGGCACCGGCTTCGAAACCCCCGCCGCATAGTCGAACATCACCGAAACACTCCGCCCGCTGGACAGCAGCTCGCCGTTCGCGGCGCGGATCTCGAAGACCTGCTCGAAGGATTTGCCGCCGATCCGGCTGGTCCGCAGTGCCACGTCGAGGCGCATCGGCCACGTGATGCGCCCGTGGAAGCGGACGGTGATCTCGGCCATCACGTAGTCGATGCCGTCCAGTCCGTCGTGACCGACGACGTTCCGCCAGTAGGCCGCACGCGCTTCTTCCAGGTAGATCAGCGGCAGGGTGTGGTGGGCGTGGCCCATGGGATCGAGGTCGCGGAACCGGACGTCGACCGCGTGATGGAATCGGAAGGCTTCCGTGTGCGCGCCGCTCATGCGGCGGGCGACCCCGCGGTCGGATCGAAGATCGTCCAGATGCCGCCGGCCGCGAGCGCGAGCAGTCCGATCAGGATGGCGAAGGTGCCGGGCCGGAACAGCGCGGGCACGAGGATCCCGGCGATGGCGAGGGCCATGCCGGCGGTGACCAGCGCGACGCCGGCGAGCAACAGCAGCGAGGCCGGCGCGCGCCGATCCGGCGAGGACGGGCCGGGCTCTGCGGCCGGCGCACCGCTCATCGCTTGATGCGCAGCCAGTGGATGTAGTTGTGGGGCAGGCGCCGGGCCTGGCCGGGCCGGACCACGCGATTGTTGCGGCCGCCCACGCCGGGGTGACCGAGCCCCACCCAGATGCCGATGGCCAGCGAGACCACGATCGTCACGATCAGGAACGTCATGCCGGACTCCGTGCGAGGGGTGGGTCGTCCGGCCGATACCCGGGGGCCGCGCGCGCGTTCCCGCGCCCCGCTCAGAACTCGATGGATTCGATGCGTTTCCGCGCCACGCGCAGCGGGATGAGCGTGGCCGCGATGGAAAGCAGCAGCGCAAGGCCCAGCCCGCCGATGATGGCGCTCCACTGCTCGACACCGAGGGTCTGCCCGCGCAGCCGGGCCAGCAGCACCGCGTAGACCGGCCAGGCCTCGAGCACGACGACGGCCGCCAGGTACGCGGTCGACACCATCATGAAGAGCAGGCCACCGAAACCGGTCGGGATGTCGGCCGCGTTGTCCGTGTTGAACTTGGGGAACACGGCCCCGAACCCGAGCGCCAGCGCGGCCACGGCGAAGGTGACCATGATGATCGTCACGACCGACAGGATCGAGACGAACCCGCCCACGCGCAGGATGGCATTGGTCCCGACCGTGATGGCCACGGCCAGCACGAGCAGCGGCAGGACGCCCACCCAGAACTTGGACCAGACGAGCGCGCTCAGGCGCAGCGGCGATGAGCGCAGCAGCCACAGCGTCCGGCCCTCCAGGCTGACGGCCGGGAACACGAACCGTGCCGCGATCGCCGCGATGACGAACCCGGCCAGCCCGATGTTCAGGAACACGACCACGTTGGTCAGGAAGAATCCGACGTCCTCGCCCGAGAACAGCGGGAGCATCTTGATGTTGTAGACGTAGATCACGACGAGCACGGCCAGCAGGATCAGCTGCGACCACTGCGTCGTGTCACGGAAGAACGTCCGCACATCCTTGGTCACGAGACTGCGCGCCGGGTCTCCCAGCGGCGCGAGCACACGTTCCAGCCGCCACGCCCGGCGAGCGCCCGCCGTCGAACCCTCCTGCGCCCGGCTCAGGCCCACCCGGAACAGCCGGTCGTGGATCCACGCGCCGAACACGAGGAACGCGGCCGCCGTCGAAGTCAGCAGCAGCAGCGGGAACCACGCCTCCGAAGCACCGGCCTGCAGCGGCGCGAGCAGCGCCTGCGCGGCCCACTCGCTGGGCAGCCACACCGACTGCGGCGCCTGCAGCGTGGCGACGAAATCGACCAGATCGCGGAATCCATCGGGCCGGGCGAGCTGCTCCGGCCGGATCATGCGCAGCCCGACGATCACGAGCGCGCCGCCCAGCAGCGCGATGAGAGCGAGCAGCTCGCGCGCCCGGCGCGCCGGGAACACGTTCACCAGCACCTGAGTGACGGCAGTGCCGACCACGGCCGGGATGATCAGGTACGCGACCAGCGCGACGGGCGTGACCAGGTAGAAGAGCGGGCCCGCATCGAAGACGACGACATAGGCCGACATCACGGGCACGAGCAGCAGCACGATCATCCACGACGAGTGGATCCCCGTCTCGAGCAGTCGCGCGAAGTACAGGCGCACACTGTCTACGGGCGAGGCGGCGAGCAGCTCCAGATCGCGTGCCAGGAAGAACGAAGACAGTGCCGTGATCACGTTCGACAGCAGCAGGATGGGCAGGAACGCCAGCAGCACCAGACCGAGCAGCTTGAGGGCGAGCAGATCCCCGACGCCCGCCGCGCTCCGGAAGTAGCTGATCATCCGGTACATCAGCACGAACACGATCGCCCAGAAGATCAGCCCGACCGTGCCCATGACCAGCGCACGCATGACGCTGCCGCTCTCGCGGATGCGGCGCCGCGTGGCCAGCCACTTGGGCGCGTACAGCGCGAGGACGCCCGGTTGCAGGGCGGCGGGCGCAGGCACGGGCTTGTTGCCGGCAGCCGGCATCACCATGATGCCGCAGGCTCTTCGTGCAGCACTGCGATCAGCTCCTGCACCTCGTGTCCGCCCGTCAACTTGAGGAAGATCTCCTCGAGACCGGCCGCGCCGGCCTCCGCCTGCTGGCGCAGTTCGTCCATCGTGCCCATGGCCCGGATGCGGCCCTGGTTCAGGATCGCGATGCGATCGCACAGCGCCTGCGCCACCTCCAGCGTGTGCGTCGACAGGAACACCGTCCCGCCGTTGTCCGCAAAGGTGCGCAGGATGTCCTTCATGAGGCGCGCGGCGCGCGGGTCCAGGCCGACCATCGGCTCATCGACCACGATGACGTCCGGCGAATGCACGAGCGCCGAGCAGATGAGCAGCTTCTGGCGCATGCCGTGGCTGTAATTCTCGACGATGCTGTGCCGCCACTCGGTCAGTCCGAACAGCTCGAGCAGATCGTCGGCGCGCCGGGCCACGGCCGGGCCGCGCTTGCCCCACAGCCCGCACACGAAGCGCAGGAACTCGTCGCCCGTGAGTTTCTCGTAGAGCGAGGGCCGGTCGGGGATGTAGCCGATGTGGCGCTTCGCGCCGATCGGATCGGCCAGCATGTCCTTGCCGGCGATGCGGATGGTGCCCGCGGTCGGGCGCAGCACGCCCGTCACCATGCGGATCGTCGTCGTCTTGCCCGCGCCGTTGTGCCCCAGGAAACCGAACAGTTCGCCCCTGGCGACGTTCAGATCGATGGGGTGCACGGCCGTGAACTTCCCGTACTGCTTGGTGACGCCGTTGAGTTCGATCATACCGGTTCCAGTCTGAGTCGCCCGATGAGCCGGATCAGCTCGACCTGGCGGGCCAGCCCGCCCACGATGAAGCGGAGGTGGCTCGCGTCCGCCGGGAACTGGCCGAGCGTCGGGTCGACGGCCACCCAGTCCTGACCCGACCAGACCTCCGGCCAGGCGTGGAAGTAGAAGCGCCCGCGCACGTTCACGAGCCCGACCGCGGTGCGGGCCGGTATTCCGGCCGCCCGTGCCAGCGCCACGTAGAGCACGGTGTGCTCGTTGCAGTCCCCGCGCAGCGCCTCCAGCACCTGCACTGCGCTGGGCACGCTGGGCAGGATCTCCTTGCGCACCGATGCGTAGACCCAGTCGTTCAGCCGCCTGGCCGCAACGAGCGGGTCCGTCGCGCCCGCGACGATCTCGCGGGCCTTCGCGATGATGCGTGGGTCGTCGGCCTGGATGAGGGGCTCGGCCTGCAGCTCGGCTGCGGCACCACCCGTCCAGGGCAGCGTGTAGCTGCCGGTGCGCGCCGCGCTCTCCGGTTCGCGCCGTACGATCAGCGTGTCGCCGCGCATCTGCTGGCGGCCGCCCGTCAGGTCGAAGCCACCCAGGTCCACCCCCACCAGGCGCACGGCGAACGAATCGCGCGACTCGATGCCGCGCAGGTCGACGGCACTCGCGATGGCGGTCGATTCGATGAGCGCGCCGTACCCGGCCGTGCGCCCGCGGTCACCGGACGCTTGCTGCCATTCCTGTCGCGCCAGCTCCCACGCCGTGCGCTCCATCTGCAGCCCGATCGGACTCTCCGCCCGGACGATGAGGCCGTCATCATCGACCCAGCTCACGATCCGGATGCCGCTGAACTCCTGCTCGATCCGCCAGACCGGTACCGTGTCCATGCCGGCCGCGACGTAGCGTCCGCCCGCGACGCCGGCGCTGTCGGGCACGATGAAGATGTCCTGGCCGGTCACCCGCACATCCATGACGCGAACGGTCATCGAAGACGGGTCGAACACGCGGACCATGTGATGGCTGCCCACCTGCAACCGGCCCGCGGCCGCGAGACGCATCGGCACGGCCGCGTCCAGGAACACGTCGGCCGCCTGCTCGATGCGACTGTGCTGGACTCCGCTGCCCGCTTCGACGGTCACATCCAGCGCCGAGTCCACGGCGGTCCCGGTCACGGCGAAGCTGCCGATCTTCGAGTCGAGCCGGAACACGAAATGCGTGACGTCGAGTGTGGGGCTCAGCTCGATGCGCGTCATGGCCGCCGCCCGGTGCACGGTATCGAGCGCCGGCACGTCCATCAGCAGGTTGTCTTCGAAGATGAAGCGGTTCTCGGTCGTGTCGCGCAGCCGCATCGTGGCCGTGCCGATGGCGGCGCCGGCCATGCGCACGACGTAGAAGTGCGTGCCGGGCGCGAGCGATCGCGCACCGGCTTCGATGCGTTCCGCTTCAGGCCGGAAGTACTCGCGCCGGACGTGGGCGCCCAGCACGACGAACCAGCCTATGATGATGGCGATGGCGGCGCTGCGTCGCGTCATCGATGGGGTGCTCCTCGAAGCAACAAGGTCCGATCCTAGGATCGGACGGACGGCGCCCGGGTTTGAACCCGGGGTTCCGGTGGAGCGAGGCGGGACGGCGGGGCCCGGCCGGCCCCGGCGGTCAGAGCCGAGGCAGCCCCTCGCCGGGCTCCGGGGCGGACCCGGCCCGGCGGAGCCGGCGCTCGAAGGCGTCCTGTTCGTACTCGGAGTCCGTCACGATCAGAATCTCGCGCGGGTTCCGATCCGTATCCATGTGCGCCAGGAGCAGCGGGATCATCAGATCGGCCGACTCCTCGGCGTCGAGGTTGCCCGCGCCCGTGCCGAGCGGCGGCAGCGCGACCCGGGCGATGCCCCATTCCTCCAGCCGGCGGAGCCCGGCCTGCAGCGCGCGCCTGACCCCGCCCGGCGTGACCGGCGTGTCCACACTGCGCACGATGACGTGCACCATGAATTCTGCGGGAAGGTTGCCGCTCCCGGTGACGACGGCCGACCCGACCGGCAGTTCACCCAGGCTGCGGCATTGGCGTTCGATGTCGGGGCCGGCTTCCAGCTCGAGGCGGCGCATGGCCGGGTTGACCGCGGTCCATTCCGCGCTGACCGGCCGGAGCACGGCGTCGACGTCGGCTTCGGCCAGCGCGCCGCGCACGACGGCGATCATCCCGGCATCTGCCTCGCCTTGCGGAACATCGCTGCGGCCTCCTGCGGGCGGTGCAGCCGGTCCAGCAGGATGCCCATCACGTAGTACGTCCGCCCGTGATTCGGGTCCAGTTCGGCGGCACGCTCCAGCATCGTCAGCGCCTCGTCGACGCGGCCCAGCTGGTTGAGGACCTCGCCCCGGTAGTGGAACGCGGCGGCGGCGGTGACATCGAGGTCGGTCGCGCGCTTCAGCTCCTGGTCCGCCTGCGGATAGAGCCCGCGCCGGAAGTGCACGAGGCCGAGCATCGTGTAGACCTCGGCCCGATCGGGCTCCAGGCGGGCGGCCCGCTTGAGCTCGCGCTCGGCCAGGTCGAAGCGGCCCAGGACGACGAGCGCCTTCGCGTGGTTGAGCAGCACATCGAGGTTCTCGGGGTCCAGCCGCTTGGCGCGCTCGTACTGCTCGAGCGCGGTCAGGTGGTCCCCGATCTTCTCGTAGAGCGTGCCCAGCGCGTAGCTCGCCTCGAGGTTGTCCGGGTGCGCCGTCAGAATGGAACGGAACAGATCGATGGCCCGGTCGACGTGACCGGCCTTCTCGAGTTCGCGGCCCTGCGCGAGCGCCTCGTGGAGTTCGCCTTCGCCGCCGAGCCGCTGCGGCACCCGGGTCGCCGTCTGCGCGTCGGCAGCCACGGCCGCCTCCGGCGCCCCGACGTCGAGCGACTCCTGGAGGTCCAGCGCGGGAACCGCGGCGGAACGCGCGGCCAGCGGCCGCGGGCGGCGCCGGCGCGAGCGTCGGCGCGTCATGATGCCTCGGCTCCGATCGGCCGGCAGCTGGCGGCGACCCAGGCCAGGTACGGCGAGTGTCCGGATTCCACGGGGAGAATCAGCACTTCCGGAACCTCGTAGGGATGGACTTCGGCGACTTTATGGATCAGCCGATCCGCAGTCGCCGCCGTCGTTTTCAGTACGATCAGCAGCTCGGCGTCCCGGTGGATCGCGCCCTCCCACCGGTAGATCGATGTCACACCCTGCACGATGTTGCCGCAGGCCGCAAGGCCCGCTTCGACGAGCGCCGTCACGATCCGCTCCGCCGTCGCGGCATCCGGCGCAGTCACGAGCGCGACCCGGACGCCGGTGTCCCCGGTCTCAGGCATGCGCCGGGCGGGGCTCGGCGTAGAGCGCCTCGATCCGGTCCTTCAACGCGTCTTCGACGGCGCGGCGCCTCACTTTGAGTGTCGGCGTCAGTTCGCCATTCTCAAGGCTCAGTTCGCGGGCCAGGACCAGCACTTTCTTGGGCATTTCGTAGCGCGCGAATGACGCGACCCGCCGCTGCATCTCCTCCTCGTACAGCGCTACGACGCGCGGCTCGGCCACCATCGTCTCACGATCCGACACGGGGATCCCCTGTTCGCGGGCCCACGCCTCGAGCGAGGCGAAGTTGGGGACGATGACCGCGATGGGATACGGGCGCCGGTCTCCGATCAGGACCGCCTCCGCGATGTACCGGCTCAGCTTCAGCGCGTTCTGGATCGGCTGCGGGGCGATGTTCTTCCCGCCGGCCGTGACCAGCAGGTCCTTCTTGCGGTCCGTGATGCGCAGGTACCCGTCGGCGTCGATCTCGCCGATGTCGCCGGTGTGGAACCAGCCGTCGGCGTCGATCACCGCGGCCGTCGCCTCGGGGTTGCGGTAGTAGCCCTTCATGACCTGACGCCCGCGCACCAGGATCTCGCCATCGTCCGCGATGCGCAGCTCGGTGCCGGGCACCGCCTTGCCCACCGTCCCGATCCGGTAGCTCGTCGGCGTGTTCACGTTGGTGACCGGCGATGTCTCGGTCAGGCCGTACCCCTCGAGGATCGTCATGCCGGCGCCGTGGAAGAAGTGCGCGATCTGCGTCGACAGCGGCGCACTGCCGGACACGAAGAAGCGGATGCGGCCGCCCACGGCCGCCCGCACCTTGCGGAACACCAGCGCGTCGGCGATGCGGTGCTGCAACGCCAGTCCCGTGCCGACCGGCTCGCCCGCCAGCGTGCGGTGCGACCAGTCCAGCGCGACGCGACGCGCCCAGAGGACCAGCCTCCGCTTGAGTCCCCCAGCGCCGAGGATCCTGGCATACAGCTTCTCGTAGACGCGCGGAACGGCGACGCCGATCGTCGGCTGAACCGTTCGGAACGCCTCGCCGACCTCATCCATTGCGGAAACGTAGGCGATCGTCGTGCCGTGCCCGAACATGAGGTAGTCGCACAGCCGCTGGAACACGTGCGAGAGCGGCAGGAAGCTGAGCACGGCGTCGGCGGGGCCGGCGTCCAGTGCGACCATGGACGCGAAGATGTTCGAGTACAGGTTGTCGTGCGTCAGCATCACGCCCTTGGGCGTGCCCGTCGTGCCGGACGTGTAGATCAGCGTCGCGAGATCCTCCGGCCTGGCCCGCGCCGCCTCCACCCGGAACTCGTTCTCGGTGATGCCCGCGGCCTGGCCACGTTCGAGGAAGCGCGCGAACGAGATCACGCCCGGTTCCGTCGACCCGGTCTCATCGAATGTGACGATCGTCTTCAGCACCGGCACGGCCCGGCGGACCTCCAGCATCTTCGCCAGCTGCTCCGCCGTCGAGACGAAGGCCAGCTCCGTCTCCGCGTCCCGGATGATGAACTCGATCTGGCTGGCCGGCAGTGTCGAGTAGATGGGAACGGTCAGCGCGCCGCGGCACAGCAGCGCGTAGTCCGCCCAGGCCCATTCCGGGCGATTCTCGGACAGCAGCGCAGCGCGGTCGCCGCGGCCCACACCCGACTCAGCAAGGGCCGCGGCCGCGCACCGGACCCGCTCCAGCACCGTACGGTGCGATACCGGCGTCCAGGCCCCATCCTCGCGAACGAGCAGCGCGTCCGGCTTGTCGAACTCGTCGATGGCGCGCAGGAACAGCTCGCAGATCGTGCCGGTGGGCAAATCACCCGGCATGCTCGTGTACTGCAGGCCACGCGCCTGGTCGGCCCGGTTGTCCGCGGTCTGTCCCTCGCGCGTCTGCTGCATGGCGCAAATCTCCCTCGACCGGCCGGACCGTCAGGTGAATTCGATGTCCGACGTGTACGACACGTCCGATCGCAGCGTGTGAAACACGCTGCAGTACTTCTCCTCCGACAGCCGTACGGCCCGGCGGATCTTGTCGTGATCGCCCGGGTCGACGCCGGCCACGCGGTACGTCACGCGCAGGGCCGTGTACCGTCTGGGCGGCTCGGGTGCGCGATCGCCCTCGACGTCGATCTCGAGGGCGCCGACGGCGACGCGCATCTTCCCGGCGATATCGATCACATCCGCGCCGCTGCAACTGGCCAGGGCCAGGAGCAGCGTCAGCACCGGGGACGGCCCTGCCCGCCCATCGCCGTCGAAAATCCCGGTCGGACCGCCTTCCGGCCCGCCCGTGAAGATCAGGCCCTCGCCCTGCCAGCGCAGGCGGACGGCCGCGTCAGCCATCGCGACGGCGCTTCGGTGGGCTCGGATCCGGGATCACGCTCGACGACCGGTCGGGCAGGCACAGGGCAGGCGGACGACGCAGGCGGGCCCGGCGCAGGCCGGACCGCTCGCATGCCCGTTGTCTATCCCGTTGTTGCACCATCCGGATTCCCGGTCTCGGTCTTCGCGTCCAGCTCGGCCAGGGTCTTGCGCGCGTGGTCCACGTGCTGCTGCGCGTCGGCGTCGGCCGGCGGGACGGCGAGGAAACTGCGCAGGTGCTCGGCCGCGCCGGCCCGGTCCCCGTTGTGCAGCAGCAGGAACGCCAGGCCGTAGTGCGCGCCGGCCGTACTGTCATCCATCGACAGGACCTTGCGATACAGCCGGATCGCGTCGTCGGTCATGCCGATGCGCGTGTGCGCGATCGCGATCTGCTGGAGCAGCGCCGGGTCGTTCGGCGTCGTGCGCTGGGCCAGGCGGAACGACGTCAGCGCCTCGTGATACTTGCCGCCCTCGAGCAGTTCGACGCCCTCGGCGTAGTAATCGACTGTTTCCGTCTCGGACCCGATGAGTTTTTTCCAGAAGCCCATGCGCGCATCGCCGCTGGCGGGGGACGGAGTCGTCCGTTCAAGATAGATCGGATCACTGTGAGGATGCAATCTGCGCGCCGCCGGGTCGGACGGCGAGGAATGTCGAGCCTTCCCGGGCCGCGATGCGCAGTCCGGCCGCGGCGAGGCGCTCGACCGCATCGGCCGGCGCCGGATCCAGAATGAGGCGGCCGAGCGGGTGGAGCACGCGCGCGCCTTCCTCGAGCAGCCTGTCGGCCGCAGTGCCGCTCAGCCACACGCCGCGCATGCGGCTCGCGGTGAAAGGCAGGGTCGCGGCGATCGCGACGGCGCTCACGCCATCGCCCGGTGCGAGGTCGGCGGCCTCGGCCGATGCCGCGACGATCTCGCTCTCGACACCGAGCCCCGCGATGGTCGCCGCCGCGCGTGCGGCGGGACCCACGATGAGCACGAACCCGCTCGCCGCGGCGGCGCCGATGAGGGCCGCAATGCGTGTCGCGCCGTCGACGTCGAACGCGGCCGGATCGGCCGCGACCGGCGCGGGCGGGGTGAACCAGGCGACGGCATCGCGGATCGGGTAGTCGGTGCGGCAGCCAGGACAGCCGAGCGCGCCCGAGCGGACGCGGCGGTCGGCCATGGTATCGGCGCGCAGGATGAGACCGGTGTTCGGCCCGCAGCGCGGGCAGATCAGCACGTCCGTGAGCAGCAGATGCATCCCGCGCGCGGCGGCGTCAGGGCGCGAATTCGACGAACGTGACCTTGCCCGCCTCCACACGCACACGGCGCCACACACGCCGGCCCTCGACGTCGGCGCCCAGCAGGTAGATGCCGGCCGGCACATCACCCACGGCGAAGTTCTCGTTGTACGCCGGGTCCGCGTGGGCCTGATCGCCGTACGTCTCCGCAAACGAGAATGGCGTCTCGGCCGGATACGGCCAGCTCAAACCGTACACGCGAACGCCCGCGAGCGGCCGCCCCGCTCCGTCCGTCACGCGTCCGGCCACGACACCGGTCCCCGGCAGCGGCTGCAGCCACAGCTCCGGGTTCACGGTGTGCGGCGGAAAGCGCAGGTCGGGATTCACGACGCGCGCCACGTCATCGTCCGGCGTGACGTGCACCTCGAGATGGAGGTGATCGTTCGTCGCGCGGCCCGTGTTGCCGACGCGCGCGATCACATCGCCCGCCTGGACCCGTTGTCCGACGCGCACGTCCAGCGACGCGTTGTGGTAGTACGTCGAGAAGACCGCACTGCCCTGCCAGCGCCGGTCGTGCAGAATCGCCACCGTCCGCGATCCCGCCTCCGCTTCGCCTGCGAACGCCACCGTGCCGTCCCCGATCGCGTGCACGGGCGTGCCCGCCGGGTTGTTGAACTCGATGCCCTGATGCTGCTGGAAGTTGCCGCCCATCGTCGAACCGTAGCGGTACGTCCCGTCGATGAACGGATTGCCCTCGGTATCGAGGATCGGGCGCGCGAACCACGTGTGCTGCGCGTCCGCCGGCGTAGCGGCGGCGACGATCCCGGTCGCATCGATCTGCGGGCCCTCTCCGGCGAGCACCCGCGCGAGTCCGACGCTCGAGCCGCCGATCGGCCACAGCGGCGGCCCCGACCAGGCCATCGTCCACATCTCCGACGCGGGCCGGTACTGATCGCCTGCGGCGATGTAATACATGCGGAAGTTGCCGAACCCGTCCCCGGCCGCCAGCCCGTACGACAGCACGAGCGACGGCTCCGCGACGCCGGGCGTCGGCACGATCGCGCGCGGACCGCCGGGCAGCCCGTCCCAGCCGGGCAACCGGATCGTGGCCTCCACGAACTCCCCCACCACCGAATCGACGTAGACTTTCTGCTCGGTCGCGATCCAGACCATGCTGTCCGGTGTGATCGACAGCGCCCGCACGCGCTCGTTCGGCAGACCCTCGGCCTGGCCCGGGTGCCGCCACGTCCGGCCGGCGTCGCTCGAGACGGATACGCCGCGCAGGTGGCCCAGCCAGATGTCGCCCTGCGGTCCCACGTCGATGGCGAGCAGGTACTCCGTGGGCAGCGCGGGGATGCGTTCCGTGCAGCCATCGCCTTCCGCCGTCACGCCCTCCACAGGGTCGGCCGCGACGACGCAGCGCCACGTCCGCCCGTTGTCCCAGGTCATGCGCAGTCCGTCCGCTGTCGCGATGTAGACCGTGTCGCCGCGGCTGCGGATGCCACCGTGGGCCACGTACTGCCACTGCGGCCCGAGCGCATCGGCCGTCCAGTTCGTCCACGTCCGCCCGCCATCGGTCGATCGGCCGAAGCCGTTGCCGACCGTGCCGTACCAGACCGATCCGTTGCGGGGGAACTCGATCGAATTCACGAAACCCCACGAGAGAGACGCGGCGTTGCCGGCTTCGGGCTCGATGCGGACCCACTCGCGCGTCTGCGGCGGCAGGACGTAGATGCCTTCGCCGAACGTGCCGGCCCACAGCGACCCGTTCGGCGCGACGGCCAGCGCCAGCACGTGCACGCCCCAGCCGGATTCGTTGGGCAGCGCGGGCGGCAGCGGGCGGCGCTGCGGCCGCTGCGGTGCCGGCGGCGGGGTGCCGATGCAGGCCGTCAGCGCGGCCAGCAGGAGGGCGGCGCCGACGCCGCGCCGGCGACGCGACCGCGTGGCAGCGCGACCGACGACCGCGCGCGACCGCGCCGGCCGCCGTGCAAACGGGGCCGGTCGGCCCCCCGGGCTCACGGTATCCATGTCCGGTCCGAGTACTGGGCCCATTGCGTGGGCGTCTCCCACACGCGGACGTACAGCATGGCCCGTCCCATGTCGGTGGGCAGCAGCCGCTTCAGCTCCTCGTAGAACCAGCGAGCCTGGTTCTCCGCGGACGGCTCGAGCGTCGTGAACGGCTCGAGGTCGTTCAGGTTCTCGTGATCCAGCCGGTTGGCCAGATCGCGCAGGTGCTTCTTCACGATCACGAAGTCGAAGGCGATGCCGGCCCCATCCAGGGCATCCGTCTGCAGGGCCAGCTCGACGACGTAGCGGTGCCCGTGCAACCGCTCGCATTTGCCGTGGTAGTTGCGCAGGAAGTGTGCGCTGTCGTAGTGCGCCTGCACGCTGACCGTGTACATCGTCAGGCCCTTTCCAGTGCGATGGTCCGCACAGCCGTCGCGGGCGGCCGCGTCAATGCCCAGACCACGGCATCCGCAACCGCATCGGCATCCAGCATCAACGCTCGATCGGGCAGATCCGGTACAGCCGCCCGGTCCACGGCATCCCACAGCGGCGTGTCGGTCGCGGCCGGCTCGATCAGGGTGCTGCGCACCCCGGTGCCGCGCAGCTCGAGGTCGAGGACCGCGTGCAGCCCGTGCACGCCGGCCTTCGACGCGCCGTACGCCCCGTTGCCGGGCAGGGCCACGCGGCCTGCCACCGAGCCCAGCGTCAGGATGTGGCCGCTGCCGCGTGCCTTCATGCCCGGCAGGAACGCGCGCATCATCAGGAAGGGGCCGATCAGGTTCGTGGCGACCTGCCGGTTGAACATGTCCGGGGCGATCCGGTCGACCGGCGCGAGATCGAACGCGCCCGCCGCGTTCACCAGGATGTCGGGCGCGCCGCCGGCGCTGTCGTGCACGCGGGCCGCCAGGCGATCGACGGCGGCCGCGTCCGCGACGTCCGCGGCGAGCGCTGTGCCGCCAACCTCCGCTGCGGCCGCACGCAGCGCCGCCTCTCCCCGTGCGACCATCAGCACGCGCGCGCCGGCCGTGACCAGCCGTTCGGCGACCGCCCGGCCGATGCCGCGCGACGCCCCCGTCACGACCGCCCAGCGGCCGCTCAGGGCGAGGCCTGCTTCAGCTGACGATGCCATTCAGCGTACACAGTCGCAAGAACTCCTCGCGCGTCTTCAGATCGTCCATGAACGAGCCGCGCATCGCACTCGTGATCGTCTTCGAGTTCTGCTTCTCCACACCCCGCATCATCATGCACAGGTGATAGGCCTCGATGATCACGGCCACGCCCTCCGGTTCCAGCGTGTCCCACAGCGCCTGCGCGATCTGTTCCGTCAGCCGCTCCTGCACCTGCAGCCGGCGCGCGTACACATCCGCGATGCGTGCCAGCTTCGACAGCCCCACGATGCGCCCGTTGGGGATGTAGGCGACGTGTGCTTTGCCGAAGAACGGCAGCATGTGGTGCTCGCACAGCGAGTAGAAGTCGATGTCCTTGACGATGACCATGTTGTGGTGGCCTTCGTCGAACACCGCCCCGCCCACCACATCCTCCACACAGGTCCGGTACCCGCGCGTGAGCCACCGCATGCTCTCTTCGACGCGAATCGGCGTACGCACCAGGCCGGGCCGTGTGGGATCCTCACCCAGCCGGCGCAGCATCTCGCGCACCAGCTCCGCATACGACACCTGAGACAGGTCGGGACCCCTGCGGACGGCTTCGATCGTGCTCATCTCCCTCTCCTTCACTCGCCGCTGTACTCGACGGCGTTGCGCGGCGTCTCGTTCAGGAGGATCCGGACGAGTCGCACCCCATCCGGAAGCCCATTCAGCAGCCGGTTCCAGATCGCGACCACCAGGTTCTCCGTCGTCGGATTCACGCCCTTCAGCCACGCCACGTCGAGGTTGAGATTGCGATGATCCAGATCACGGATCACACGCGCCGTGACCAGGTCGCGCAGCTCCTTGAGATCCAGCACGTACCCCGTCTCCGGATCGACCGGCCCCTCGACCGTGACTTCGATCTCGTAGTTGTGGCCGTGCCAGTTGGGATTCGCGCACAGGCCGAACACCTCGCGATTGCGCGCCTCCGACCAGTCCGCCCGGTTCAACCGGTGCGCAGCCGAGAAATGCAGCCGCCGCGTGATGCGCACCACCGGCAGCGCCGCGGCACGCGACTTCGATCCGCCCGGCTCGACCGCCGCCTGTGACGACTTTCCCTTCTTCTGCTTTCCTTCGGTTCTCATTCCGCGTTCCGCGTTGTGGACCCCACACCGCCGCCTCGACCGCCTCGCCCGCGGCCCGGCCCGCCCACGTACACGGTCCCGGGAGCCGGGTTTCCCCTCCCGACGTCAGAAAAAACGCCGGCCCGCGTCAGCCGCGGGCCGGCGGGAACGTGCCGAAGGCCATTTTATTGGAGCCCAGTCGAAATCGACTGGTGACCTCCCCGCACTTGCCGCCTTCCCCTTGCGAGGGCCTGACGTTCGGGCGCAGGAGTCGGCCCCATTTTATGGTGCTGTAGGCCCAAAAACGAATCCTCCGGCACGTCCATGGACCGTATGCGCAAGGTACTCCCGCCCCCCGCCCCAGTCAATCGGGGATGCCCCCCCTTCACCTCGCCCTTCACCCCTCCCGCCCGACTCTCCCTCTCGCTCTCCCTGCGCAGCGCCGACCATTGTCCGCGTCGGCCGCCGGTCCTTAATCTAGGCGGGCCCGGCTCACTCCACCGACGCACCCCGGAAGCCGCGTGACCTGGTTCATCACGGCATACCTGATCACCGTCCTCGTCGGACCGCTGCTTGCGGGCGCAGTCGTTTCGCTGCGCGGCATGCCC
>JBFFZF010000003.1:0-58930 GCA_041568755.1 Longimicrobiales bacterium | reverse complement strand
GCAGGCCTCGGTCGCGGACGAGGTCGCGTCGCTCAAGCGCCAGCTCGAGGATCGACGCGGCGAGCGCGAGCAGAGCCAGCGCGCCCTCGACGCCGTCGGGCTCGAGATCAGCAGCGCCGGACGCGAGCTGTCCCGGCGCGAGAGCCGCGGCATCACCGGCCACAGCATGGGAGGCTACGGGGCCCTGAAACTGGCCATGCGCCACCCCGAGACCTTCAGCAGCGTCTACGCCCTGAGCCCCGGCGCCATGCTCATCGTCACCTGCGTCGGCGTTGCCACGGCGCTGCTGGCCGGCCTCATCGCGGTCTTCCAGTACGACATCAAGAAGGTCCTGGCCTACTCCACGGTTTCCCAGCTGGGCTACATGTTCATCGGTGTGGGCGTCGGCGCCTACGCCGCCGGCGTGTTCCACCTGATGACGCACGCGTTCTTCAAGGCACTGCTCTTCCTGGGCGCCGGCGCCGTGATCCACGCGATGCACCACGCGTACCACGCGACGCACTCGCACGAGGACGCGCAGGACATGCGCAACATGGGTGGCCTGCGCCGCTTCATGCCCATCACGTGGGTCACGATGTGGATTGCCACGCTGGCGATCGCGGGCGTATGGCCGTTCGCCGGATTCTTCTCGAAGGACGAGATCATCTGGCAGGTGGGCAGCCGGGCCGTTGGCATCTACCAGCCGTGGTTCCAGCTGTTCTGGGTCCTCGCGCTCGCGGCCGCCATCCTGACCGCGTTCTACATGACGCGGCTCATGATCATGACCTTCCACGGCGCCAACCGGACGGGCGACGCGGAGCGGGGGCACCTGCACGAGGTCTCGCCGGTGATGTGGATCCCGCTCGTCGTGCTGGCCGTGCTCTCCGTGTTCGGCGGCTGGATCAACGTGCCCCACGCCATCGGACAGGCGCCCGTGTTCGGCTGGCTGCCGCACTCCGAGTGGCTGCACGAGTGGCTGCACCCGGTCACCGAGGCGGCCGACGGCATCGTGGCCGGCATGGTGCCGGCGTTCGAGGAGCATTCGCCGGTCGGCGGGAGCGAGGTCCTCTGGGCGGCGGTGTCCGTCGCCCTGGCCCTGGTCGTGATCACCGTGACCGCGCGCGTGCTGGGCAGGCGCACGACGCTGCCCGCGGCACAGGCGGCCGAACCCGCCGGATTCCGGCGTATTCTGTTCAACAAGTGGTACGTCGACGAACTGTACGACGCGATCCTCATCCGGCCCATCGTGGCACTGTCCCGCGGGCTGTGGCGCTTCGTCGATGACCTGATCGTGGACGGCATGGTCAATGGTGCCGGCTACGCTTCGCGCGCGCTGGGCTGGGTCGGGTCGAGACTGCAGACGGGCCAGCTCAACACCTATGCGTTCGCCGTGGTGGCGGGCGCGCTCATGCTCCTCGCCTTCGTGATGCTGCTATGAGCCTGCTCGAAGCCGTGGGCTGGCCTTCGTGGGTGATCCACGTCCTGATCGCGCTGCCGGTGCTCGGCGCTGTGCTCGTCGGGACGGTGGGACGCTCGCGCGCGCGCGAGTGGGCGTTGGCCATCGCCGCGCTCGAGTTCCTGGTCTCCGCGCCGCTCTGGTTCGCGTTCAACCCGGGGCTGGCCGGCATGCAGCTGGCCGCCGACGTCCCGTGGATCCCCCAATGGGGCATCCACTACCGGGTCGGGATCGACGGCATCAGCCTGCTGCTCGTGCTGCTCACCACCGCGCTCGCCCCGATCGTCGTGCTCGGTTCATTCCGCTACATCACCGAGCGGCAGCCGCTGTTCTATGCGATGCTGCTGGTGCTGCAATCCGGCATCGTCGGGGTTTTCGTCGCACTCGACCTCTTCCTGTTCTTCGTCTTCTGGGAGGTCATGCTCGTCCCGATGTACTTCATCATCGGGCTGTGGGGCGGGGAGCGGCGGATCTACGCTGCCATCAAGTTCTTCCTGTTCACCGCGTTCGGCTCGCTGCTGATGCTGGTGGGCATCATCTACCTGTTCGTGAAGTACCGGGGGCTGACCGGGGCGCTGTCGTTCGCCTATGTGGACCTGCTCACCGTGCCCCTGAGCTTCGGAGAGCAGTACTGGCTGTTCGGAGTGTTCGCGCTCGCCTTCGCGATCAAGATCCCGGTGTTCCCGTTCCATACGTGGCTGCCGGACGCACACGTGGAGGCCCCGACGCCGGGCTCCGTTGTGCTGGCGGCCGTGCTGCTGAAGCTCGGCGCGTACGGTTTCCTGCGTTTCCTGCTGCCGTTCTTCCCGCAGGCCGTGACGCACCCGGGGATCACGGCGGCGATCATGGTTCTGGGCCTGATCGGCATCACATACGGAGCGCTCGTCGCGGCCGTTCAGCCGGACGCCAAGAAGCTGATCGCGTACACGTCGGTGGCGCACATGGGGTTCGTGGTGCTGGGCATCTTCGCACTGACGGTGCGCGGGTTGCAGGGTGCCATGATCGTCATGCTCTCTCACGGACTGTCGACAGGGGCGATGTTCCTCCTGATCGGCATGCTGTACGAGCGACGCCACACGCGCGCGATCGCCGAGTTCGGCGGACTGGCCGCGGTCGCGCCGATGTTCGCGGCGATCTTCATCTTCACGGCACTGGCCAGCATCGGTCTGCCCGGCACGAGCGGATTCGTCGGCGAGTTCCTGGCGCTGGTCGGGACGTTCGAGACGCACCCCTGGGTCGCGATCATCGCGGCTTCGGGGGTCATCTTTGCCGCGTACTACATGCTGCCGATGGTCCAGCGTGTCTGGTTCAACCCGCTCGACCGCGCCGAGAACCGGTCGATGCCCGACCTGAGCCGCCGCGAGCTGGCCGTGCTCGCGCCGCTCGTCGCGGGCATGCTGTGGCTGGGCGTCTATCCCAGGCCGTTCCTCGAGCGAATGGAGCTGTCGCTGGCAGAACTGGTCGAGTCCGTCGAGCAGCGGTCCGCGCCCGTGATGCCGGTCGGGCTTACCGTGGAGATCCGTGACCTTGCCGTGGAGGACGCGATTGTGGAGAGCGCCACGGAGGACGCGAGCCGGACGGAGGCACAGGACTGATGGAGACGGCAACGCCCGGCCAGATCGCGCTGGCCCTGCTGCCGGAGATCGTGCTCTCCGTGTGGGCCATGGTGATCCTGCTCGTCGATGTCATGCAGAAAGGCGATCGGGGCGGCGCGTCGCGCGCCTCGATCGCCGGGCTGACGGCGGTGGGCATCGCCCTGGCCGCGGCCGCGAACCTGTGGCTGGCCGGAAACGCGGGGACCCTCACGACGGTGTCCATCGCGCTGGACGGGTTCCGCATCTTCGCCAACTTCATCTTCCTGATCGCGACCGGACTGTTCCTCCTGGTCTCGGGACGTTACCTCGACGAGGAGCATCTGCGGCTCGGCGAGTTGTACGTGCTGATCCTGTTCACGACAGTCGGCATGATGGTGTTTGCCGGCGCGCAGGATCTGATGCTCATGTTCATCGGGCTGGAAGTGCTGTCCGTCCCGGTCTACGTCCTCACCGGCGTGAACCGCCGGGATGTGCGATCGGCGGAGGGCGCGCTGAAGTACTTCCTGCTCGGTGCCTTCTCGAGTGCGTTCTTCCTGCTGGGTGTGGCCCTGGTCTGGGGTGCGACCGGCACGACCAACCTGGCCGGCATCGGGACGGCCGTCGGGATCGAGGGCCTCGGCGCCAGCCCGCTCCTCGTGACGGGCATGGTCATGCTCGCCGTCGGCTTCGGCTTCAAGGTGGCCGCCGTGCCGTTCCACATGTGGACCCCCGACGCGTACGAAGGGGCGCCCGGCCCGGTCGCTGGCTTCATGGCGACGGCTGTGAAGGCCGCCGCTTTCGCCGCGTTCCTGCGCGTGTTCCTGATCGCGTTCCCGGAGCTGTACGAGACGTGGGACGTGATCGCGATCGCGCTCGGCGTGCTCACCATGGTCGCGGCCAACCTGATCGCCCTCGTCCAGGGCAACGTCAAACGGATGCTGGCCTACTCGAGCGTCGCCCACGCCGGCTACCTGATGGTCGCCATCGCGGCGGCGAGTGTACTCGGCGCGGCATCGTTCCTGTTCTATGCGCTGGTCTACACGCTGATGACGGTGGGCGCATTCGCGGTAGTCACCACGGTCGCCGGAAAGGGTGAGGCACACCTGGACCTTGAGGCGTACACCGGGCTGGGCTGGCGCCAGCCTGTCGTGGCCACCGTCATGACGATCTTCCTGCTCTCGCTGGCAGGATTCCCGCTCACGGGCGGGTTCATCGGCAAGGTCTACATCCTGCGGGCGGCCGTCGAACGCGGCCTGCTGCTGCTGGCCATCGTACTCGTGCTGGCTTCGCTGGTTTCCTACTGGTACTACCTGCGCGTCGCGTGGTTCATGTGGTTCCGGACAGCGGAGGGTGCTGCGCCGGCCGCGCTTCCGGCCCTGTCACCATCCGTCCGCTACACGCTCGTGCTGACGGCCGCCGTCGTGATCGTGCTTGGCGTGTTCCCGGGCCCGCTGATCGACGCGGCGGAGCGCAGCGCGGCCTCTCTCCTGCAGCTGGGCGGACCGCTGGCCGGCGCAGGGCTGCCCTGAGCGAGGTCCGCGCCGGCTGCCCGCAGGCGCAAACAGAGGAGTTCCATGAACGCCCACATCTTCCGCGAATACGACATCCGCGGCGTGGTCGAACGCGACCTCGTCGGCGATATCCCCAAGCACATCGGCCGGGCATTCGCCAGCGAGCTGCGTGAGCGGCTGGGCGACGGTCCCCTGCGCGTGGCTGTCGGACGCGACAACCGGCCCAGTTCGCCCGGGCTCGCCGACGCGATCATGAGCGGCATTCGCGCAGCGGGTGTCGATGTCCTCGACGTGGGCACGGTACCCACGCCCGTCCTGTACTGGGCGGCGGCCCGGCACGGCACCGACGGGGGGCTGCAGATCACCGGATCGCACAACCCGCCTGAGTACAACGGTTTCAAGATGATCGTGCGCGGGCGGGCACTGTACGGGCAGGCGATCCAGTCGCTCCGCCAGCGCATCGAGAAGAAGCAGTTCGCTGCGGGCGCCGGCGCGGTCGAGACCATCGAGGTGATCCGGGCCTATGTCGAGGACGTCGGCGGCCGCTTCCAGCTCGCACGGCCGACGCGTGTCGTGGCCGACTGCGGGAACGGCACGGGCAGCCTCGTCGCGACGCCGCTGCTGCGCCGCATGGGCGTGCACGTCATCCCGCTCTATTGCGAGTCCGACGGCACCTTCCCCAACCACCATCCGGATCCGGTCGTGGACGAGAACCTGCGCGATCTGATCGATCGCGTACGGGCCGAGGAGGCCGACTTCGGCGTGGCCTTCGATGGCGATGCCGACCGGATCGGTGCCGTCGACGGCCAGGGCGGCATCATCCGCGGCGACATCCTCCTTCTGCTGTTCGGGCTGGATGCGCTCGACCGACTGGGCGCGCCCCAGCCGCTCATCTTCGACGTGAAGTGCTCGCAGGCCGTGCCGGAGGTCTTCGAAGCGAGAGGTGGGCGGCCCATCATGTGGAAGACGGGCCATTCGCTGATCAAGGAGAAGATGAAGGAGTACGACGCGCCGATCGCCGGCGAACTGTCCGGCCACATCTGTTTCGGTGAGGACTACTACGGCTTCGACGACGCACTGTTCGCGGCGTGCAGACTGGCCGACATCGTGGCGCGGTCCGATCGGCCGCTCGCAGACATGGTTGCCGGCTTCCCGCAGTACGTGTCGACGCCGGAGATCCGCGTCGAAGTGACGGAGGAGACCAAGTTCGACCTGGTCGCGCGTGCGGTCGAGGACTTCAGCCGCGACCACGAGGTGGTCGCGGTCGATGGGGCCCGCGTTCTGTTCGACGGCGGCTGGGGCCTCCTGCGCGCCTCCAACACCCAGCCTGTTCTGGTCATGCGGTTCGAGGCGAAAACTGCGGAACAGCTGGACGCGATTCGCGACGTGATGGAAAACTGGCTGCGCCAGGCGGGCGTGGATCCCGCCGCGACAGGACACTGAGATGATGCGTAGGCCGATCCGTCTGCTGATCGGCGCCACCGTCGCACTCGTCGTCCTGCTGGTCGGTGGCGGTGCCGCCATCGAACTGTACACGGAAGTGCTGTGGTTCGACTCGCTCGGCCTGTCCGACGTCCTGTGGACCCGGGTCGCGGCGGGCGCCACGGTGCGCATCCTCACTTCGATCGTGGCCGCGCTCTTCGTGCTGGTCAACCTCGCCAGCGTCGTCCGCCACCTCGGGCCCGTCCAGCTGCGCAGGCGCTACGGTAACATCGAGATCGCGGAGGTCGTGCCGCGCGCCTACGTACGCACGGGCATCGCGCTGGTCTCCATCCTCGCGGGGTGGTGGCTGTCCGGCATCAGCTTCCCGGGCGGGTCCGGACTTACGATGCTGGCCTGGTGGAACCATGGCGCATGGGGGCAGATGGACCCGCTGTTCCAGCGCGACCTCAGCTTCTACGTGTTCTCACTGCCCGTCTACAACCGCCTGCTCGACTTCCTGCTGCTGGTCGTCGTGTGGAGCGCCATGCTCGCCCTCATCGGGTACGTCCTCGTGGGCACGGTGCGCGTGCGCAGCGGCCGACTCGAAGTCGACGATCGACCACGCCGGCATTTCGCGCTGCTCGTCGGCGGCGTCGTGCTGCTGTTCGGCGTGCGCTACTGGATGGGGCGGTATGGCGTGCTGCTCGATGGCAGCGGCTTCGGTGGCGGCGTCGGCTACACGGACGAACATGCGCGGCTGGCGGCGTACCGCGCTCTGGCGGTGATCTCGCTGGCAGTCGCGGCCACGCTGGTCTGGGCGGCCACACGCCGGTCATGGGTCCCGGCCGTCGCGTCGATCGGGCTCCTGCTGCTCACCGGCCTCGGACTCGGTCTGGTGTATCCCGCGCTGGTGCAGAAGATCCGCGTGGTCCCCAATCAACTGGAACGGGAAGAGCCGTACATCCGCTGGAATCTCGACTTCACACGCCGGGCGTATGCCCTGGATCGACTCGAGCGTCGTACCATGGCCGTCCAGCGGGGTCCGGCACCGCGCTGGGAGAACGTGCAGGGGGCGCTCGAGCGCCTGCCGCTCTGGGACGTCGAGCCCTTGCAGGTCTCGTTCCGTGAGCGCGAGTCGCTCAGGGGATACTACCATTTCCCCAGCGTGCACCACGATCGCTACGGCCCGCCCGGAGACGAGCGCCAGGTGGCGATCGCAGTCCGGGAATTCACTGCAGCCGGCCTGACGCCCGATGCGCAGACCTGGAGCACGCTGCATCTGAACGCCGAGCAGGTGCGCGGCAATGGCGCTGTCGTGAGCGCGATCGCCACCAAGACCGCGGATGGCGACCCCGTGTTCTGGCTGTCGGGCGTGGATCCCGTCCGGCGCGCGCCCGGCGCGCCCCCGTCCGTGGATCTGACGCACCCCAGCGTCTTCTTCGGCGAGACGACGGATGGGTACATCGTGGTCAAGCCGGAGACCCTGCCCGATTCTACGGGCGGCGTGCCTGCCGGCATCGGTGCGGGCAGCCTCATCCGACGGATTTCCCTGGCCTGGCAGCTGGCCGACCGCAACCTCCTCTTCACCGGCGACCTGTCGGCGACGAGCCGACTCCTGCACCGGCGGCGCATCCAGGAACGCCTGTCGGCGATCGCGCCGTTCATCCTCTGGGATCGTGCCCCGCTTCCGGTGATCCATGAGGGCAGGATCGTCTGGTTCGTCGATGGCTTCACGATCTCGTCCACGTATCCGATCGCGCGGCCCTTCCCGCTCGGCGGGCTGGGCAGCGTGCGCTACGTGCGCAACAGTGTCAAGGCCACGGTCGATGCGCGCACCGGTGAGGTCGCCCTGTACGCCATCGATCCCGATGAGCCCGTACTGGCAGCCTGGTCCCGCGCGTTCCCGGGCCTGTTCCGGCCGGTCGATGCGCTGCCCCGCAGCCTGCACGCACACCTGCGCTATCCGGCCATGCTGATGCGTCTGCAGGCCGACGTCCTCAAGGAGTACCATGTCGATGACCCGGCCGCCTTCTTCTCGGGCCAGAACGAGTGGCAGGTGGCGGGTGGCATGAGCGGGCCGCAAACCGGGGGCGCGGCCAGTAATCCGCTGTACTCCATGATTGCCTCGCCGGGCGGACCGGTGGAATTCCTGCTGGTCACGCCGTTCGTCGCACGTGAGCGGCAGAACATGACCGGCATCGTGCTCGTCGCGAACGGCGCCGACAACTACGGGCGCATGACGCTGCTCCAGCTGCCCCGGGACGCCCAGATCTCCGGTCCGCGGCAGATTCGCACGATCATCGAGCAGGATCCTACGATCTCCGCGGATCTGTCGCTGTGGCGCCAGAGCGGCAGCGACGTGGATCTCGGCGAGCTGCGCATCGTGCCGCTGGACAGCACGCTGTTCTACATGCAGCCGGTCTTCCTGAAAGGCTCCGCCGGGTCGATTCCCCAGTTGCACCGCGTCATCGTGAGCGACGGCACCTCCGTGTACATGGCGTCCACTTTACGCGACGCGGTGCTCGGTCTCGGCGCGAGCGGGGAGGGCGGTGAATCGATCGATCCACCCGCGCAGGTCGACGCGGCCGTCGCCGACTGGGCACAGCGCGCCATGGAAGTCATGAACGCTGCCGATCGGGCGCTGCGCGACGGTCACTTCGACGAATTCGGTCGACGCTGGGCCGAGTTGCAGGACCTCCTGCGCAGGGCGGCCGCCGCCGGGCGCGGCGGTTGATTTCCGCTTGCTGGAGCGGGAAGGGCTACCTACAATGTCGCGACCGCGCCGGTCGGCCGGTGCCCCGACCATCGTCATCGCCCTGGGCGGGAACGCGCTGCAGCCACCCGATGAACGGGGCGAAATCCACGAACAGTTCGCGCACACCCGGGAAAGCCTCGGCGCGATCGTCGCGCTCGCCGAGGCCGGCTGGAGGATTGCCATCGTACATGGCAATGGCCCGCAGATCGGTGATGAGCTGCTGCGCAACGAAATGGCGAGCAGCGTGCGTCCGCCTCTGCCGCTCGGCGTACTCGTGGCCGCGACCGCCGGCTGGATCGGGTACATGATCCAGCAGTCGTTGCAGAACGCGCTCGACCGCCGCGGCGTGCCACGCAGCGTTGTGACGCTCGTTACGCAGATCGTCGTAGACCCGGATGATCCGGCGTTCGACAGACCGACCAAACCGATCGGGCACTCGATGTCGCCGGATGCCGCGCACGCCATGTCAAAGGCGCACGGCTGGACCGTTGCGCAGCATGCGGGCGGGTGGCGACGCGTGGTGCCGTCACCCGTGCCGCGCGCGATCGTGGAAGCAGGGCACGTGCGCGGCCTGCTGGAGGAGCAGGTCATTGTCATCGCCGCGGGCGGTGGCGGCACGCCCGTGTATCGGGACGCGACGCTCGGTCTCGAAGGTGTCGATGCCGTGGTGGACAAGGACCGCGCCGCGGCTGTGCTGGCGGGCGACCTGGGCGCCGAGACGCTCCTGATCCTGACCAACGTGGAGGGCGTGTATGCCGGTTACGGCGGTCCTCGTCAGAAGCTGCTGCGCAGCGTCCGGCTCGAGGAACTCGACGCGCTCGACCGGGCAGGCGAATTCGGTGAGGGGACCATGCGGCCCAAGGTCGAGGCCGCAGGCGAGTTCGTGCGCCGCGGCGGCCGGCGTGCCATCATAGCCCGCCTCGATCAGGGCCTGACCGCCGTCCACGGCGAGGCGGGAACGACGATCGTGCGATGAGGCCGCACTTTGGACGGTCGCACGAGACCACGCAGACGCAACGAACGGATCGGACTGAATGAACATACACGAGTATCAGGCGCGCGAGATCCTGCGCAGGCACGGCGTGCCCGTGCCCGCCGGGGAGACGGCGACGACCCCCGCGGAAGCGGCGGACCTGGCAGCGCGCTTCGGGGGACGGGTCGTGATCAAGGCCCAGGTCCACGCCGGAGGACGCGGCAAGGCGGGCGGCGTGAAGCTGGCCGGCTCGCCCGAGGAAGCGCGCGAGCACGCCAGCCGGATCCTGGGCATGAGCATCAAGGGGCTGACTGTACATCGCGTCCTCGTGGCCCCGGCCGAGGAGATTGCGAGCGAAGCCTACGTAGGCGTGATCGTCGATCGGGCCTCACGCCGGCCGGTCTTCATGGTCAGCCGCGAAGGTGGCGTGGACATCGAAGAAGTCGCCGCCCGCGATCCGAAGGCGATACGGCGCCTGGCCGTCGATCCGCGTTTCGGTCTGCTGCCCTACCAGGCCTACAGCCTGGCCACCACGCTGTATGACGACTTCGCACAGCAGCGGGCCTGCGCGAAGCTGCTCGGGCAGCTGTACACGGCATTCGTCTCCTCGGGCGCATCACTCGCGGAGATCAACCCGCTGATCACGACGCCGACGGGCGAAGTCAAGGCGCTCGACGCGAAATTCAACATCGATGACAACGAACTGTTCCGCAGGAAAGAGATCGCGGCGTTGCGCGATGACTCCGCCGAGCCGCCGGCTGAGACGGCCGCGCGGGCAGCCGGCCTGACGTTCATCAAGCTGGACGGTGACATCGGCGCCGTGGTCAACGGCGCAGGCCTGGCCATGGCCACGATGGATCTCATCAAGTTCTACGGCGGCGAGCCCGCGAACTTCCTCGATATCGGCGGCTCATCGAATCCCGAGAAGGTGGTCGTCGCACTGCAGATCATCACATCGGACCCCAACGTGCGTGTGATCTGCTTCAATATTTTTGGCGGCATCACACGGTGCGATGACGTGGCGAACGGCATCGTCGAAGCCACACGTCAGATCGATATCCGCGTGCCGCTGATCATCCGCCTCACAGGTACGAACGAGGAGCTGGCCGTGGAGATCCTGGAAAGGGCCGGTTACAGCGCGTCCACGTCGATGGATGAGGTCGTGCAGAAGGCGGTGGCGCTGGCCGGGGAGGGGAGGTAGCCATGGCGATCTTCGTCGATCAGAACACGCGCCTGGTCGTTCAGGGCATCACGGGCCGCGACGGCTCGTTCCACACCCGCCAGATGCTCGAGTACGGCACCCTGGTCGTGGCCGGTGTGACGCCCGGCAAGGGCGGGCAGTCCTTCGACGGTCCCGACGGGCAGACCGTGCCCATCTTCGACACCATGGACGCCGCCGTGGCCGCCACCGGCGCCAACGCATCCGTGATCTACGTGCCGCCGGCCTTTGCCGCGGACGCGATCATGGAGGCGGTCGGGGCCGGCGTCCCGCTCGTCGTCGCCATAACGGAGGGCATCCCCGTGCTCGACATGACCCGCGTCTGGACCTACGTCCAGGACCACGGCGCCCGTCTGGTGGGACCCAACTGCCCCGGTCTGCTGTCGCCCGGCAAAGCCAGGGTCGGCATCATGCCGGGCCACATCGCCTCGCCCGGCCCTGTGGGTCTCGTCTCCCGATCGGGCACGCTCACCTACGAACTGGTCCACCAGCTCACCCGCGCCGGGATCGGCCAGACGACCTGCGTCGGCATCGGCGGCGACCCGATCATCGGCACCTCGTTCATCGATTGCCTCGCCGCCTTCGAGGCGGACCCGGAAACCCGCGCCGTCGTCATGATCGGGGAGATCGGCGGCACCGATGAGCAGGAGGCTGCCCACTTCGTCCGCGACCGAATGTCCAAGCCCGTGGTCGGCTTCATCGCCGGGCAGACGGCGCCGCCGGGGCGCCGCATGGGCCACGCCGGGGCCATCATCAGCGGGTCGGCCGGAACCGCGGCCGAGAAGATCGACACGTTCCGGAGCTGCGGCATCGGCGTTGCCGGCAAGCCGTCGGATGTCGTCGGCCTGGTGCAGAAGAGGCTCTGAGCCGCGCGCGGAACCCCTATGAAACCGATCGCGTTGCTCGATCCCGATCACATCGTCGTGCCGCTGCCGGGCCCCACGCTCCAGGCGGCCCTCGATGCCCTGATCGAACGGCTCGACCAGTCCGGTTCGCTGCGCGACCGCGCCTCCCTGGAGGAGGGGATCAGCGCGAGCCCGAACCGGGCGACCGTCGTCGTCTCCCATGACGTCGTCCTGCCCCACTTCCGGACCGATGCCGTCACCGGTCTGGTCGTCGCCCTCGGCGTGGCGCCCGAGCCGCTCGCCATCGGCGAACACCGGGTGCGCATCGTCGCCCTGGTCCTGGCGCCGACCGAGAGTGCGACCGCCTACCTGCGCGCCGTGTCCGCCCTGGCCCGCGTGTTCCGCCAGGAGACCGTCGTCGAGCGGCTGCTGTCGGCCGGCTCCGCCGCCGATGTCATGGCGATGAGCGAGCTCGCCGCGCTGTCCGTCCAGCCGCACCTCGTGGTGGGCGATGTCATGACCCGGGAAATCAGCCCGGTCTCACCGGACATGAGCGTCCGCGACATCGTGGCCCGGCTCGCCCGGACCGGGCTGCGGGCGCTCCCCGTCACCGGACCCAAGGGCGAAGTGCTCGGCATCGTGGGCGAGGGCGACGTGCTGGACAGCATGCTGCAGGCCCGGCCCCGGACCCGGGACCCCGAGACCGGGGGGCTGCTTCCACCCCTCAGCGTACGGGACGTCATGACGCGGTCGGTCATGTGCATCGCGGAAAACACCGACCTCGAGGAGGCCGCCCGGCTGATGGTCAGCAAGGACCTGGACATGTTTCCCGTCGTCACCGAAGGTCGCCTCAGCGGCGTGATCAGCCGCAGCGACATCCTCAACCAGCTCTATGGACGTTGACGCCCATGATGGATCACACGCTCGCCATCATCAAACCGGACGCCGTCGGCAAGGCCGTCGCCGGCCGCATCCTCGCACACCTCGAAAAGGAGGGGTTCCGGATCCGCGCCATCCGCATGCTGTGGCTGTCGGATGCCCAGGCCAGGGCCTTCTACGCCGTTCACCGGGAGCGCCCCTTCTTCGAGCCGCTCGTGCGCTTCATGACCTCCGGGCCGTGCATCCCGGTCGTCCTGCAGCGCGACGACGCCGTCGCCGCCCTGCGCCGGGTCATCGGGGCGACCGACCCCGCCGAGGCGGCCGCAGGCACCGTCCGCGCCCTCTACGCCGAGTCCAAGGAGCGGAACGCGATCCATGCCTCCGACTCCGACGACAACGCGAGCCGGGAAATCGGCTTCTTTTTCGCCGAGGGAGACCGGCCTCCCGCAGCCTGAACCTGCCGTTGACCAGCGCTAGGTTTTTCAGCATCTTACACGACTATGCTGAGAGTCGATCTGGCCCGGCTGGACAGGCTGGGAAGCGAGCGGATCGACGTCGACCTGGGCCCCGCCGAACCGCTTTGGGCGGACGTCGGCATCGAGCCGGCGACGGGCTTCGAGGTCCACCTCGAGGCGCGCAGGGCCGGCCCGGATGTGGTCGTCCGCGGGAGCGTGAAGGGGCAGGTGCGCGGGGAGTGCAGGCGCTGCCTCGCGGAGACGCGGAGCGGCATCGAGGAGACCGTGCTGCTCGTGTTCCGCGCGGGCATCGACGCGGCCCAGGCGGAGGAGCAGGAGGTCCATGTCCTGCCGGACGCGGGACGTGAGCTCGACCTGACCGATGCGCTGCGCCAGACGCTGATCCTGGCCGCGCCGCGCTACGCGCTCTGCCGCGAGGCGTGCCGTGGCAGGTGCCAGGCGTGCGGAGTCGATCTCAACGTGGCGACGTGCGGTTGCACGCAGACGGTGGGCGATGAGAGGTGGGCGGCCCTGCGCCGCCTGGTCCAGTGAACCCAACCCGGGGGAATCCGTGGCAGTCCCGAAAAAACGAGTCTCGAAACAGCGCAAGCGGAAACGACGTGGCGCGATGAAGGCCGCCATGCCGACGATCCAGCGCTGCCAGAAATGTGGCGACCCGAAGATCCCGCACCGCGTCTGCCCCACCTGTGGAACGTACAAAGGGGAGCAGGTGATCGAGATCGAGGAGCTCTGAGGAGCCCGCCGTGCGCATCGCGCTGGACGCCATGGGCACGGACCGCCACCCGGCCATCGAGGTTGAGGGTGGCGTCGCGGCGTTGCGCGAACTGCGGGATGATTTCGGCATCATCTTCGTAGGTGATGCGGCACGTATCGAGGCCGAACTCGCGCGCTGGCCGGAGGCGCCCCGGGACCGCATCGAGGTCGTGCACGCACCGGACGCGATCCTGCCGGGCGAAGGGGCGGCCGCCGCGGTGCGGCGCAAGCCACAGTCCTCGATCGTCATCGGCCTGGACCTCCACAAGGAGCGACGTGCGGACGCGTTCATCAGCGCCGGCTCGACGGGTGCGGTCATGGCCGCTTCGCTGTTCGCCCTGCGGCGCCTGCCCGGCGTGGATCGGCCGGCCATTGGCACGATCCTGCCGACGGCCACCCTGCCGGTGCTCCTGATCGACGCGGGCGCGAACGTCGATTCCAAGCCGGCCCACCTCGTCCAGTTCGCCCGGCTCGGCGCCATCTATGTCGAGGATGCGTGGCGCCGGCCCAACCCCCGCGTCGGCCTGCTCAACATCGGCGAGGAGCCGGAGAAGGGCGATGAATGCACGCTCGAGGCGCACCGGCTGCTGCGCGCGACGGACCTGAATTTCGTCGGCAACGTCGAGGGCCGCGACATCATACGCGGGCCGTGTGACGTGCTCGTCGCAGATGGCTTCGTGGGCAACGTGCTGCTCAAGTTCTACGAATCCGTCACAGCGTTCTTCCACGGGCTGGTCAGCGAGAAGCTCCACGATCTCGTCCCGCAGAATGTCCTCGACGGTGTCTTCGAGGGCTTCGATTACACGTCGTATGGCGGTGCGCCGCTCCTCGGCGTCAACGGGATCACGATCATCTGCCACGGCGGCTCGCCGCCGCGCGCCATCCGCAATGCCATCCGTGTCGCTCACCAGGCAGTCGACACCCGCATGCTCGGGCACATGGAACGGGCGATCGGCGCGGCGGCGGATACGGCCGCCGTCTGACGCGCTGCACGAAACGGACGGAACCGTGGCGGGCCTGAGACCCTCGCGTCGGGAGGACGCATGAGATCGCCGAAACCGTTGATCGAGATCGCATCAACGGGCCGCTGGGTCCCGGAGCGCGTCCTGTCGAACGCCGATCTGGAAACCATGGTCGACACGACGGACGAGTGGATCTTCGAACGCACGGGCATCCGCGAGCGGCGCATCGCACCGTGCACCATCGGCGCGGCTGAAATGGGCGCGGAGGCATCGCGCATCGCGATGGACCGGGCCGGCGTCCAGCCGGGCGAAGTCGATCTCATCGTCGTGTCCACGGCCACACCGGATCGGCTGCTGCCGGCCACGGCGTGCGATATCCAGGCCCGGCTGGGCGCGAGCCACGCGGCCGCGTTCGACATCTCGGCGGCCTGCTCGGGCTTCATCTACGCGCTCCAGGTGGCGGAAGGGTACCTGGCGGCCGGCCGCGGCGAGATCGCGCTGGTCGTGGCCGCCGAGAAAATGAGCGGCATCGTGGACTGGGATGACCGGGCCACGTGCGTGCTGTTCGGTGATGGTGCGGGCGCCGCGGTGGTGCGGCGCAGCACGAACGGGCGGGGCGTGCTGTCCAGCTTCATCCGCTCCGATGGCACCCTCGCGGAACTCCTGTGGCGACCGGCCGGTGGCGTGCTCGAGCCGATGAACGAGGAGCGGCTCGCCGCGAAGGACCACCTGATCAAGATGGCCGGGCGCGAAGTTTTCAAGGCCGCGGTCCGCTCGATGGCGGAGGCGTCCGACCAGGCCCTGGCGCGGGCCGGACTGACCGGCGACGACATCGATCTCTTCATTCCGCACCAGGCCAACCTGCGCATCATCGAAGCGACTGCCCGCTATGCCGGCGTGCCCATGGAGAAGGTGTACGTGAACGTGGAGCGCTACGGTAACGTGAGTTCCGCGACCATCCCTATCGCGCTCGATGAGGCGATCGAGGAAGGCCGCGTCAAGCCGGGCGCGCACGTTCTCCTGGTCGCGTTCGGCGCCGGGTTCACGTGGGCTTCTTCGGTGGTGCGGTGGTAGGGCTGCAATTCCCGGGTCAGGGTTCGCAGTTCGTGGGGATGGGCGTGGACCTGTGCCAGGCCCATGCAGCGGCGCGCGCGATCTTCGAAGAGGCCGATGCGCTGCTGGGGTTCTCGCTGTCCCGCCTGTGCGCCGAAGGGCCGGAGTCGGAGCTCACGCTGACGCACAACGCGCAACCGGCCATCCTCACGCACTCGGTCGCAGCGCTGCGCTGCGTCGAAGCCGAACTCGGACCCGTCCTCTGCGCTGCCGGCCACTCGCTCGGCGAATACAGCGCGTGGGTCTCGGCCGGCTCGCTCACGTTCGCGGACGGGCTGCGCACGGTCCGCCAGCGCGGTGAGCTCATGCTGCGCAGCGGCGATGAGCGGCCCGGGACGATGGCCGCTCTGCTCGGCCTGGAGGACGAGGCGGTCCGCGCCCTGTGCCGGGAGGCGAGCGCCGGCGACGAGGTGTGCGTGCCGGCCAACTACAACAGCCCCGGCCAGACCGTGATCTCCGGCGATGTGGCGGCCGTGGAGCGCGCGCTCGAAGCGGCGCCCGCCGCGGGCGCGCGCCGCGCCATCCGCCTGAACGTGTCGGGCGCGTTCCATTCCCCGCTCATGCGGGCCTCCGAGGCCGGGCTTGCCGAGCGCCTGGCCGAGGTCCCGTTCGCCGACCCGCGCTTCCCGGTCGTCTCCAATGTGACCGCGGCGCCCGTCCACGACGCGGCGACCGCGCTTCGGCTCCTGACCGCCCAGCTGACGTCTCCGGTGCGCTGGACCGAGTCCGTCCGGACCATGCTGTCGCTCGGCGTCCAGCAGTTCGTCGAACTGGGACCGGGCACCGTCCTGACCGGTCTGCTCAAACGCATCGAGCGGGGCGCGCAGGGCCGCGGTGTCGGGACGGCCCCGGACGTGGCCGCCTTCGCGACCGCCTAGAGAAAGGGAACGCGATGGAGCTCGCCGGACGTGTCGCCGCCGTGACGGGAGGCAACCGGGGCATCGGCGTGGCGATCGCGGCCGGACTCGCGGCGGCCGGCGCCCGCGTCGCGGTCCTGGCCCGCGACGCCGATCGCGCCGGGCAGGCGGCCGCCTCGCTGCCGGGAGAGGGGCACGTCGGGCTGGCGTGTGATGTGACGGCCTCGGCCGCGGCCGATGAGGCGGTCCGGCGCATCGAGTCCGAACTGGGGTCGCTCGACATCCTCGTGAACAACGCCGGCGTCACCATGGACAACGTGCTCGTACGGCTGACGGATGAGGCGTGGGACCGCGTGCTCGACACGAACCTCAAGGGCGCGTTCCACATGATCCGCGCCGCTGCGCGCGGCATGATGCGTCGGCGTGACGGCCGGATCATCAACATCACGAGCGTCGTCGGGTTGACCGGGAACCGGGGCCAGAGCAACTACGCGGCGTCCAAGGCGGGCATGGTGGGATTGACCAAGTCCGTCGCCCGCGAGCTCGCCTCGCGCGGGATCTTGTGCAACGCAGTCGCACCCGGGTTTATTGAGACCGAAATGACTGCCGATCTGGGCGAAGACGCCCGTGCGGCGCTCGTCGGCCAGATCGCCCTCGGCCGGCTGGGAGCCCCCGAGGATGTGGCCGGCGTCGTTCGGTTTCTGGCCGGTCCGGCGGCCAGTTATATTACCGGACAGGTGATCGTCGTCGATGGCGGGATGGTCGTTTAACCTCGAACCGAGAGGACAGAATGGCGGACAACACCGAGGCGAAGGTGAAGGAGATCATCATCAACGAGCTCGGAGTCGAGCCGGAGAAGGTGACGCCTGAGGCCTCGTTCGTGGAGGACCTGGGCGCGGACTCGCTTGACACCGTCGAGCTGGTGATGGCGTTCGAGGAGGAGTTCGGGATCGAGATCCCGGATGAGGACGCCGAGAGCCTGCAGAAAGTGGGCGACGCCATTCGCTACCTGAAGGAGAAGGGCGTGGAGTGAGCCGGTCGGGCTCAAGCCACGTTCGATCCTGAAACGATGCAGACGAGGACAGCACGCGGCCACCGTGTCGTGATCACGGGGATGGGGCTCATCACGCCCGTCGGGAACGACGTCGACAGCAGTTGGCAGGCCCTTCTGGCCGGCCGCAGCGGCGCCGGCCCCATCACGCGGTTCGAAGCCACGGACGATTTCGATGTCCGGTTTGCGGCGGAGGTCAGGGGCTTCGACCCCGAGCAGGTCATGGAGAAGAAGGAGGCCCGCCGGACGGACCGGTTCGCGCATTTCGCCATCGGCGCCGCCGCGGAAGCGTTGCGGCACGCCGGGCTCGACCCGCTGCCCGACGCGGTCGACCCCGATCGGATCGGCGTCCTGATCGGCAGTGGCATCGGCGGCATCGCGACGTTCGAGGACCAGAGCCGCACCATGATCGAAAGGGGTCCCAAACGCATCAGCCCCTTCTTCATCCCGATGTTCATTCCTGATATCGCGGCGGGCCACGTGTCCATGCGCTGGGGCCTCCGCGGGCCCAACTACTGCACGGTTTCGGCCTGCGCTTCCAGTGCGCATGCCGCGGGCGACGCGTACCGGATCATCGAACGCGGTGAGGCCGACATCATGGTCGCGGGCGGTACCGAGGCCACGGTCACGCCTCTCGCGATCGCCGGCTTCGCGAACATGAAGGCGCTGTCCACGCGGAACGAGTCACCGGAGACGGCCAGCCGGCCGTTCGACGCCACGCGGGACGGCTTCGTGATGGGGGAAGGCGCGGGGATGCTGATCCTCGAGAGCCTCGAGCACGCGCTGAAACGGGGCGCCGCCATCCTCGGTGAGTTCGTAGGGTTCGGTCAGAGTGCCGATGCCCACCACCTCACCGCACCGGCGCCGGAGGGGGCCGGGGCACAGGTCGCCATGCGTGCCGCGCTGAAGGACGCCTGCCTGCAGCCCGCGGACGTCGGATACATCAACGCGCACGGCACGTCGACACCCATGAACGACCTGAACGAGACGCAGGCGGTGAAAGCCGTCTTCGGGGATCAGGCATACAAGCTGGTGATGGGCTCCACGAAATCCATGACCGGCCACCTGCTCGGCGCCGCCGGCGCCGTGGAAGGCGTGATCTGCGCGCTGGTGTGCGCCCATGGGGCCATCCCGCCCACGATCAACTTCTCGACGCCCGATCCGGGCTGCGATCTGAACTACGCGCACAACCGCCGGATCGACGGTCCGGTGGATGTCGCGTTGTCCAACTCGTTCGGGTTCGGCGGGCACAACGTCTGCCTGGTGTTCCGCCGGTGGCAGGACGGCGCCGCATGATCGCGCCGGCTGCGGAGCTGTCCTTCACGCCGACGGATCGCGCGATCGGCCCCATCGCGGACAAGGTATTCAACGGCGAGCGGCTGAGCCGCGACGATGGCATCACGCTCTTCGAGTCGAACGATCTGCTTTCCATCGGGGCGCTGGCCGACTGGGCCAACCGCACGCGCAACGGCGACCGCGTCTTCTTCGCGGCCAATCATCATCTGAACCCGACCAACGTCTGCATCCTGCGGGCGACGTGCGTGTTCTGCTCGTTCGCCCGTCGACCCCGCGAGGATGGCGCCTACACGATGACGCTGGAGGAGGCCTTCCACGAGGCGTCCCTGGCGCACGACGTCCCGGTGCGTGAGTTCCACATCGTAGGCGGGCTGCACCCCAAGCTGCCGCTGTCCTACTACGAGGATCTGATCCGCGGGCTCAGAGAGCGGCACCCGGGCGTGGAGATCAAGGCTCTCACCGCCGTCGAAATCGCACACCTCGCCCGCATCGAACGCAGCACCGTGGAGGACGTGCTCCTGCGCCTGCGTGAGGCAGGACTCGATACCATGCCGGGCGGCGGCGCCGAGGTCTTCTCGAAGGGCGTGCGCGCCACGATCGCCGAACGCAAGCTCGCAGCCGAAGAGTGGGTCGACGTGCACCGCAAGGCGCACGGGCTCGGCATTCGCACAAACTGCACGATGCTGTACGGCCACGTCGAGACGTCCGCGGACCGGGTCGATCACCTGACGATCCTGCGCGACCTGCAGGACGAGACGGGCGGTTTCCTCACGTATATTCCGCTCGCCTACCATCCCGACCACACCGAACTCGGGGAGCAACTCGGCCGCACAGGCACGGCCACGACCGGCTTCGATGATCTGAAGAACCTGGCCATCGGCCGCCTGTTCCTCGACAACATCGACCACATCAAGACGCACTGGATCATGAACACGCCGAAGATCAGTCAGGTCGCCCTGCACTTCGGCGTCGATGACCTGGAGGGCACCGTCCACCGTGAGCGCATCTATCACGAGGCGGGCGCCACGACGCCGGAGACTCTCGCCTTCGCCGAGATCATCCGGCTGATCCGCGATGCCGGGAAGCGGCCCGTCGAGCGCAGTGTGCTCTACGAGGAGGTGCGCGAGTGGTGACCGGGCGCGGGGACGGCGACCGGGGCGCGCCGGCCGGACCGCGCGCACTGCCCGTGCTGCAGCGCGTCGCGCCCCGCGTGCGCGCGCCGCGACCCGAGGGTTCCGTCGGCGCCGTGCATGGCACCGTTCCGCGACCCGAGTACGTGCCGGCGCCGCTGTCCGAACGGCCGCACGCGGCCGACATCGGGCACTGGATGCACGTCCTGAACACCACCCCGCTGCTGGAACTTGGCGCACGGGCCGACCAGGTGCGCCGCCAGAAGCATCCGGCCGGGATCGTCAGCTACATCGTCGATCGGAACATCAACTACACGAACCTGTGCGTGACGGACTGCCGGTTCTGCGCGTTCTACCGGCGCCCCAAGGACGAAGAGGCCTACGTCCTCAGCTACGAGGAGATCGGCCGCAAGATCAGCGAGGCGCGGGCCGTCGGGGCCGTGCAGATCCTGATGCAGGGAGGCCACAATCCGTATCTGCCGCTGGACTGGTATCTGGGTCTGCTCCGCTACATCAAGGAGCACCACCCGATCCATGTGCACGGCTTCAGCGCCTCCGAAATCGAGATGATCGTCAAGGTGTCGCGGTTGCCGCTCGACGAAGTGCTGCGTCAGCTGCACGAGGCGGGTCTGGACTCGATCCCGGGCGCGGGCGCGGAAGTGCTGGTGGATGGTGTGCGTGACTTCATCGCCCCGAAGAAGATCGATGCCACGCGCTGGCTCGAGATCCACGAGGCTGCCCACGAGGCCGGGCTGCTTACGACAGCGACGCTCATGTACGGTGTGGGCGAGACGTGGGAGGACCGGCTCGAGCACATGCTCAAGCTGCGCGCATCGCAGCAACGGAGCCTGGAGCGGGGTGGCGGCCGCTACACCGCGTTCATCGCCTGGTCGTTCCAGCCGCGCCACACCGAGATGGAGGACTGGGCCATCCCGCTGGGTACCGGGATGGACTACCTGCTGGTGACGGCACTGGGCAGGCTGGTGCTCGACAATTTCGAGAACCTGCAGGTTTCATACGTGACGCAGGGCCCGAAGATGGCGCAGGTCGCGCTGAGATTCGGGGCGAATGACTTCGGCTCGCTCATGATCGAGGAGAACGTCGTGAGTGCGGCGGGAACCGATTTCATCATGCCCGAGCACGAGATCCGCCGCATCATCGAGGACGCCGGCTTCGAACCGCGCCGGCGCCACCAGGACTATTCGCTCGCCGACGAGGGCGGGGCAGGGTGTCCCTGCTGCGCCTGGCGAGCCCACACAGCCATCGCCGCAGGGGCGCGGGAGCAATGAGCAAGGTACTCATTCTGATGGGATCCGAGTCGGACCGCGATCGCATGGAAAAGGCGGTACCGGTTCTCAAGGACGCAGGGATCGAGTCGGACGTCATCGTCTGCAGCGCGCACCGCGAACCCGATCGGACCGCGGAGCTGGCCCGGTCCGCCGAGGCGAACGGCTTCGGCGTCGTGATCTGCGGAGCGGGGCTGTCGGCCGCGCTGCCCGGCGTCGTCGCTGCCCATACACGGCTCCCGGTGATCGGCGTCCCGCTCAACGCCGCGCTGGGCGGCCTGGACGCATTGCTCTCCGTCGTGCAGATGCCGCCCGGCGTGCCGGTCGCGGCCGTCGGCATCGACAACGCGAAGAACGCAGCTCACCTGGCGATCCGCATTCTCCGGCTCGCCGGGAACTGACCGGCCCCGGCCGACGCACCGATGCGAGTCGGGATCGGTTACGATTCCCACCGGTTCGAAGCGGGCCGCCGGCTCATCCTGGGCGGTGTCGAGATTCCGCACAGCAGCGGGCTGACCGGTCACTCGGACGCGGACGCCATCGCCCACGCGGTGACCGACGCGATCCTGGGCGCGACCGGGCAGGGGGACATAGGAACGCATTTCCCGCCGGCCGACGAGCGCTGGCGGGACGCGGATTCCATGGACCTGCTGCGTCTTGCGGTCGAGCTCGTCGCGGGCGACAACTACCAGGTCGTCAATGTCGATGTGACCGTGGTCTGCGAGACGCCGCGCATCGCCGGCTACGTGCCGCGCATGCGTGAGCGGCTCGCGGATGCCATCGGCATCGCGCCCGGGCACGTTTCGATCAAAGGCAAGACGAACGAGGGCATGGGCTGGATCGGCAGGGGCGAGGGCGTCGCAGCGATCGCGGTGGCTCTGGTGAACGCGCGCGACTGAGCGCTGCGGAGACCGGCACCGTCACGCAGGAGGCCCCACATCGACTCGATCATTCAGCTCGTCGGCGGGTTGCCGCCGGCTCTCATCTACGTCGTCGTGGGGGCAGGTGCCGCGCTCGAAAACATCTTCCCGCCGGTTCCGGCGGATACGTTCGTCCTGCTGGGCGCGTTCCTTTCCGGCACAGGCCGGGCCAGCGCGACGTTCGTCTTCCTGGTCACGTGGCTGCCCAATGTCGCGTCCGCGATCGCCGTGTACCTCCTGGCGCGCCGCCACGGTCAGCGTGTGTTCACGACGCGCGTCGGAAAGCGCCTGCTGAAGCCGCGCCAGCTCGAGACGATCGCGCGCTTCTACGCGCGCTGGGGTACCCCTGCCATCTTCTTCAGCCGCTTCCTCCCCGGCTTCAGGGCGATCGTGCCCGTGTTCGCGGGCATCAGTCGAGTCCCGCCCGTACGGGTCGCCCTGCCCATGGCCGTTGCATCGGCGATCTGGTACGGGACGCTCGTCGTGCTGGGTGGCGTGGCCGGGCGCAACTGGGCCGCCATCCTCGAGCTCTTCGCGCGGACCAGCGCATGGCTGGTGGGTGTGGCTGCCATTCTGATGGTGCTCGTCGCGGCCTGGTGGTGGCGCACGCGTCACGAACACGATTGAGATGTGGGACCTGGATCGCTTCTGCGATCACCTGACCGTCGAGCGCGGTCTGTCGCAGCGCACACTGGCGGCGTACCGACACGACCTGGAACGGCTCGCCTCCTTCATGCGCGCCCGGGGCGTTTCCCGGGCGGGGGACGTGAGGCCGCCTGACCTGCGTGACTTCGTGTACCACCTCAAGGACCGCGGCCTCCAGCCCAGCTCGATCCGCCGCAATCTCTCGGCCGTGCGCACGTATTTCAGCTTCCTGCTCGGCGAGGGCGAGATCGTAGCTGACCCGACGGATCGCGTCGAACTGCCGCGGACGTGGCGCCGCCTGCCGAACGCGCTCAGCCGCGATGAGGTCGCGCGGCTGCTCGATGCGGGCGATCCCGATGCGCGCACGTACTGGCGCGATCGCGCGCTGCTCGAGTTCGCTTACGCCTCCGGCGTCCGCGTCAGTGAACTGATCGGGCTCAAGCTGCGCGATGTCGACATGGCGGAGGGGCTCGCGACGGTCGTGGGCAAGGGCGCCAAAGAACGGCTCGTGCCGGTGGGGAGGACGGCGTTGCGCGCGCTCGATGCGTATCTGCGCGAGACCCGACCGCGGCTCGCACGCGGCGGGGCCGAGGCGGCCGTCTTCCTGAATGCGCGCGGCCGGCCGCTCTCCCGCATGGGCGTCTGGAAGATCCTGCGCCGCATGTCCGAGCGCGCCGGCATCACGCGCCGTGTCACACCCCACACGCTGCGCCACTCGTTCGCGACGCACCTCCTCGAGGGCGGGGCGGACCTGGCCGCGGTGCAGGAGATGCTCGGCCACGCCGACATCGCGACCACGCAGATCTACACACACGTCGAGCGTGAGTACCTCCGTGACGTGCACCGCCGCTACCACCCCCGGGCCTGAGCCGGCTCCGCCGGGGCTTGTTGACCGGGCCGGGACGTGCCTACGTTCCGGGGCGACATCGTCAACGGGACGGGACGGGGAGCAACGTGCTGCTGGTCATCGACAACTACGACTCCTTCACCTGGAACCTGGTCCAGCTGTTCGGCGCCCTGGGTGCCGAGCCCATCGTGCAGCGCAACGATACGGTCACGATCGAGGAAATCGAGGCCCTCGCGCCGCGCTGGATCCTGGTCTCGCCCGGACCCTGCACGCCCGCTCAGGCGGGCATCAGCGTTGCCTGCATCACGACGTTTGCCGGGCGTATTCCCATTCTGGGCGTCTGCCTGGGGCACCAGAGCATCGGCGCGGCCTTCGGCGGCCGCATCGTCCAGGCGGCGCGCATGATGCACGGCAAGACATCTTCCATCGCGCACACCGGCACGGCCATGTTCGAGGGGTTGCCCAGCCCGCTGACGGTGGCCCGCTACCATTCACTGGAGATCGAGCGCGCGTCGCTGCCCGCCTCGCTGGAGGTGCTCGCCTGCACCGACGAGCCGGGGCGGCAGGACGAGATCCAGGCCGTCCGCCATCGCGCCCATCCGACTGTCTGGGGCGTGCAGTTCCACCCCGAGTCGATCGCCAGCGAAGGCGGCCAGCGTCTCGCTCAGAACTTCCTGGCCCTCGCCGGATGAAATACCGTGCGGGGTTCGCCGGCCTGGCGACGCTGCTGGTCGCCCTGTGCGCGACGCCTGTCACGGCGCAGCGCGTCGTCTTCGCGGGTCGCGGGCCGCTCGAGACCGACACGATCCTGCAGCGGGTCGCACGCACCGTCCCGCTTTCCGTGCTGACCGCCGATACCGTGATCCCGCCATCCGACACGATCCCGGGACCCATCCTGATCGCGGGCACGACCCTCAAGATCGAGGGCGTCCTGAACGGCGACGTGGTCATTGTCGATGCCAACGTGTTCCTGCGCCCGCACTCGCGCATCACCGGCAGCGTCATCAACGTCGGCGGCGGTCTGTTCCGGTCGGACCAGTCCGGCATCGACGGCACCGTGACCGACTACCGCGATGCCATGTACAGGGCGGCGGTCGACGGAGACGTGCTCCGCATCCGCGGATCCCAGGCGCCTTCGCTGCTGGATCCGCACGGCATTGCCGGTCTTCGCCTGCCGACGTACGACCGCGTCAACGGACTCGCGCTCCACACGGGCGCCACGCTCCTGCTGCCGCGCCTGGGAAGCCTCGAGCCCGATCTGGTCGGCCGGCTCAGCTTCGCGACAGCCCGCGAGCGGCCGGGCGGCACGTTCGAGGCCGGCATCCGCGGCGGCAACACCCGGTTCGCGCTCGGCGTCGAACGCCTCACCGTCACCAACGAAACCTGGATCCGTTCCGACCTCCTGAACTCGGTTTCCTTCCTGTTCGGCGGCCAGGATCGACGCAACTATTACGAGGCGGACCGCGCATATGCCGCGCTCACCACAGCGTGGGGTCCGGCGGAGAGCCCGGTGCGCGCCTCGATCGTCGTCCAGGGCGAGAGCGCCCGCTCGCTGCCGGCGCGCGATCCGTGGACGATCGTGACCGAAGACAGCATCCGGTCCAACCCCGTCGTGGATCCCGGGCGGATCACGAGCGTCATCGCCGGCGTGAGCACCGAGTGGGAGCGCCCCACGATCATCGCGAGGGCCGACGCGCTCCTCGAAGCGGCCGCCGAGGTCGCGGGCGGCGTGCACGCCTTCGGCCGCTTCGACGTGGGCGGGTCCGCAGCCATGCGCGCCCTCGCGGATCACACCTTGCAGGTCGAGTGGCGTTTCCGCGGGCCCACCCCGGGGACCGACAGCCTGCCACGCCAACGCTGGAGCGGCGTCGGCGGCCGCGGCACGATCTATCACCTCGGTATCCTCGAGATGCGAGGGGACCGGCTGGTCTACGTCGAAACCGAGTACTCGATTCCGCTGCCGGCCTCGCTCCGCCTCGGCATCATGGGCCGACCGCATGTCGAACTGATCCACCACGCGGGAAAGGCCTGGACGCTCGACCGCCCGGCGGAACTCCAGCACACCCTCGCGCTCCGGCTGCGCCTGAAATACGCGTGGATCATGGGCACCGTGGACCCGACCGACACCAGCCGCCACGACCTGTTGTTGGGCTTCACGCTGCCTCGCCGCTACCCGTGGTGGCCACGCGATTGATGCGCGCCGGCGTCGGCGCGCCGAGCCGCTTTTGACAGCGTTGCCGTCCCGTCGTTAAATTCGGTCCTCGTAGAGGCGGCGTGAAACTTGCGTAGCGCCGCGCCCCCTCGCGCGGAGGCCAATGGAGCGTGCGCACCGAATCTGTGCTCGGTGTGATCCCGGCCAGACTGGGATCGGAAAGGCTCCCCCGCAAACCCCTCAGAAGCCTGGCGGGCCGTGCCCTCATCGAATGGGTCTGGCGCCGCGTCTCCACGTTCCCCGTCCTGGATGCCTGCGTCGTCGCGACCGACGCGGAAGAAGTCGCGGACGCGTGCCGCGCGTTCGGCGCCGAGGTCATGTTGACCTCCGCCCTGCACAGGTCCGGAACCGAGCGTGTGGCAGAAGTCGCCCGCGCGAGCCGCTGGGCCGACTACGACCTGATCGTGAACGTGCAGGGCGATGAGCCGTTCGTTCAGGCGTCGCATGTGGACGGCGCGGTCGCGCAGGTGCGAGCGGGCAGGGACATTGGAACGGTCGGTGCACCCGTCGCGACCGCGGCCGCGTGGCATGATCCCGCGGTCGTCAAGGTCGTGTGCGCAGACGATGGCCGGGCCCTCTACTTCTCCCGGGCGCCGATCCCGCACTGCCGCGGGCGGGAGCCGACGCCGGCCGAACTCACTTCGCACGGCTGGCTCCGTCACATCGGCGTGTACGCCTTTTCGCGCGTGGCGCTGTTCCGCTGGGTGACGCTCGCCCCGACGGTCCTCGAGGACATCGAGAAGCTCGAGCAGCTGCGCCCGCTCGCGGCGGGCATGTCGATCGGCGTGAGCGTGGTCGAAGCGGCCGAGCCCGGCGTCGACACGCCGGCCGATCTGGACCGGGCCGAAGAACGATTGCTGAATGCCACGGAGCACGGACTCTCACCCATCGTGGAGCGATGAGCGAAATCAACCGGCCACCCACGAAGTTCATCTTCGTAACCGGCGGCGTCGTATCGTCGCTGGGCAAGGGGATCACGGCGGCCTCGATCGGCCGCCTGCTCGTGGAGCGCGGACTGCGCGTCACGATCCAGAAGTTCGATCCCTACATCAACGTGGATCCCGGAACGCTGTCGCCCACGCAGCACGGCGAAGTGTTCGTAACGGACGATGGCGCGGAAACGGACCTCGACCTCGGACACTACGAGCGGTTTATCGACGAGTCGGTCTCACAGGCAAACAACATCACGACGGGCCGGATCTATCTCGACGTCATTACCAAGGAGCGACGCGGCGACTATCTCGGCGCCACCGTCCAGGTGATTCCGCACATCACGGACGAGATCAAAGCGGCCATCCGGCGTCTCGCCACCAATCATGATGTCGTGATCACGGAAATCGGGGGTACGGTCGGCGACATCGAATCGCTGCCGTTTCTGGAGGCGATCCGGCAGTTCCGCCAGGATGTCGGTCGCGAGCACACGTTGTTCGTGCACGTCACGCTGATCCCGTACATCGCGGCGGCCGGTGAACTCAAGACCAAGCCGACGCAGCACTCGGTGCGCGAGCTGATGGAGATCGGGATCCAGCCGGACGTCCTGATCTGTCGGACGGACCGGCCCCTCGAGGAAGGCCTGCGCCGCAAGATCGCCCTGTTCACGAACGTCGATCCGGCCGGCGTCATCGAGGCCCGCGACGTGGAGACGATCTACGAGGTCCCGCTCGCTCTGCGCGGACAGAAGCTGGACGACCTGATCGTCGAGAAACTCGGCCTGGACGTGCCGCCCGCGCAGCTGGAACGCTGGGCCGCCATGGTCGAGAAGATCAAGAGTCCACCGGACGGGACCGTGCGCATCGCCGTCGTCGGCAAGTACATGTCGCTCGTCGATTCGTACAAGTCGGTGCACGAGGCGCTGATTCACGGCGGCATCGCGAATGATGTGGGCGTCGACATCGCCTGGCTGTCGAGCGAGGATTTCGAGCGCGGCCGGCCCGCCAGCATCCTCTCGGATTTCGATGGGCTGCTGATCCCGGGCGGTTTCGGTGTGCGCGGCGTGGAAGGCATGCTCGAGGCCGTGCGCTGGTCGCGCGAGAATGGACTGCCGTTCTTCGGCATCTGCCTGGGCCTGCAGGTCATGGTCATCGAGTACGCCCGTCACGTGTGCGGTCTCGCGGAGGCCCACTCCTCCGAGTTCCAGGGAGACGCCGACCAGCTGGTGATCTGCCTGATGGACTCGCAGCGCCAGGTCACGGAAATGGGCGGCACGATGCGCCTGGGTGCGTACCCGGCCAAACTGCGCCCGGGAACGCGGGCCCACGAGGCGTACGGCACCGTCGAGATCAGCGAGCGCCACCGGCACCGCTACGAGGTCAACAACGCCTACCGCGACGTGCTGGCCGAGCACGGCCTGCGCTGCAGCGGGCACTCGCCGGACGGAACACTCGTCGAGATCATCGAACTTCCCAACCATCCGTGGTTCCTCGGCTGTCAGTTCCACCCGGAGCTCAAGTCGCGGCCCACGCGCGCACATCCGCTGTTTCAGGCGTTCATCGGCGCGGCCAAGGAGCGCGCCGGCGGACGGACACGGGAGCGCCGTGCGGAGGGCCGCGCCAACGGCGTACGGGAGCCCGGCCGCCTCGACCTCCCCGCCGGCGTCGAGCGATGACGACGGGCCCGGGGGCCGGACGCGTCGCACGGTTCCGTCCCGGCAGCGACTTCTTCGTCATCGCCGGGCCGTGTCTCCTCGAGGAGGACGCGCTGAACCAGCGCATCGCCGCCGAGCTCGCGGCGCTGGCGCTCCGGCTGGGTGTGCCGGTCCTGTTCAAGGCCTCCTTCGACAAGGCGAATCGCAGCCAGCCCGATGCCCCCCGGGGCCCGGGCCTCGAAGCCGGCCTCCGCCTGCTCGAACGCGTGCGTACCGCCTCAGGGCTGCCCGTCCTGACCGATGTCCACGAGCCCGCGCAGGCCGCCGCGGCCGCCGAGGTCTGTGACGCGCTGCAGATCCCGGCCTTCCTGTGCCGCCAGACCGACCTGATTACGGCCACAGCGCGCACGGGGCGGCCGATCAACATCAAGAAAGGCCAGTGGATGGCACCCGAGGAGATGCGCGGCGCCGTCGCCAAGGCCCGCGCCGCCGGCGCAGCCGAGGTGGCAGTGACCGAGCGCGGCACGTTTCTCGGGTACGGCGACCTGGTCGTCGACATGCGCGCGTTCGTCCGCCTGCGCGAGGCCACTGGCGCGGCCGTGGTGTTCGACGGCACGCACTCGGTGCAAAGACCCGGCCGGACCGGCGGCGCCAGCGGGGGTGATCCGGCCTATACCGCCCCGCTCGTACGGGCCGCCGTGGCGGCCGGCGCCGACGGTCTGTTCCTCGAGGTCCACCCCGACCCGGCGCGGGCCCCGTCGGACGGCAGCAACATGTTGCCGCTCGACGCGCTGGCCCCGCTGCTTTCCGAGGTGCTCGCGATCCGCGCCGCGATCGGCGAGGCCGCAGCGGAGGGCGGCTGGGTCCGGCCGGAGCCCGCACATGGCTGAGCCGGTACTGCCGGTCGATCGGGCCCGGCGAGTCCGTCTGGTGGTCCTGGACGTGGACGGCGTCCTCACCGACGGCGGCGTGTACATGGGCGCCACGGAGCGGGGCGAGAGCGTGGAGCTCAAGCGCTTCGAGATCACCGACCAGCTCGGCATCAAGATGATGGTCTGGTCCGGGCTGCACGTCGTCATGGTCAGCGGGCGCGTGTCGGCGGCCAACCGGCTGCGTGCCAGAGAGCTGGACATCCCGTGTTACGAGGGGCCCGGCGGCCACAAGCTGCCGATCCTTGAAGGACTGCACGAAGCGTACGCGGTCGGCTGGGACGAGACGGCCACGGTCTGCGACGACCTGGCCGATCTGCCCGTCTTCCGCCGCGCCGGCCTCGCCGTGGCCGTGGCCAATGCTGTCCCCGAGGTGCAGGCGCTCGCGCACTGGAGCACCGCGCGAGGCGGCGGCGCAGGGGCGGTGCGTGAATTCGCCGAGGCCCTGCTGCGGGCGCGTGGGGTATGGGAGAAGATGGTCGAGCAGTACTGTCGCGAGAGGGAAGGAGTACGGACGACGTGAGTGCCTGGACACCGGGCGCAACGGCCGCGCTCGCCGCCGGCGGGCCCGCCATGGATGACACGGCCCTCGTGGAAGCGGGACGTCGCGTTCTGCGCATGGGATCGGAGGCACTGGCCGCGCTGGCTGGTGCCGTCGGACCGTCGTTCGCGGACGCCGTCCGGCTCGTCCGCGCCGCCGAAGGCCGGATCATCGTCAGTGGCATCGGCAAGAGCGGCATCGTGGCGCGGAAGATCGCGGCCACGTTGACGTCCACGGGCACGCCGGCCGCTTTCCTGCACCCGGTCGAAGGGCTGCACGGCGACCTGGGCATCGTGAGTGATGAGGACGTCGCGCTGGTCGTGTCCAAGAGTGGCGAGTCGCAGGAGCTGGGCGGCCTGATGGAGCACCTGACCCGACGGGGCGTCCGCGTGATCGCCCTGACGGGCCGTGCGGATTCGGCCATCGGGCGGGCGGCCGACATCGTGCTCGAATGTGCCGTGGCCGAGGAGGCGTGTCCCTTCGATCTCGCGCCGACGACGTCCACCACCGCAACGCTCGCGATGGGCGATGCCCTGGCCGTCGCCCTGCTGCAGCTCCGGGGATTCACGGCGGAAGATTTCGCGCGCCTGCACCCCGGCGGCACGCTGGGCCGCCGCCTGGGACTGCGGGTGCGGGACGTCATGGTCGCCGACGACCTCCCGGTTCTCCCGCCCGACGCACCCATGCGCCGCTGCATCGTGCTGCTGGCCGAGAAGCGGGGGACCGTCGCGATCGTGGATGCGCAGCAACGCGTCGTCGGCGTCGTCACGGCCGGCGATCTCACCAGGCTCATGGAACGTGATGAACAGATCTTCGACCTGCCGGTCGATCGCATCATGACGCACTCGCCCAAGGTCACGGATGCCGGGACGCTGGCGGCGGCTGCGATCCACCAGATGGAAACGCACGGCATCATGGCGCTGCCCGTGGTCGACGAGGCTGGCGTCCTCGTGGGCATGGTCCACCTCCACGACCTGCTCAGGGCCGGTCTCCGATGAGCCGCCGCTCCTTCCTCACCGGCTCGCTCTGTGCCCTCGCCCTGACCGGCTGCGCAGAAGTGGGCGCACCCACCGGCGAAGGTTACCAGGACCTGCAGGCCGATCAGGTCCTGATCAGTGCGACGCACGTGTTCTCCAGCGACGGACTGCGCAGCGCCGTCGGCGTGTTCGACACGGTCTTCGTGTTCACCGACTCGTCCGTCTACCATCTGCGCGGCGTCAACCTGACGATGTACGACGAGACGGGTCGGCAGACGTCGACCGTGACATCGCATTCCGGAACGATGAACGTCGCGACCGATGCACTGATGGCGGAGGGCACCGTAGTCCTGATCACGCAGGATCTGCAGAAGATCGAGACCGAGCAGCTGCACTACGATCCAACGACGCGCCGCGTCTGGAGCGACGTGGAGACGAAGCGGACGGTCGATGGACGCACGCAGATCGGCGATGCCTTCAGCGCGGATGACCAGTTCACGCGGGTCGTGATCCAGAACCCGCGCGGCGAAGTGCCGGGCATCCGGATCCGCCGGTGATGCTGCGTCGCCTCCTTCCGGTCACGGCGCTCGCGTTCCTCGCCGCGCCGCTCCAGGCCCAGTCGGACGACTGCGAACTCCTGCCCACGCCGGGCAGCCAGGCCACGCTCTACAACCAGGGGACCGACAACCAGATGATGTTCATCGGTGGCGGGGCACGGTTCCGCTGCCCGGATGGCGTGCGCATCCAGTCGGACAGCGTCGCGTACTTCGAGTCGTCGGGCATCGTCGAGTTCGTGGGCCGGGCACGGTACCAGGATGTCGACAACCGGCTCACGGCCAGCTACCTCCGCTACATGACGCGTGAACGGCAGGCCATCGCCCAGACCAACGTGGTGCTGACCGAAGTCGCCTCGGGTTCCGTCATCACCGGACCGTTCCTGATCTACCACCAGCGCTCGGACGTGCGGCCCGAGCAGCTCATCCAGTTTCAGACGGGCAGGCCGCATGCCGTGCTGCTGCGCGCGGCCCGGGCCGACTCCGTGCGCCGGGACACGACCATCGTCGACGCCGACGGCATGGAGATCGAGGGCGCATCGACGTTCAGGGCGCGTGGCCGCGTCGAGATCACGCAGGGGGCCACGCGCGGCTGGGGGCAGCAGGCGGACTACGACCAGGAGATCGGCAGCATGCGCCTGACCGGCGAGGCGCGCATGCTCTCGGAGGACTACGAACTGCAGAGCGACACGATCGATGCCGAGACCGATGAGAACGACGATCCCAGCCGGCTGGTGGGCCGGGGCCGGGGCCGGCTCGTGTCGTCCGATGCGACGGTCGAGGCGCCCCGGATCGTCATCCTGTTCGCCGATGGCGAGGTCGATCGGCTCATCGCCGTGGCGGCGCAGGACAGCACGCTGCCCGTGAGCGCGGGCGATTCGCTGGGCCGTCGCGCCCGCGCCATCTCCACCGATTTCCGGTTGACGGCGGATTCGATCGATGCCCGCGTGCCCCAGCGGGCAATCGAAAGCGTGAACGCCGTGGGGATGGCCTACGGCGAGAGGCTGACGGCCGACCTTGCGAATGCCAACGTACCGGCCATTGCGGCCAACGACTGGATGCGCGGAGACACGATCATCACCACGTTCGAGGAGGACACGCTGGCTGCGCCCGACAGCGCGGGCCGTCGGGCACGCGCGCTGAAGCAGGTCACGGCACTCGGCAGCGGGGAGCCCGCAACGTCCAGCTATCGCGTCATCGACGAGGAGGATCCGGACCTGATCTCCGTCAACTACATCCGGGCCCGTCGCATCGTCGTGAACCTGGCGGAGGGCGCCGTGTCCGGTGTGGATGCCCAGGGCAACGTGCACGGCATCTACCTGCAGCCCGTCTCCCGCGCCCGACCCGGCGAGGGGGCCGCGACCTCGACGGTGAGGCGCCAGTGATGCTCGCTCAGTTCGTCGAGGGACTCCGCCCGCACGACGTCTCCGTGGCGATGGCTCTGCTGGAGCTGATCCGCCGCGCCGACGCGGCCGGCGCACTCGACCGCGGCGAATGGATCGCCGGCGTGCGCGCCGCGCATGCCCGCTCCGGGGCCGCCGGCGTCCTGGCGGGGGGCAACGGGCGTGCCGGTCAGGACCCCGAAGGCATCAGCCAGTACGTCGAGCAGCACGTGCTGGCGCGCCTCGTCGCTGATGGCATCGCCGCAGGCGAACCGGACGGTCCCGGTTGGGAACGCGTCCGCCTTTCGCCGTCCGTGCTCGCCGAGATCGGCGACCGCCAGGCGGCGGCCGACATGCTGGAACAGGCACTCGCCGGCCTGCTCGATGCCGCCGGCCGGGACCGGCCCGACACGCTCCCGCTGGGCACGAAGACGCTCACGACGCACGGCCTGGTCAAGAGCTACCGGCGCCGCAAAGTCGTGGCCGATGTCGACCTGAGCGTGACGCAGGGCGAAATCGTCGGCCTGCTCGGACCCAACGGGGCGGGCAAGACGACCACGTTCTACATGATCGTCGGCCTGATCGCGCCGGACGCCGGCAGCGTCCAGTTGGACGGCGAGGAGTTGACCCGGGTGCCCATGTACAAGCGCGCCCGCAAGGGAATAGGCTACCTGGCTCAGGAGCCGTCCGTGTTCCGCAAGCTGACCGTCGAGCACAACATCATGGCGATCCTCGAGACCATGGGCATGTCGCGCCGTGAGCGCCGCGCCCGGCTCGAGGAGCTGCTCGACGAACTCGGCCTGCGGCCGCTGCGCTCGGCCCGCGCCTACTCCCTCTCGGGCGGCGAGCGCCGCCGGCTGGAAATCACGCGGGCGCTCGTCAGCAGGCCCAGTTTCATGCTGCTGGATGAACCCTTCGCGGGCGTCGATCCGATCGCCGTCCACGACATCCAGCAGATCGTCGCGGATCTCAGACACCGCGGGATCGGTGTCGTGATCACCGACCACAACGTGGAGCAGACCTTGGATATCGTGGACCGTGCCTACATCATGTACGACGGCAGGGTGCGCGTTTCGGGTACGGTCGCCGAACTCGTGTGGAACGAGGAAGTCGCGGAGATCTACCTGGGTCCGACGCTCACGTCCAGGATGTGTGAGCGGTATCCCAGACCGGAAGCCGTAGTATGACGCCAATCAGGACGGGCCTGTACCAGGGCACGCAGCTCCGCCAGGAGCTGAAGATCAATCCTCGCCTGTATCAGGCGATGGATCTGCTTTACATGCCGCTCCTCGACCTGCAGCAGCACATCAAGCAGGAGATGCTGAACAACCCGTTCCTCGAGCTGGAGGAGCCGACGGTTTCCGAAGAGGACGTCGTCGCGACGGAGGTCCAGAAAGAGAAGGCGGAGAAGGAGAAGGAAACGGGCAAGGACGAGATCGACTGGGAAGAGATCCTGCTGAACGGCTTCGAGTCGGGCGGCCGGCGTGCCGAGTTCGAGGACCGCGAGTACTACGAGCCGGTGACCGTCGACACGCGGGACCTCTACGACCACCTGCGCGACCAGCTGTCGTTGCTGCGCCTGTCGGAGCGGCAGATGATCATCGGCGAGGAGATCATCGGTAACTTCGATGAGTCGGGGTACCTGACATGCCCGCTCGAGGACGTGCGCGCCAGCCTGAACCAGTGGCTCGACGAGTCGGCAGACCTGGGTGAGGACCTGCCCGAACGCTTCGAGCTGGACGAGCTCGAGGAAATGCTGACCGTGATCCAGGGCTTCGACCCGCCGGGCATTGGCGCCCGCGATCTGCGCGAGTGCCTGCTGCTGCAGATGAGGGACACCGACCAGATGGACACGTTGGGCGGGCGCATCGTCACGTCGTACTTCGAACAGCTCATCAATCACCGCTGGTCCGAGATCTCCAAGGAGCTCGGGATCACGCCGCGACAGGTCCAGTCGGCCGCGGACGAGATCGCGAAGATGGACCCCAAGCCGGGGCTCAAGTACGCAGCGCCGGCGGACAACTACATCGTGCCCGACCTCATCGTCGAGAAGATCGACGGCGAGTACCTGGTGTTCCTGAACGATACGAACCTGCCCCGCCTGCGGCTGTCGAGGGTCTACCGCGAGATCGCCCGGGACAAGAACAAGTTCAAGGGCGAGAACAAGGAGTTCATTTCCACGAAGCTGAACAGCGCCAACTGGATGATCCAGGCGATCGAACAGCGCCGTCAGACCATGCTCAAGGTGATGAACTTCATTGTCGACCGGCAGCGTGAGTTCTTCGAGAAGGGCGTGCAGTACCTCAAGCCGCTGACGCTGCGCGAGGTGGCCGAAGTCATCAGCATGCACGAGTCGACGGTGTCCCGGGTCACGAACGAGAAGTTCGTGCAGACTCCGCGCGGCGTTCTGCCGCTCAAGTTCTTCTTCTCGAGCGGGCTGGCCACGACGTCGGGCGAAGACGTGAGCGCCCGGGGCATCAAGGCGAAGATCAAGAAGCTCGTGGCCGAGGAAGAAACGAAGCGTCCCCTCACGGACCAGGCCATCGTGAACATCCTGCGTGAGGAGGGCATCCAGATCGCGCGCCGTACCGTGGCCAAGTATCGGGACCAGCTTGGCATCCTCTCCGCCCGCATGCGTAAGCGGGTCTGACCACGCACACGATCCGCACGCGGAGCGCGGCCCCGATGGCCACGATTCCCGAAACGCGAGCCGCGCCCGCGACCGGCCTGCCGGCGGAGGCGAAGCGCAATTTTGCCGTCCTCATCCCGGCATACAACGAGGCCGAGAACATGCCGGAGCTCGTCGCCGAGCTGCGCGCCATGTTCGAGCGCGAGGCGCTCAGCGGCGACGTCGTACTCGTCGATGACGGGTCGACGGACGGGACGGCGGATCGCGCACGCGAGGCGGCGGCCGGATGGGATCGTTTCCGCGTTGTGAGCCACCGCCGTAACTTCGGCAAGACGGAAGCCATCCTGACCGGCGCGGCCGCGACTGGAGCTGGGTGCCTCGTCCTCTTCGATGCAGACCTGCAGCACAGCGTCGACGAGATCCCGCGCTTCCTGGCCCGCATCCACGAGGGCTGGGACATCGTCACCGGCCGCAAGATCGGCCGTTACGAAAAGCGGGTCGTGTCCGGCATCTACAACCGGCTCAGCCGCGCCATCTTCCGGGTTCCGGTTTCCGACATCAACTCGATGAAGGCGTTCCGCCGGGAAGTCCTGGATGAGGTCCGCCTGCGGCACGACTGGCACCGTTTCTTCGTGGTCCTCGCGTTCGCGCGCGGTTTCACGGTCACCGAGATCGACATCCAGCTGTTCCCGCGCCGGCACGGCGTAGGGAAGTACACGGGCCGCGGCCGCATCCTCGTTGGTTTGCTCGACCTGGTGTCGATCGCGTTCTTCCTCTTCTTCGCCCGCAAGCCGCTCCTGCTGTTCGGCATCACGGGACTCGCACTCGCGGCATCCGGCCTCATCGTCGGACTCGTGACGATCGTGTTCCGGGCCATGGAGGTGGTCTCGCCGATCGGCTACCGCCCGTTCCTCTATCTGGTCATCCTGCTCGAGGTGCTCGGCTTCCTTCTGTTCGGGTTCGGGTTCCTGGGCGAGCTGGTGGCGCAGATGCACGCGGACCTGGACGCGGTCGACCGGCGGGTCCGGGAGCGATCGGTCGACGCCCGCAGCTCGAAGTAGAGGCCCATGAAGACGGGCGGCGACGACCGCGAACGCGTGCTGGTGGTGATCGGGACGCGTCCCGAAGGCATCAAGCTCGCACCCGTCATCGCGGCGCTTGAAAAATGCGCAGATCGCATCGAGACGCGCATCGCGCTCACCGGACAGCACAGCCGCCTGATGGACCAGGTGCTGGAGGTGTTCGCGATGGACGTGTCGTGGGATCTGGGCATCATGCGCGAGGGCCAGGACCTGTACGACGTACTGCATGGCAGCCTTGACGGGCTGCGGAAGGTCGTGCTCGAGTGGCGGCCCCGGCTCGTGGTCGTGGAAGGGGACACGGCGAGCGTGTTCGCGGGCGGTCTGGTCGGTTTCCTCGAGCACGTGAGCGTGGCGCACGTCGAGGCCGGGCTGCGCAGCCACGACAAGCTGCGGCCATGGCCCGAAGAGGTGTTCCGCCGCCTGACAGGTGTGCTGGCCGACCTCCATTTCGCGCCCACGCCGGGAGCCCGGCGCCACCTGCTGGCGGAGGGCGTGCCCGGGGACCGCGTGCATGTGACGGGCAACACGGTCGTGGACGCACTGAAGTCCGTGGCGGGGCGCCACCATGTCCCCGTCGACGACGCGCTGCGCGCTGCCCTCGCGACGGACCGCCGTCTCGTGCTCGTCACGGCGCACCGGCGCGAATCGTTCGGGCAGCCCATGCGGCGGGCGTTTCAGGCGCTGCGCGATCTCGCGGACCGCCACGCCGACATCGACGTCCTCGTCCCCGTGCATCCGAATCCGAGCGTCGTGGCCGCGGCCGAAGAGATCCTGGCCGGTCACGCGCGCATCCGCAGAACCGCGCCCCTGGATTACCGGGACCTGGTGCACGCGCTGCAGCGCGCAGCCCTCGTGATCACCGACTCGGGGGGGATCCAGGAAGAGGCGCCCACGTTCGGGACGCCCGTTCTCGTGCTGCGCGATGTCACCGAGCGGCCCGAAGGCGTCGAGGCCGGCCTCATCCAGCTCGTGGGCACGGACCCCGCCCGGATCGCCGCCTCGGCGGACAGCCTGCTCGCTGCGCCGCCGTCCCGGTCGGCGAGGGCTCAGGCCAATCCCTACGGCGACGGGCTCGCCGGCGCGCGCATCGCCGACATCATCCGGCACGCGCTGACCGGCACGCCCCGCACTACGACGGACTGGACAGGCCCGGCGTGAACATTGTCATGCAGTGCATCTACTTCCCGCCCGAGGTTGGCGGGCTGGAGAGCCACGTCTACTACCTGTGCCGGGAGCTGGTCCGCCGCGGACATCATGTCACCATGGTCACATCCCGGTCGCTGCCGGGGCTGCCCCGGCAGGAGACCATGGACGGCATCCATGTACTGCGTACCTGGTTCCCGGCGCGCAATGCGGCCGGCTGGATCGCGCACACGCTCGGCTCGGTTCCTGTCTTCCGGAAAGCGGCCCGCTCGGCGGACCTGGTGCACGCGCAGACCTTTGCGTCCGCACTCCCGGCCATGCTGTCGGGGCCGGACCGCAGGCCACTCGTGCTGACCCTGCATACGTCGCATTTCCTGCGTCTGGCGCGCCGGCCGCCCTGGCGGCCCGTGCTGCGCAGGATCGTCCGCTCGGCCGACTGGGTACTCGCCGCGAGCGGCGAGATCCGCGATGTTGCCTGCGGGCTGTATCCGCATGCCCGGGCGGAGTCCCTGACCAACGGCGTGGATACCGAGCTCTTCCGCGCCACCGAACCGGCATTGCCGCGGCAGGCAGGTGTGTATCGCGTCGTCGTGCCGAGGCGCCTGTTCGAGAAGAACGGTGTCGAGTATCTGATCCGGGCGCTGCCGCACATGCGGGAGCAGGTCGATGTGGAAGCGGTCATCGTGGGCGACGGACCGTTGCGGGCGCACCTCGAAACGCTCGCCGCGGATCTCGGCGTGTCCGGCTCGATCCGCTTCCTCGGGGCGCGACCGAACGAAGAGATGCCGGCGATTCTGTCGTCCGCCGATGTGATCGTCGTGCCGTCGCTGATGGAGGCGACGAGCGTCGCAGCGCTGGAGGCCATGAGTTGCGAGCGGCCCGTCGCCGCATCCCGCGTGGGCGGGCTGCCCGAGATCATCGATGACCAGGTCGGCGCGTTGTTCGAGCCGGCCGACCCGGAAAGCCTGAGCGCGCACGTGGTCCAGCTGCTGCAGCGGCCGGATCGCCCGCGCATGGGGAGACGCGCGCGCGACCGCGTCGTGGAACAGTGGAGTCTGCGGCGCCTCGTGGACCGGCACATGGACATCTATCAGCAACTCGTGGAGGAGCGGCAAGGCACGTGAGCAGGGGTCGCAACGCGAAGGGAAGGGCAGTGCAGACCGAGCCCGCACGGCGAGAGCCGCAGGCGGTCGTCGAGCCGGAGATCCCGCGGTGGCTCGTGCCCCTGGGTTTCCTGCTCCCGACGCTGCTGCTGTTCCGGGAGTTTCTGCTCGAGGGCGCTCCGCTGCTCGGCACCGATACGTACGCGCTCAGCTATTTCGCGCGCGACTTCTACACCAGCTTCGTGCAGTCCACGGGGCGCTTCCCGCTGTGGGATCCGCTCATTCTCGGAGGGTTGCCCTTCGTGGACGGCATGCACGGCGACATCTTCTATCCGCCGTCGCTGGCGCTGTTCCTCTTCGATGCCCGGACCATGTGGGGCGTCAAGATGATCCTGCACGTCTACCTGGCCGGGTGCTTCACGTACCTGTGGCTGCGCACGATCGGTCTGGGTCGTGGCCCCGCGTTCTTCGGTGGACTGGTCTTCATGCTGGGGCCGGATCTGGTGAGTCTCGTGTTCCCGGGCGGAGACGGCAAACTCTTCGTGTCCGCGCTTGCGCCGCTGGTCTTCTGGCTCGCCGAGCGGGCCGCGCGACACCGCCGGCCTGCCGATTTCGCCTGGTTCGGACTGGGCATTGCGCTGATCGTGTTCACGTCACACATGCAACTGGCGTACTTCACGGTGTGGGGCGTGTCGCTCTACTTCCTGTTCCGCTGTGTACAGGTCTGGCGCGGCGGACAGCGTGGCACGGCGGCCGCGATGATGGGTGCATTCGCGTTGGCCGGCGTGCTCGGTGTCGGTGCGGCCGCGGTGCAGTTCCTGCCCCCGCTCGGCTATCTGCGCGAGTGGTCGCACCGCGCCGCCCGGACGGTCGAAGCAGAAGCGGAAAGCGGCTACGCGTACTCGACCACGTGGTCGCTGCACCCGGAAGAGGTCGTGTCGCTCGTCGTTCCGGAGTTCGTCGGTGACAACGTGCGCACGGAGACCCGTGGCGGCGACACCTACTGGGGACGGAACCCGTTCAAGCTGAACCACGAGTACGCCGGTCTCGTGCCGCTCCTGCTGATCCCGCTTCTCTTCCTGCGGCGACGTACACCGGAGACGTGGTTCTTCGCGGCACTGGCCGGACTCTCCGTGCTGTACGCGGTGGGTGCGACAACGCCCGCGTTCCGACTGTTCTATCTGATTCCGGGCGTCGACCTGTTCCGCGCTCCTTCGCTCATCATCTTCCTGTACGGGCTCAGCGTCGCGACACTCGGCGCGATGGGCGTACAACGCCTCGCGGAGTGCGTCTACTCGCCATCCGCGCACGACGCGGCGCGCAGGGCGCTGTGGATCAGCTTCGCCGTGCTGGCGCTCCTGGCACTGCTCGAGTCCGCCGGTCTGGTCACCGGGTTGTGGCAGAGCCTGTCCCCCCTGGATGCGCGGCGTGCCCAGGGGCTGCAGGCCAATCAGGAGAACATCCGCAACGGCTTCTGGATCGCGGCGCTGCTCGCGGCCGCGGTGGCCGGGATATGGGAGGCCGTGGCGCGTGGCATCGTCGGCATGCGCGAGGCCGTGCTCGCACTCGCCGTGCTCGCGGCGCTCGACCTGTACCGCGTCGGCCGGCCGTTCGTACGGGGTGCAGCGATCATGCCCCACGATCCCGTCCTGTTCGAGCCGGATGAGTCCATCGCGTTCCTGCAGCAGGCCAGCCGGGCGGAGGACCCGTTCCGTGTCTACGATCTCGGTGATCTGCCACAGATCGGAGCGCCCGCGTACGGGCACCCCAACACGCTCGCCGGACACGGCCTGGAGCAGCTGGGCGGACATCACGGCAATGAGATCGGTCGTTACCGCGAACTGGTGGGCGGCGACAATGCCTTCAACGTGGCCGTTTCCCAACTTCGCCTCCTCGATCTCGCCAATGTCGGCTACGTGCTGATCTCGCAGCGCATCGAGCCACCGCCCGGGTTCGAAGAGGCCTTCGCGGGACGCCGGTCCGTCGTGTATCGCAACCGGAACGCCCTGCCCAGGGCATGGCTGGTCGGCGCGGTCGAGGTCGTCGCGGACGATCAGGCGGTGGACCGCCTGCTCGACGCGTCCTTCGATCCGCGCAGACTCGCGCTGCTGCCCGGTCCGCTGCCGGCGGGCACTTCCGTGCAGCCGGATCCCCAGGGATCGGTTCGCTGGGTCGAACGCGGGACGAATGCGTACACGCTCGAGGTCGTGACCGACCGGGACGCCCTGCTCATGATCAGCGAGAACTACTATCCGGCATGGACGGCACAGCTCGATGGCAGCGCGATCCCGATCCTGCGCGCGAATCACACGTTCCGCGGCGTCCCGGTTCCCGCCGGGACGCACACGATCCGCTTCGTGTACCGGAGCGCGACGCTGGAGCGGGCGGCGTGGGTTTCCGTCAGCCTGACGCTCGTGCTGCTGGCCGTTGGCCTGACAGGCTTCAGGCGCCGCGCAAGGATCCCGGCCAGCGCGAGTGTGTGATGTCCTCCGGGCCCACCGCCTACGACGTCGCGCACCACTACGACGAGGCGTATTACGCCGACCTGGCCGAGCGATACACGCGCCGGACCCGCTTCGCACGAACCCGCATTCGCAACGTGCTGTCACTGCTTCCGCCCATCGGTGGCCGGACCGTGGTCGACCTGGGCTGCGGGATGGGCACGTTCACGCTGGAATCCGCGCGGTTGGGCGCCGTTGCCGTGGGGGTCGATCCGGCGCCCGCCGCGCTCGAGGCCGCCCGTCGCGTCGCAGCGCTCCGCCAGACGCGGTCCGTGCTCTTCGTTCGTGCGGACGCGGCCGATCTGCCGCTGGCTGCACGCAGTGCAGACGTCGTGCTCGCGGCGGACCTGGTCGAGCACCTCGATGACGCAACGCTGCGCCGCGTGCTCGGTGAGGCGGCGCGCGTCCTGAAGACGGAGGGCGTTCTGGTGCTCTACACGCCGGACCGGGGACACCTGTTCGAAGTCCTCCGGCGCGTCGGGATATTGCGCGACGGGGACCCGTCGCATATCGGTCTTCGCTCGGCGGGCGAGCTGGCGGCTGTCGTGGAAGAGGCCGGGTTCGAAGTGGTCAGCGTCCGTTCACTGCCGTCGCACCTGCCCGGCTGGAGCCTCGTGGAGCGCGCCTTCGCTCCCTGGCTGCCGGCGCTGCGCCGGCGCATTGGTCTCGTGGGTCGCGTGGAGGGCTCGTGAAACGGAGTCCGGGCTGGGTCGTTCGTACCGCACAGGCGATCCTCGTCGTGGTGATCGTGTGGGGCGTCGCGCGCGGGATCACCGCGGGCGGGGCCTTCCGCTGGAGCGACCTGACCGGGCTCCGCCCCGCACCCGCACCGCTCCTGCTTTCCTTCGTGCTGCTCGTCGCGGTTTACGTCGCCCACGCGCTGCTCTGGCGTCGGATCATGGCCGATCTGGGTGTCGCCTCCCCCCACTTGCGCATGGCGACCACGTTCCGGGTCTACTTCCTGGCCAGCCTCGGCCGGTACATCCCCGGCAAGGTCTGGCAGCTCGCCGGGCTGGCCATCCTGGCGGGGCGGGCCGGGTTGCCCGCGGCCGGGGCGGCTGCCGCGGCGCTGCTCGGACAGTTCGCATTCCTCGCCACCGGCTTCCTGTTCCTGGCGGTCCTGCTGCCCGAATGGAGCGGCGGCATTCCGGCGCGTATCGCCGGCGTGTTGCTCGTTGTGGCCGCCGGTTCGTTCTGGCTGCTCGTGGCGACGCCACGGGGGCGGAGCGCCCGCGCGTGGGCACGTGAGCAGTTCGGCGACAAGGTCGCAGGCGTCGTCGATCTGGCGGAGCGGCTGCGCGGCTGGGACACGATCCTGTGGGGTGTATGGTACGGGGCCACCTGGGTCGTCACGGGCCTGGCCTTCTCGATCTTCGTCTCTGCCTTCGTGCCGGAAGCCGGGGTGCATGCCCGCCAGGCGGCGGGTGCGGTGGCCGCCTCCTATCTGGCGGGCTATCTGGTCCTGTTCGCGCCTGCCGGGATCGGGGTCAGGGAAGGGGCCATGGCCGGGCTCCTGGCCGGGATGCCGGGCGTCTCGACGGCAGCGGCGGTGGGGATCGCGCTGGCCTCCCGGGTCTGGTTCACCGCCGCGGAGCTGGCTCCGCTCGCCGCACTGCCGCTGCTGCCCCGCACGCCCGATCCGCAGACCGGTGCCCCGCCTGACGCCGGCGCGGAAGGTCCGCCCGGATGACGGCCGGAGGGGCAGGGCGGGGGCTCGTCATCACACCCACGTACAACGAGAGCGAGAACCTCGGTCGTCTCATCCCGTCGATCCTCCAGCAGGACGATCGTCTCGACGTCCTCGTGATCGATGACGCCTCGCCGGATGGAACCGGTGCGATGGCGGACGAAATGGCTGCCGGGAATCCACGCGTCCACGTGGTGCACCGGCACGGGAAGCTGGGCCTCGGGACGGCCTACCTGGCCGGCTTCCAGTGGGGGCTCGAGCGCGGCTACGACTGGCTGTTCGAGATGGACGCTGACCTGTCCCATGACCCGGCCCACCTGCCGCAGTTCATCGCGGCACTTCGGGACTTCGATTTGGTGCTGGGGTCGAGGTACCTCGAGGGACGCGTGACCGTGGTGAACTGGCCGATCGCTCGGCTCCTGCTCTCCTATTTCGCCAACGCGTACGCGCGCGTAGTCACGGGACTGCCCGTGGCCGACGCGACCGGCGGCTACAAGGCCTTCCGCCGTCAGGTCCTGGAGGCGATCCGGCTCGACCGCGTCGGGAGCGAGGGCTACGCCTTCCAGATCGAAATGACCCTGCGCGCCTGGAAGAAGGGATTCCGCATCGGCGAAATCCCCATCGTGTTCGTGGACCGCACGTCCGGCGAATCCAAGATGTCGAGGCGGATCATCCTGGAGGCCGTCTGGCGCGTCTGGAAGCTCCGTCTGCTGAGCATGTTCGGCCGATTGTGAACCGGTCCTTCCAGAGGCCATTCTGACGCGTGGCGATCCACGATCTCTTCTGGGCATGTCCGCTCTGTGGAGAAGCCGGCCGCGTCCGGCCGCGGGGGCGGAGCGCGGGCTGCGAGGCGTGCGGCGCCCGTTTCAGGAGAGGACCCGGGGCCTCGATCATTGGCGTTCGCGACGGCGGGCCCGCGGAGACGCTGCCGGTCAGCGACTGGCTCCGACGCGTGCCGGCGGTCGAGACCCGAACCCCGCCATCCCCGGCTCGTGTCGTGCTGCGCGAAGCCACCGGGTTGACGCCCGTACATCACGGCGGCGAGCTGCTGGGCTACGCGGAGCGATTCGGACCGCGCCGCCCCGGGACGTTCGAACTGGACGAGCTGGCGCTGCGGTTCCTGCCGGACGCGGGGGAAACCATCGTGACCCCGCTCGAGAGCCTGACCGCCATCCAGGCCTCGTCCACCACGCTGCAGATCAAGAGAAAAGGCGCGCCTGTCCTGTCCGCACGCTTCGAAGAGGCGTCGGTCCTCCTCTGGGAGCGTCTCCTGCAATGCCGAACGGCCAGCCGCATGCGTGCTCTGGGCAGGGGAGAGGTCTCGGAATGGCAGCCCGTCATTCGTGTCGGCACGGCGGTCCGAGCGGCCCGACCAGACCGGGGACGGGCCGCTCAGGAGGGGCACGACGTGGGCGGATGGTCCCCCCGGCCCGCCCGGGACGCGGCCGGCCCGACGTCCGTGGATTGCGTCCGGGCCAGCCGGCTCTATCGGACCTGCCAGGCGATCGTGCGGATCGGCTGGCGTGCCCTGGGTACGCTCGACGTCCGCGGGGAAGACCACCTCCCGGCCACGGGACCGTTCCTGCTGGTCTGCAACCACCAGAGCGACCTGGACCCCCTCATCATTCAGGCGGTGATCCGCCGCCCGGTCCACACGGTCGCCAAAAGCACCCTTTTCCGGCCCGCCGTCCTGCGCTGGCTCCTCCCGCGTATCAATGCCTTCCCGGTCCGCCGGTACCAGGCAGACCCACAGGCGGTTCGCGTGGCCCTGCGCAGACTGCGGCAGGGCTGCGCCGTGGGCATATTCATCGAAGGCGAGCGCAGCTGGGACGGCACCCTCCAGGACCCCAAACCCGGCACCGTCCGGCTCGTCCTCAAGGCCGGCGTGCCCGTCGTGCCATGCACCATCTCCGGCGCCTATGACGCCTCGCCGCGCTGGGCTTCCGGGATCCGGCCCGGGCCCGTCCGCGTGACATTCCACGAGCCCATGCAATTCCCGGCGCTCGACCGGCGCGCCGACCGCGAACGGATCCGTCACGATGTCGCCACGCAGATCATGGCGGTCCTCGCATCCGGACTCGACGCGCCGACCCCGGCCGATCGACCCACCGAGAATCCCTGACGCGAACCCCGACAGCAGGGGATCCGGCCGATCGATCACGGATTCAGCCCGATCGCATTGATTCCAGGTATTAAGTTTACATAATGCTTATTATGCGAACATCGCCCCGATGCGGAGACAGGGCCGACAGACGGCCAGCGCCCGGCGGCCGGGATTAATGTATCTCCAGTACATGCAATTGCTTAGAATTGGCTGTGTCAGATTCCACATGAAGTGGCGAGACAGGAGTCACGGGATTTCCCGTAGTCGAAACGCATCGGGGCAATCACGGGCGGCATCGGCCCTCCCCGGGGCCTCACCGGACTTGCCGCCGGCGTCCTGGGACGTTGGTGCCGGGTGGTCTGGTGATCTGGGGCGACCCCTCAGCGGGACCATTCGGATGGGGTGGATCGGGTGGGAGGGCGAGACACGTCCGGGCGAGACACGTCCGTCGGAGCCGCGGGTCGGGTGTGAAGACAGGCCGCCGGCGCGAAAACGCCGGCGGCCTTGTCTGCACGCGCGAGCTCCCTCCCCGTCTATTCGTTCGTCACGCGCATGCTGCTCGCGAACGGCCCGCCCACCGGACCGTTCATGATGTCCAGGACGGCCTGCGGAGGTGCCGCCAGGCCGTAGGTGGCCCGGACCTCGGCGATGGTCGCAATGAGGAGCGCCTCGCACAGGAACGGGTTGTGGATGCCCTTGGAGTTGTCTGCCGTGGACTGCCCGTACTCGCCGCACATGCGGGCATTGAACTCGGCGCCCTCGGCCGGCGAGATCCGGTTGTCGGTGGACGACCACTCGGTGGGCCGCATCTGGCGCACCGTCGGCAGGTAGCCGGCGTCCGTCGGAGCCGCCTGCATCGACCCGTTCCCGTTGCTGTCGATCCAGAGCACGTCAACCAGGGTCTTCATGCGCAGCCGGACGGTATTGAACACGGACGCCGCGACGGCGGCGCTTCCGTGGCAGCCGGCGGCCGTGCAGGACTTCCAGGACCGGGCCGTGGAGTTGTAGGCGCAGTTCTTGTCGGCGGTCGGCTGCCCGTTGGCATCCAGGCACGGGATCGGCCGCATCAGGTGACCTGTGGCCTGGAACAGGAACTGGTTGGAGATCTTGTCGCGCACCTCCAGCCGGGTCACGTGGCAGCCGGCGCAGAGCTTGGGGTTGGCCTCCGACGAGTGCGAACCCAGGATGCGGTTCTCGGCATACGTGAAGCCGACGGGCTTGTACCCGGCCGTGCCCAGCAGCACCGATCCCTGCGGCGCATGGGGTGAACTCTGCGTCGACGTGGGCTCGTTGCGCCGGTTGTGGCACTTCATGCAGAGGTTCCGGTCCGGGTCCGGCGTCGTGATGGGCCAGCGCAGGCTGGACGGGTTGTTCGACCCGTGCGGATCGTGGCAGACCACGCAGGTCGTCGGCTGGTAGGCGTCCGACTGCGCCTTCTCCTTGAAGTTGGTCTGTTTGCCCCACGCCACGAGCGCCTGGCGTCCGTCGTGACAGTTCGCGCAACCGGACGCCGTGTTGGACGCGGGGCTCGTCCGGACATTGGCGTGCCCGGAATTCCTCCACTCGTCGGCGAACGGATGGTGGGCGCCGGAATGGCATTCGCCGCAGTTCCCGTCCCCGGTCATGCTCATTTTGGCGAGCGGCCTGGAGACCTGACCCGAGAGGACTCCGGTGACGTGGGTCAGCCCCGGCCCGTGACAGCTTTCGCATTGCACGTCACGGTAGGCGCTGTCCGCCTTGACCATGAACCCGGCCGACCCGGTGAGGTCGTTGCCGTTCGCGTTGACGGTGTGGCAGCCCACGCAGGTCTGGTTGCCGGTGGCGTTCTGTCCCGCCAGGGTCGAGTAGGCCCGCGCGTGCCGTGACGCGACCCAGGTGCCCTGGTGGCCGGCGTGACAGTTGCCGCACGTGGTCTGCTTGGAAGTGACCTGGAAGTAGCCGAGCAGCCCGCTCGCAGCGTCCGGCGGCGGGTTGAACGGCTCCCTCTCCACGGTGACGATCTTCTCGGTTGTGCAGGATCCTGCCATCAACAGCGCCAACAGCAGGAACCCGGCCTTCGACAGCCACCCCACCTGCGTTGCGACGCGCATGTTCAGCCTTCTTTCACGGTCCCCCGTGTGAATCCGCACCCCTCGGGGTGTGCGCCGCCGCACCGGTCAGTCCGGGCGTGCCGACGCGGACTCGAAAACTGGCCCCAAGTATCGGGCCTCCTGCGCGCGCAACTGTCCGTAGGAAAACGGACCGGCTGTAGTGTTTTTTCCGCGATCGCGAAGCGATTTCGTGCCCGCGGGAGGCACCTCCGGCGGGGGCGCCAAGCCGGCTGACGCGACGCGGCCTGGCGGGCCGCCGCCGGACGATCCCGCCCCCGCCGGGTCGCGGGTGGCCGGCCGGGATGAAAGTGGGTTAGGTTGCGGATGGACCCGCTCGACCTCGGGCCCGGCACGTCGGCAGTCCGCGGAGGAAACGACCATGGCAAGGGCGCTCTGGAAAGGCAGCATCAGTTTCGGGCTGGTGAACATCCCCGTCGGCCTCTTTCCTGCCGAATCACGGGACGATGGGATCTCGTTCACGCAGCTGGACAAGCGGACCATGAGCCCGATCGGTTACCGCCGCTACAACAAGAACACTGGCGAAGAAGTCCCGTGGGAAGAGATCGCCCGGGGCTACGAGTACGATCCGGGTCAGTACGTGATCCTGGACGACGACGATTTCCAGCGCGCCAACGTGAAGGCCACGCGGACGGTCGAGATCCTCGATTTCGTCGACGCGTCCGAGATCGAGCCCGTGTACTTCGACAAGCCGTACTACCTGGCGCCCACCACGGCCAACAGCAAGGGATATGCGCTGCTGCGGGAGACGCTCCGCCGGACGGGCAAGATCGGCATCGCACGCGTGGTCATCCGTACGCGCGAATATCTCGCCGCCGTCATCGCGCGCGGCGACATGCTTCTGCTCGAGGTCCTTCGCTACCCGTACGAAATCCGCTCGGCCGAGGATCTCGAGGTGCCCGGCGATGATCTGGACGCCCTGGGCGTGACCGAGAAGGAGCTGCGCATGGCCGAGATGCTGGTCGAGCAGATGGTCGAGAACTGGACACCGGAGAAGTACCGGGACCGGTATCGCGACGACCTGCTCGCCCGCATCAAGGCGAAGATCGAGGCGGGCGAGACGGAGTCGGTACCGCTGGAGCCGGTCGAAGAGGAAGCCGGCGCCGAGGTCATCGACATCATGGGTCTGCTCAAGCGCAGCGTCGAGCAGGTCGGTCAAACGCGGGCCCGGGGCGAGGGCGAGTCGCACGAAGCCGATGCCGAGGAAGCGGCGGAGGCGACCGGCTCGAAGCGGAAGGCGGGCGGCCGCAAGAGCCGCAAGACGGCCTAGCGACGTCGACGCATGGGTCGGGACGGGTCCGGCGAGCTACCGGCCGGGTTCGAGCCGCAGCTGGCCACGCTCGTCTCCTCCGCGCCGCGTGGCGAGGGCTGGATTCACGAGATCAAGTACGACGGCTACCGCCTCCTTTGTGATCGGGCCGGCACCGGGTCGGTGCGTGTACTCACCCGGAGCGGCAAGGACTGGACGACCCGGTTCCCCGAGATCGTCGAAGCGATCGAAGCCCTTCCCGCCCACAGCTGCGCGCTCGACGGCGAGGCTGCGATCGTGCGGCCCGACGGCAGGACGAGCTTCCAGGATCTGCAGAATCACCTGGCCGGCCATGCGCGGGGCCCGCTGCGCTACTTCGCGTTCGATCTCCTGCACCTCGACGGTGAGGACTGGACCGGACGGCCGCTCATCGAGCGCAAGGAACGCCTCCGCCTGCTCCTCGCGGCGCTGCCCGAAGGCAGCGTGCTCCGGTTCAGCGACCACGTGGTCGGCAACGGGCGGGCGTTTCACGCGCAGGCCTGCCGCTACGGGCTGGAAGGCATCATCTCGAAGCGCAGGGACGCACCCTACCGGTCGGGACGGTCCCGCGACTGGCAGAAGGTAAAATGTCTGGAGGTGCGCGACTTCGTGGTCGGCGGATTCACGGAGCCGGGCGGATCGCGGCCCCGCTTCGGCGCCCTGCTCCTGGGCGGGTACGACGCGGACGGCCTGCTGCGCTTCGCCGGACGCGTGGGGACCGGCTTCACGGACCGCACGCTGCACCGCCTTCACCGACGTCTCGACGCGCTTCGCGCCGAGGCATCTCCGTTCACCGACGGCCCGACCGGGCGCGCGGCCCACGGCATGACCTGGACGCGGCCGGAGCTCGTGGTGCAGGTCGCGTTCGTCGAATGGACCGATGAAGGCGTGGTCCGTCACCCGGCATTCAAGTCGGTCCGCGAGGATCGGGAACCGCGCAGCGTTCTCCTCGATCGGCCCGCAGGCCGGGAGGACAGTGAGTCGGCCCCCGTACCGATCGCGCCGTCCGCGCAGGAGACCGGGCGTCCCGCCCGCACGCGACGCCCTGCCCCGGCGAGAAGTTCGCGCGGTCCGCGCGTCGGCGACGTCACCATATCCAACCCCGGCAAGATCCTCTATCCGGAGAGCGGTATCACCAAACTCGAGGTCGCCTCGTACTACGCGATGGTGGCCGACCGGATGGTCCCGCTGGCCGCCGGACGGCCGCTCACGCTCGTGCGCTGTCCGACGGGCATCGGCGACTGTTTCTATCAGAAGCATGTCGAGGGATCGCTGCACGCGGCGGTGCGCAGGATCCGGATCAGCGAGGACGAAAGCGAGGGCGACTACGCGCTCATCGACTCGCCTCCCGGTCTTGTCGCACTGGCGCAGCTCGGCGTCCTCGAGTTCCACACCTGGGGGTCGCGGGAAGACCGTCTCGAGCAGCCGGATCGTTTCACGATGGATCTGGACCCTGACCCGGAGCTCGCCTGGATCCGCGTCGTGGAGGCCGCCCTCGACCTCGCCGGCCTTCTCCGCGAACTCGGGCTCGTGCCGTTCGTCAAGACGACCGGCGGCAAGGGCCTGCACATCGTCGTCCCGATCGTGCCCCGCGAACCGTGGGACGTCGTGAAGGAGTTCTCGCGCGCGATCGCAGCGGCGATGGATCGGGAGTGGCCGCGGCGCTACACGCTGAGTGTTTCGAAGGACCGCCGGAAGGGCCGCATCTTCATCGACTACCTGCGCAACGGCAGAGGCGCTACCGCGGTCGAAGCCTACTCGACGCGCGCCCGGCCGGGTGCCACGGTCTCCGCTCCGATCACATGGGAGGAACTCACGGGTGGGGTCCGCCCCGACGCGTTCCACCTGCGCAACATGCCGGAGCGACTGGCGGCCCTGCCGGAGGACCCGTGGAAGGACTACGCCGGTGCGAAACGCGTCCTGAGCCCGGCCATGATGCAGGCCGTGGGCATGGACTGAAACTCAGCCGGTCGTCGTCGTTGTGCGCGCGGCCGCCTCGGCGCGCCGCAACTCGTAGATGGGACGATCCGGGTCATCCTCCGGAAGCAGGCTGAGGATGCGATCGTAGATCTGCACGGCCGCCGTCGGATTGCCCTGCTCGAACCGGACACGGGCGGCCGCATCCAGCGCGCCCGCCTTCTGGAACGTGAACCGGGCGCCGTCCGCGATCCGCAGATAGGCCGCGGCCGCCTCGTCCGGCTGGGCGAGCGCCTCGTACGCCGCCCCGAGGAGCATGCCCGCGGAGAAACCCATGGGCTGGCCCGGCTGCTCGGCCAGTTCGCGGACCTGATCGACGGCGCTTTGCGCCTGGCCCGTCTCGAGGTAGGCCTGCGCCAGCATGAGTCGCGCCTCGCGCGCGGTCGGCGAACTGCCATAGCGACCCAGGAACCCCTCGAGGTCGCGCACGGCCAGCGGGGCGTTCCCGCTCAGGACCGTCGGCCGGATGGCCGTCAACTCCGTCTCCGCGCGGTCCCGCAACCTGATGGTGTAGTTCCGGTAATACGTGATGCTGGCGAGAAGCACGCCGACGAGGATCGCCGCGACGGTCAACGTGCGGACGTTCTCCTTGGCCCACGCCGAACTCTCGAGGACGCGGGTGACGAAATTGTCTTCCGCCTCGGCCGCCGTATCGCGCGGAACGCGGTGCGCTGTGGGGTGACGCGCCATGGGGTTTCTTGATCTCAATGAGCGTCAACCGCCCACAGCCAGGATCGGGCCGCGGGCGGCAGGATGCGACAGCATTGAAAGTTAGTCCTGACAGGATCGACCGTCAACGGGCCGACTCGCCGGGATCCATCAGCGCGGAGGCCGGGGCGTGAGCGCCGTCCTTCTCCTCGCCCTGGCGGCCGCCCAGGCGACCGCGGCCCGTCCCGTGGACGCGGATTCGATTCGCAGGCTGCGTGACGTTGCGCGCCGGGCCGAAGTGCGGTTCGAGCGCCTGTCGCGCAGCATGGCTCCCATCCGGCTCGGCGGCGGGGACGGCTCGCGCTGCGATGAGCGCATCGGCCGGTTCTGCCTGATCTACGATTCGGGCCGGCTGCCCGACCCGGCGCCCGAGCCCGTTGCAGTCGTGGATGCCCGGCGCACGGCCATCGAAGCGCTGCGGCACGCGTTTTCCTGGCTCCCCGGCGATTTCCCGACCGCGGCCCCGCTCGTGCGCTACCTCATCGAAGACGACCGCGCTGCGGAGGCCGTGCCGGCTGCCCGGCTCTTCTTCGCCGAATCGCGGGATTCGCTCTGGGGGCCGCTCCTCGTCGGGTTCGCCCTGCACGCGGCCGGCCGCGACACGGCTGCAGAACGTTACTTCGCGATCGCCCTTCCCCGTCTCGAGCCTGCGGAGCTGCGCCGGATCTACTCCGTGGAGTGGCTGCTGGGTGCTGCGGATCGTGGCGCCTACCGGAAGCTGGATCCGGCAGAGCGCCGCGTCTTCGAGGAGCGGCTGTGGAGGATGTCCGATCCCCTCTACCTGACACCTGGCAACGAGCGGAGGAACGAGCACCTCGCGCGCCACGTATGGTCGCGCATCCTCTCCCACACGCCCGTCGTCCAGGACATGGTTCGCTGGGGTGAGGACCTCGTGCAGCTGACGGTCCGATACGGGATTCCGAACAGCCGCACACGGTCGCCGGGCTGGGGGACGTCGCGCGGTTCACTGACCGAGCACTACGATCCGGATCAGCTGGCCTGGGTCCCGGAAGATCTGCTGACCGGCGGACCCCTGCCGACGCCGGCGCCCGGCGAGCCATGGGAACTCGAGGCCACCCGCAGCAGGAGCGGGTACGCTCCTGTGACCGTCCGCCGCGTGCGCGCCATGCCCCATCAGGTCTCCCGCTTCCCGGGACCCGACGGCGCGGTCCTCCGTGTGGATGGCGTCTTCCTGTCCGACAGCGCTGCCGATGGCCGGACGGTCATGACCGGCCTTCGCGTGCTCGACGGCGTCTTCGAAACCGTCACGGACCGCGCGGAAGACCGCCGGCTGGACCGCGATTCCCTCCGGTTCGGCTTCGAGGCCGCGCTCGCCACGGGTGAATACGTCTACTCCATCGAGGCCCTGGATCCGGAACGCGAGGCCGCCGCGCGTGCCCGCTACGCCGTCCGGATCGATACGGTCGGCTCCGGACCGATGCTCTCCGACCCCGTCATCACGCAGCCCTGGCGAGGGGCAGTACCGACCGGCCGGTCCGACCCGCGCTTCCAGCCCGCGGCATTTCTGTCGTTCCCCGCGGCCGACACGATCGGGATCTATGCGGAGGTAGCCGGCCTCACGCCGGGCTCCCCGTTCCAGGTCCGCTTATCCCTGGAACGAGGCGACCGACCCTCGCTCGCCGGGCGCGTCGTGTCCTGGATCGGGGACAAGCTGGGCCTGCACGACCCGGCGCCTCCGCCGCGCCTCGAGTGGGCTGCCACCGCCCGTCCGGACGGGACCGGGCTTCTGGCCGTCGATCTCTTCCTGGACCCGTCCGACTCGGGACTGAAGGTCGTGGCCCTCCAGATCGCGGACCCGACGACCGGAAAGGCGGCCGACTCCCGCCGGACCATCCGCATAGGCAACTGACTCCTCGCCGCCCGACATCTGCACAGAGATTGCCGGGATTCCACGTCTGACAAGATGGATGATCTAGAGCTATGTAAATAGTTCCTGGAACTATGGATACGGCCATGTTCCAGAATCGGATTGTGCTGTGAAATATGGCTTTTTCAACAAGTTCGCTCAGCCGGAGGCAGATCGAGCGGCCGGGCGACGGCCGGCCCCGGGTGGGGGCAAAGGCTGCTGGATGACCTTGCCCTTCCGCGTCGCGAAAACCCAGGTGCCGAGGGCGAGCAGGAGCAGACTCGCGATCTGCGAGGTGGACAGACCCATCAGGATCCGGTCGCCCTTGGCCCGGACGAACTCGACGAGGAACCGCTCGACGGCGTAAAGCATGAGGAACAGGGCGAACGGTTGGCCGGCCCGGTGGGGCGTCGCGGCGTAGCGCCACAGGACGGCGAACATGGCCAGGCCGGCGGCGATCTCGTAGAGCTGCGTGGGGTGGACGCGCAGGATCTCGGTATCGGGGATCCCGGCGGGCACGTCGGCGCCCACGGAACGCAGGTATCCGGCGGTCGTGGGTGGAGACCCGTCGGGGAAGGCGATGCCGATCCAGCTGTCGGTCGGGATGCCATAGTCGTCCCCCACGAGGAAGCACCCGAGTCGGCCCACGGCGTAGGCGATGGCGAGGGCTGGCGCGGTGGCGTCGAACATGACGGCCATCGGCAGGTCTCGCTTGCGGATCTGGACCCAGTAGCCGAACACGCCTCCCATGAAGCCGCCGTACCAGACCAGGCCGCCCCTGGCGAGCAGCTCGCCCATGGGGTTGGCCAGGAAATCATCGAAATGGAGGCCGATGTAGTAGAGCCGGGCGCCCACGATCCCGCCGATGGCCATGCCGGCGAGGAGGTCCCATGCGAGCTTGCCGTCGAGGCCGTAGCGTTCGAGCTGGCGGCCCAGCACCCATGCCCCGACCAGGAACGACAGGAACATCATGAGGCCGAAGCTGGTGATCGGGAAATCGCCGATCCTGAAGATGACGGGGTACATGTCGGGGGCCGGGCTCCGTTCGCTGGGTGGCTTGTCTGGCGCGCGGGCAAGATAACGCACGGACGTCCCGGCGTTCAACGAGATACGACGGCTTGCGCCGGGAGTTCCCGCCGGGGATCATCGGACGCAGGAAAGGAGGCGTCACAGCGGAATGGGTCGGCTGCGAATCGGACTGGCGCAGGTGAACGCCACGGTCGGGGACCTGGAGGGCAACGCCCGGGTCATCCTCGAGCGGATCGATGAGGCCCGGGAGGCCGGGGTGCAGTTCCTGGCGTTTCCGGAATTGTGCGTGAGCGGATACCCGCCGGAGGACCTGCTCCTGAAGCCGTCCTTCGTGACAGCGTGCCGGCGCACGGTCGAGCGCCTGGCGGGCGGGACCCGGGGTTTGACGGTCGCGATCGGGTTCCCGGAGCGCGGCGCCGAGTTGTATAACGCGGCGGCTGTCCTCCACGACGGGACGTGGGTGGGGACCGTGCGCAAGCAGCGCCTCCCCAACTACGGCGTCTTCGACGAGCTCCGGTACTTCACGCCCGGTACCGGCGAGCGCGTGTTTCTGGTGGGAGGCGCCTGGGTCGGCGTCAGCATCTGCGAAGACCTGTGGCTGCCCGGCGGCCCCGTCGCGCGGATGGCCTCGGCCGGCGCGGAGGTGATCGTCAACATCAACGCGTCGCCGTACCACCGCGGCAAGTGGCGGGAGCGCCAGCGGCTGCTGGCCACGCGTGCGGCCGACTACGGTGTGGCGATCGCCTACGTGAATCTGGTCGGGGGGCAGGACGAACTGGTCTTCGATGGGGGCAGCCTCGTCGTCGATCCAACTGGGGAGATCGTGGCAGAGGCGCCGACGTTCGAGCCCGCACTACTGGTCTGCGATATCGAGCTCGAAGAAGTCTTCCGCGCCCGGCTCCAGGAACCGCGGCGCCAGGACGCTACGTCGGTTTCCGGGGACGTCGAGCGGACGGTGCTGTCCTCGACGCCAGCCGCGGGCGCGTCCATGCGGCCGGCCCGCCCCGGGCCGGCCACGCACGACGATCTGGAGGAAGCCTACCGTGCGCTCGTGCTCGGCACGCGCGATTACGTGCGGAAGAACGGCTTCTCGGCCGTCGTCCTGGGCCTGTCCGGCGGCATCGACTCGAGCCTGGTCGCCGCGGTCGCGGTGGACGCGTTGGGGGCCGACGCGGTGACCGGTGTGTCCATGCCGTCCCGCTACTCGTCCGAGGGTAGCCGGACGGACGCCGCGGCCCTCTCCGAGGCCCTCGGGATCCGCGTCCTGACCCTGCCGATCGAGCCGGTGCACACCTCTTTCCTCCAGGTCTTGAAAGACACGTTTGCCGGCTGCCCCGAGGATGTCACGGAAGAGAACCTGCAGGCACGCATCAGGGGCACGCTGCTGATGGCGTTGTCGAACAAGTTCGGTTGGCTGTTGCTGACGACCGGCAACAAGAGCGAACTGGCGACCGGTTACGCCACCCTGTACGGTGACATGGCGGGCGGGTTCGCGGTGATCCGTGATGTGCCGAAGACGCTCGTCTACGAGATGGCGAGATGGCGCAACGCGCAGGGCGCGCAACCGGTGATTCCGCAGACCGTGATCGAGAAGCCGCCCTCCGCGGAGTTGCGACCTGATCAGAAGGACGCCGATTCCCTGCCCCCGTACGACGTGCTGGACCCGATCCTGGCGCTCTACGTCGAGGACGATCGCAGCATCCAGGAGATCGTGGACGCCGGGTTCGACGAGGCGATCGTTCGACGCGTTGCGCGGCTCGTCGATCTGAGCGAGTACAAGCGGCGCCAGGCGCCGCCTGGCGTGAAGATCACGCCACGCGCGTTCGGCAAGGACCGGCGTCTCCCGATCACGAACGCGTTCCGGGAAGGCGCGGCCGATTGACGCGCCACAAGACCGCGTTATTTGCGCGGCGCCCTGGCCGCGTCGAAGCGGTCGTGCGTGTGACCGTGGTCCGGGTTGTCCCGGTTGGCCTCGTAGTGCTGCCGCAGCAGGTCCTTCCCGTAGTCGTTCCCGTTCGGCGTGCGCACCAGGCTGTGCACGTGCGCGCGCGTCGGAACGCCGCGCGGCCCTTCCAGCGCGACGGGACTCTGGTGGTCGAACTCGATGAGCACGACGGGGCTGTGCACGCGGTAGTAGTACACGTCTTCCGGCCCGTAGCCGCCGATCCAGGCGAACCACGTCGCGTCCAGACGCCGGCGGATCTCCGCCATGCGCACTCTGGCGTGCCCCTCGCGCAGGTTACCGATGTGCTGCTCGATCAGCGCCAGGAGCAGCTCGCGCTGCGCCGCATCCATGTCGGACGCGGGCAGGCCGGCGTACGCAAGCGTGAGGTTGTCCCGGAACGCCTGTGCCTGCGCGTGGTTGCGGACCTTCTCGGGCTCGATCGTCGCGCGGGCGCGCTGCTCCGGACTGAGCGCGCGCATGAGCGCTTCGCCGCGCGTCTGCTCGGTCTGCAGCACCGTCGTGCCCGCATAACGTCCCGTTTCCGCGGAGACCGGCTCGGAGCCCATGAAGGTCGGTGTCATCACGACCTGGTCGCCCAGCACGAAGTAGTTGATGATCAGGTGGTGGCCATCCAGTTGCCAGCCCCACGGCTCGGTGGCGGAGGGCTCGCCCATGACGGTGATGAAGTACAGGTCATCGCCGTACGCCTCGTGGTCGTCACGCAGGTCGGCGACGTATCCGTTCAGGCGCATGATGCCGCGGGAGGTCTCCAGACCGCGGGCGCTCAGGCCGGCGGTGAGCAGTCCCCACGCACGCTCCTTCTGCGCCGGCTCCATCTCCCGGAAGCTCATGCCTTCGCGTGCATAGCGGTGCACGTTGTTCCACCGGCGCCACTCGACGTGGTCGACGGGAAACAGCGTTCTGGCACGCTGCTCGGCGCTGAGTGAGCCCAGGAAGGCCTGCGCGGCGTCCCGGACAGGCGCGGTCGTCACGCCGGTCGCGCGGATCGTGTACAGCCCGGGCATGACGGTCCCGTCCGTTGTGATGCCGCGGAACGGCTCGGCGAGCGGATCCTGCTGGCCCTGTCCGATGGCTTGTTCGATGCCGTAGACCCCCATGGACAGCAGAGAGGCCAGGCCGAGGAGCAGAGAACCGCGGACGAGGGCGAGGCGGGAACGGGCTGTCAGCATCAGGGGCCTCCGGAAAGGTTGCGCGACCCGTCATGATGGCGAGCGGGCTCCTCGCCGTCCATGGCGCACGCTGGCCCGCGGCACCCACCGATGGACCGGCTGGTGGCAGGTTGCGTGGACCCGGCCGTGCCTCGATTGTGACCATTGGAGGCGCATCCCGGCCGTGTGGCCGGAGCGTGGCCATGCTGAAGGAGTGATGGACCGTGGAACGAACGGAGCAGACGGGCGCCCCGGCGCCACCCGGGCTGGAAGGCAACCACAGCAAGGTCATCCGGCACGCGGGGGACTTCACCTGGAAGGGGATCCCGCTCGAGCCGTACAAGGCGACGACGGAGCACTGGAAGGGTGTGACGCGGCGCGAGTTGTCGGGCAAGCGAGGCGAATCGCAGCAGTTTCATGTGCGCTACTTCGAGATCGCGCCGGGTGGGTACAGCACGCTGGAGAAGCACGCACACGAACACGTCGTGATTCCGATCCGGGGTCGTGGCATCGTGCAATTCGGCTGTTACATCTACGAGGTCCACATCGGCGACGTCGTCTACATCGCGCCGCTCGATCCGCACCAGTTCCGGACGGCGGACGATGCGGACGAGCCGTTCGGGTTCCTTTGCCTCGTGAATGCCGAGCGGGATCCGCCGCAGCCCGTGGATGGGGTGGGCGTGTGCTACATCTGCGAGTGAAACGCCGGCGGGTGCACTGGCGGCTGCAGCCGCCGGCCATGGCACGCGCCCGTCATCACAGTCGGAGCTCATCGACGTAGCACCAGCCCCATTTCTCCCCCGGCTGCATCGAGCGCACGACCGGATGGCCCGTCGCGCGGTGGTGCGCCGTGGCATGACGGTTGGGAGACGTGTCACAGCAGCCGACGTGCCCGCATGTCATGCAGATGCGCAGGTGAACCCAGCGGTCTCCGGTGCGCAGGCAGGCTTCACACCCACGGGCACTCGGCGTGACGCTCCGGATCGTGGTAAGGTGCGTGCACGCGGCGGCGGGATCGGGCTGTAGATCGACCAGCGCCTCGGTGTCGATGCCGCCGCCTTGACGCCGCATCTCCGGGGTCTCAGCGCTGCGCGCCGTGTGCGCAAAGGCCTTGCCGGTCCCGGCTCCGGCCGGCGGGCGCGGCACGCGCGCATCGATCGCGCACGCTGCGAGACGGTCTCCGGGCACCGGACCCTCGCTGCGCAGGCCTGCATAGTCGCCCCTGCGCATCGCCTCCTCGCGAGCATCGATCTCGGCGGGGTCGAGTCGGTAGGTGCGGAGCACTTCGGTGAAGAGCTGCAGTATGCTCTCCAGCTCTTCCGTGATGACGCGGTCGGCGCCCACCTCGTGCAACGGCTGGGCCTCCGCCTCGTAGCGCGTGCGCACGACCAGCCGCAGGGTCGGGTTCACGGTCCGCGCGACCGCCGCGATACGCTCCGCCATCAGCGCGCGGCCGATCGCG
>JBFFZF010000002.1:0-63787 GCA_041568755.1 Longimicrobiales bacterium | reverse complement strand
GTCGCGTCATCCGACTTGTCACGGTCACGGCCGGCCGGTCAACTTGCCCGGTCCGACGAAACGGGACCCGGCGGCCGACTCGTGCTGTCCGGCTCACGACCCCGCGACCCGAACCGTAGGCCATGCGCACACTGCCAGTGCCGCTTCGGGCCCCCGTCGCTCCGTGAGCGCAACGCTGCCGCGCCGCGGGCGCCGCTTTCGCTTCGCGATGGCGATCGCGCTCGTCACCGCCGCGCTCGAGATCGCCGCGCTCTTCGGGCTGGCCGATTACCGGCTGGTCTTTCGCAACCCCATCGGCGCGCCGTGGCAGGACCCGGCGTACCGCTTCGACGCCGACCTGCTCTTCCGGCGGCCGGCGCACGAGACGGTGACGGGCTCGTCCTACGGCGACATCGCCCGGCGGTTTCGCGTCCCGGGGGCGCAGCCCTACGACTTCGAGATGCGTTTCGACGCGAACGGGTTCCGCAACCCGGTCGACCACGTCCAGGCGGACGTCGTGCTGGTGGGCGATGCGTTCGTCGAGGCCGGGCTGGTCGCCGTCGAGGACCACGTCGCCACCCGCCTGGGTGCGGCGCGCGGCGAGACCGTCGTGAGCCTGGGCAGCACCGGCTACGGGCCGCAGCAGCAGCTCGTCCTGGTGCGCGACTACGCGATTCCGCTCGCGCCGCACACGATCGTCTGGCTGTTCTTCGAAGGCGATGACCTGCTGGACATCCCGACGTTCGACTCACTGCACGCGGATCGCCGGCGTGAGCACGGCCGCGTGCCGTGGCGGGACCGCTCCTTCGCCCGCAACGCGCTCGTGCGCCTCACGACTTCGGTGGGCAGCAGGCCGACGGCGACGGACCGCTCCGGCGTCGTGCGCGCGGGCACCGGCGACGAGCGCACGTACTTCCTGTACACGACGCCCGGGCTGCGCCCGTTCGAAGAGCAGATGCTCGAGCGGCTGCGCGACATGCTGGCCGATGCGTGGGCGCTCGCCGAGCCGCGCCACGTCGGCCTGCTCGTCGCCTACGTTCCCGTCAAGTACCGCGTCTACCGCGACCGGCTCGTCGAATCAGGTCCCGTCACCGCGACGTGGACCACGAACGATCTGCCGGCCAGGATCGAGCACATGGTGCATGCGATCTCGCCGGACATCGGCTTCATCGATCTCACGCCTGCGTTCCAGGAAGCGCTCGACGCGAGCGCACCGCCCTGGTTCCCGGATGACTCGCACTGGAACGGCGCCGGTCATCGTGTCGCCGCCTTCGCCATCGGTCAGGCCATCCACGCCATGCTCTTCCCCACCGGATCATGAGCGATCGCGCACGACCACGACGCCCGTCATGAACGGGTGCGGCGTGCACAGGAACGCGTAGGTACCCGGCGTCGTGAACGTGTAGCTCCAGCTGTCGCCCGGCTGGATCATCCCGGAATCGAACGCGCCGTCGACGGCCGTGACCGTGTGGGCCAGCACGTCCTCGTTCTTCCACGTGATCGTCGCGCCCGGCTCGACCTCGAGCCGGTTCTGCGGGAACGCCATCTGCCGGATCACCGTCGACCGGACCGGACCGGACCGCTCACCGCCGGCGGCGGGCACGGCGCCCGGCGCAGCCGCGGCGGCGTCCGGCGGTGCGGCTGCAACAGGAGGCGACCGCCGCCCGAAGTACCGGGCCAGCGTGATCGGTACCGTGAACTCGAAGCCCCAGCGCACGTCGTCATCGCCACGCGACAGTCCCTGCAGTGTGGTCGTGTTCGTGTTCGTTGCCTGGAACGACAGCGTGTGCGGCGTGTTCGGGATCGCCAGGTGCAGCCCGGCGCTCCACGCCAGTTTCTTCACGCCGGCGCTGTCTCTGCCCGGCAACTTCGCCGCGTCCCCGGCCAGTGCGACGTAGCGGCTGAGCCGCACCGTCGCCCCTCCGCCCGCGCCGAAATCGACATCGCCCGCCTCGTACGGGTTGGACAGCGCACGCACAGCACCGACCAGACGCAGCGGCCCCACTCGACGGGCCAGCGTGACCTCGCCATCCACGCCCTCCGCCGACAGGTTGTAGCCCACCTGACCCGTCACATCGAGCGGAGCGCCCCGGTCCGCGCGGAACAGCGCGTAGCGGCCGAAGAACTCCCACTCGTTCGGGAAGCGCGGCGCCAGCGTCGAGTTCGTCGCGTAGTTGAACCCGACCATCAGCCGCTCCGGCAGACCGACGCCCACGGTGAACGTCGGGAAGTTCGTGACCTTGCGCACCGGCGCGTCACTGACCACGAACCGGTGCAGGAAGTTGAACTGGATCGTACCCGCATTCGCCACCCACCCGTCCGACACGTTGGGCGGCCGATCGAGCAGCGACTGCGCGGCCACGTGAGAACTGGGCACCGTGCACAGAACGACTGCAGCGCATGCGATCCTCGGACGCAGTGCGATCATCGTACCCGTACCCTCCCCTTCTCGCCGTGCAGCGTGCACTCGTAATCGTAGTCCCCGGCGGTCGCGAACACACGCGCAACCGCGTTGCCGGGATCGGTCTGCGGAATGTCACCACCCGCCGGTGCCACGTCGAACGTCATGTTGTGTGCCGAGCCGGAAACCTCCCAGATCACGAACCCGCCCGGCGGGATCTCCACGCGATCCGGGGCGTAGCCGCCTGTCCCGATGGTCACGATCACCGCTGTCGCCGGCACGACCGTGACTCCGGTCGACGCCGTGTGGGTCACGCCGTTCGATGTCACGGTCGCCGTGATCGTGGCCGTGCCCCGACCGGCCGCGTGCAGCACGCCCCCCGCACCGACACGCACGATGGCAGGATCGCTCGACGTGTAGACCGCCTGCGGCAGCCCGCTCATCGGCAGGCCGCTCTGGTCGACCGGCGTGGCCTGAATGGGTTTCGTCGCGCCCTCGCGCATGGCCCATTGCACCGGCGACACGGTCACGCCGCTGAACCGGGCCGGCCCGCCGTCCGCCTGGACAACGACCTCGCCCACCATCCCGTTGTGTCGCGTGCACGCATAGGTGTACGTGCCCGCCGTTGCGAACGTGCGCGAAGCGCTCGTCCCCGGATTCTGGTCCGGAACGTCGCCGCCCGCCGGCGCGGCGCCGTTGAACTTCACGTTGTGCACCGACTCCGAGAACTGCCACGTCACCGTGCCGCCCACCGGGACCGTCACACTCTGCGGCGAGAAGCGCAGGTTCGGCGTCGTCACCGTGGTGGTGTTCGCCGCGCGTGCCGCGACCGTGACCGTCGCCGCCGCCGTGTGCGTCACACCCGCCTGCGTAACACTCGCGCGGATCGTGGCCGTACCCTCCACGACTCCGGTCACAACGCCGCCTCCATTGACACTCGCCACGCTCGCATCGCTCGTCGTGAAAACGGCCGGCCCGAGCCCGGCCATGACGGAGCCGTGCTGATCCCGGGCCGTCGCGATCAGCCGGATCGTATCGCCCTCCAGGATCGACGGGCTGTCCGGAGTGATCGCAACGGACGTGAACACCGGCGTCCCCGATTGCACGATGACTTCGCCCGTCATCCCCGCATGCCGCGTGCACTCGTACGCGAACGTGCCCGCCGATGGGAACACGCGCTTCACGTCGGTCCCGACCGCCTGATCACCGATGCTGCCGCCCGGCGGGGCCGCGCCGGTGAATGTCACGTTGTGAATCGCACCGGAGAACTGCCACGTGACCGTGTCACCGGCAGCGATGGTCAGCGAGGCCGGATCGAACGCCACGCCCGGCGTCCGCACCGTCCGCGGCGCCGGCGCCTCCGCGGTCACCGTCACCGCCGCGCTCGCCGTGCGCGTCACACCGTCCGCCGTCAGCGATGCCGTCACCACCGCCTCGCCCGGTGTGACACCCCGCACGAGCCCGGCCGCATCCACGGTGGCCGTGCCCGACGCGTCACTTCGATACGTCGCCGCCGGCAATCCCGTCAGCGCCCTGCCCGCAGCGTCGACCGGGACCGCCGTGAGTTGCGCCGTGCCACCGACCCCGACGACGACCGAGATCGGCTGCAATTCCAGCCGGACGAACGCCGGACCGGTCGCCTCCGTGACCGTCCGCCGCGAATCGACCGCGCCACCGCCACCACACGCCATGAGCAGAAGGAACAGCACCGGCAGCGCCGGCCGCCTCGACATCCAGCCAGAAAACCACTCCGACATCGCCCTCGTCTTCGCTTTCCGCCCGCCACCCGCGGACTCCGTGCAGGTTCGCGCCGCGCATCCGCTGCCCGCCGCTACCCCACTGGGAATGGCAAGCGGAATGCCGCCCGCGTACGGGCGCCGCACGCGGTGCGCGCGCACGCGCGTGTCGTCATTCAGGGCACGGTGTTGCGAATCGAGACACGCAGACGGGACGGAGCGGCCGGTCTCGTGCCGCCGCCGCTGTCACGGATCGATGACGATCGTGACGCGGTTCAGCGCTCGGAGAGCGGGAACGATCGGTCGATGAAGTGGAAGCCCAGGTCGTCGACGCTGACGTTGGCATTGGACAGGATGACGACGCCGTGGCCGGCGATGGGATCGAAGCCCAGAAAGCTGCGGTAGCCGCCCGTGCCGCCGTTGTGCCAGATGATGTCTCGACCGCTGAGGCGCAGCACGTGCCAGCCCAGCGCGACGTGCATCGTTGGCGAGCCGGTCGGGAACCGGCCTTCGTGCGAACGGGCGATGGCGCGCCCGAGCGGCGTCGTGCGATCCGGCCGCAGGTTGGCCTCGAGGAAGCGCATCATGTCGGCCACGGTCGAACGCAGTGCACCCGCACCTGCCAGCGTCGGGATGTTCCACGCGGGCACGACGGCATCCAGCGCGTTGTGTCCCGGCACGAACGTCCGTTCGAGGGCCGGCGTCAGCGCGATCGCCGTGCTGTGCATGCCCAGTGGCGTGAGGATGCGATCGCGGAGCAGCGCCTCGTAACTCATCGCGGCACGCTCCGCCAGAACATGACCGAGCAGGCCCATCGCGTAGTTCGAGTACTCGTACTGCGCCCCGGGCGCGCGCCGCAGCGTGTGACCGCTCAGGAACGCGAGCATCTGCTCGACCGTGTAGTCGGCGTACGGATCCGCCATGTTCGAGATGCGCAGGTTGTCCGGCAGGCGGGGCAGCCCGCTCGACTGCGTGGCGATATCGAGCAGTGTGATCGCCCGGCCTTCGTGCACCGGCGCGCGCACGCCTTCTGGAAGGAACGATTGGAGCGGGTCCTCCAGCCGCAGTTCGCCACGGTCCGCCATCTCCGCCAGCGCGATGGTCGTGAAGACCTTCGTGATCGAACCGATCTCGAACAGCGACCCCGCGTCCGGCACGGGCTCGCTCGTGTCCTGCTGCTGGAAAGCGATCACCCGCTCCATGCCGTCCGCATCGATGAGGCCGACAACCATGCCGAACCCGCGCCCGGCGTCGATGCGCTCGCGCACGATGCGGAGCACCGTCGAGTCCGGCGGCGCCTGCGCCTGCAGCGCGAGCGGTCCGACCAGCAGGCCGAGTCCTGCCAGCGCGGCACGTGACCGCCGCCCGATCCACGGCCTCATCGGCCGCCCCGCCACAGCGCGAACACGGCGAAGGCGCCCGCGCTCCACGTGCAGTCCACGCGCCGGAACCCGATCCGGCGCGCACCGATCAACGTTTCCAGCACGGTCCATGGCGAGTCGTCCTCGGCTTCCTTGCGGAAATTCTCGGTGATGAGCGACTCCGCGCAGCCGGCCGCGCGCGCGTGCGCCGTGCGCTGCTCGATCACGGCCCGCTGCACGGCCTGATCCGCGCGCCGGATCATGTCGCCCCACACGAAGACGCCGCCCGGCTCGAGCAGGGCCAGGATCCTGCGCAGCATCTTCCGCTTGTTGCGGTTGCCCAGGTTGTGCATCACGAGGTTGGACACGACCGCATGGTACCGCTGCACGGCGGGAAAGCCCAGCGCATCCGTCGCGACGATGCGCGTCCGGTCCGCCCACGGCTGCAGCCGGTGACGCAGCACCTCGAGCATTGCGCCGCCCGGCTCGACCGCGGTCACATGCAGATCGCCGCGGCCCCTCAGCAGCAGCGCCGCGGCCTCGCCCGTCCCCGCGCCCAGATCCAGCACCGTGCACGGCTGCGGCGCGATCCGGGTCGCACGCAGGTCGACCAGCGCCGCGATCGCGTCGAGCTGCGCGTCGTAGTCCGGCACCAGCTGCCGGATCGTCGTCGCGTAGTCGGCCGCGAGGGTCGTGTAGTAGCGGTCCGCGGAATCGCTCATTGTGCGTTCGCTCGGTATTATACCGGCATGAATGGCCGACCGCTGCCGGTCCCGCCCGCGGGCATCGGGCTCGTCGCGCTGGCGGCGCTCACCGGGGCCGTCCACCAGAGCCGGATCGCCGACATGATCATCATCGGGCACCGCGGCGCGGCCGGGCACGCGCCCGAGCACACCTTCGCGTCGTGGGACCTCGCCCTCGACATGCGCGCCGACTACCTGGAGCAGGACCTCCAGATGACCGCGGACGGGCACCTCGTCGTAATGCACGATGACACGCTCGACCGCACCGCGCGCGGCGAGGGGTGCCGCGGACCGGTGATCCGGAAGACGCTCGCCGAGCTCCGCGGGTGCGACGCCGGCACCTGGTTCAACGACTCGTTCCCGGACCGCGCCCGCGCCGCGTACGCGGAGCAGCGCATCCCCACGCTCGACGACGTGTTCGCCCGCTACGCCGGGCGGGCCCGCTTCTACATCGAGACGAAGAACCCGGAAGATGCACCGGGTATGGAGGAGGCGCTGATCGCCGCGCTGACGCGCCACGACCTGCGCCCGCGCGGCAACGGGGACATGCGGGTCATCATCCAGTCGTTCAGCACGGCGAGCCTGCGCCGCGTCCACAACCTCGACCCCGACCTGCCGCTCGTCCAGCTGTTCCGCGCACGCGAGACGAGCGGCACGATCCGCCGTCGGCTCGATGACTACGTCGGCCTGGTCCACGGCATCGGCCCGCAGTACGAGGATGTCGACGACCGCCTCGTCGAGGAAGCCCACCGCCGCGGTTTCGTGATCCACCCCTACACCGTGAACGACACCGCCGTCATGCGGGCCCTCATCGCCCGCCGCGTCGACGGCATGTTCACCGACTTCCCCGACCGCCTCGCCACCCTCCTCGCCCGATAACTCCCCGCCGTTCGTCTCCCGCCGTTCCCGCCCCACGTCTCCCCGCCGTTCGTCTCCCGCCGTTCCCGCCCCACGTCTCCCCGCCATTCGTCTCCCGCCCTACGTCTCCCGCCGTCCCGCCCTCCCGACAACCGCCCCAATCAAAACCAACCCCCCAATCATGACCCCGCCGCCGATCGCCAAAGCCGGCTGCGTCGCCACGATGATGATGAGCACGAGCACCTGCAGCACGATCGCGAGCGCGGGCAGCCACGGGTAACCCGGCACGCGCATCGGCCGCACCAGGTCCGGCTGCAGCTGGCGCAGCCGGAAGAATCCCATCAGCACGACCAGATCGACGCTGATCGCGACGAGCATCATGAAGCGGATGAGGAACTCGAACGTGCCGCTCACCGCGAGCGCGAAGATCGTCGCGGTCACGAAGAGCAGGGCGATGGTCGGCGTGCCGCGCTGGCCGACGGTCGTGAACGCGCGCGGCGCCAGGCCATCCCGGGCCAGGGCGAACGCCACGCGCGGCATGCCCAGGAAGTTGACGTTCAGACTGCTGATCAGGATGATGAGACCGGCCACGACGACGATCTTGCCGGCCGCATCGCCGAACACGCCCGCGATCGCGTCCTCGGCCACCAGCGGCGAACCTGCCATCTCCTCGGGCGTCAGCGCGAACACGAACGCGACGTTCATGAGCAGGTAGAGCGCCGCGACGGCGGCCGCCCCGCCCAGCAGGATGCGCGGCAGCGCCTTGCCCGGATCGCGCACTTCCTCCGCCATCTTGGCCGCATCTTCCCAGCCGTAGTACGCGAACGAGACGGCCTGGTACGCCAGCGCGAAGCCGAGCAGGCCCGCGTACTCGGGCGCGACCGTCATCGTGGCTGTGAACCCGCGCGCATCCCCCGCGAAGAGCCCGGCGCCCGCGATGCCGGCGATGACGAGGACCTTGATGGCCGTCGTGATGTTCTGGAAGCGCGTGCCGACCTTGAGGCCGCCCATGTGCAGGAGCGCGAACGCCAGGACCACGGCGGCCGCGACAATCGGCACACTGCCGCCGCCGGCCAGGCCGGTCGAGTACTCGGCGATGACGACCGCTTTCGATGCGCCGGAGAACCCCCGCGTGACGAGCAGCTCGGCCCAGCCGGCGACGAACGCCATGATCGGGCCCCACGCGGCCCGCGCGTACACGTACTTGCCGCCCGCCGTCGGCAGCGCGGCCGCCATCTCGGCCAGCAGCAGCGTGCTGAGCCCCGCGATGATCCCGCCCAGGACCCAGACGCCCAGGATCAGTCGCGCGTCGCCCAGGTACTGTGCGATCAGTCCGGGCGTGCGCAGGATGCCGGCGCCAATGACGATGCCGACGGCCACCGCGAGTCCATCGCGGACGCGCAGCGCGCGCTGCAGTTCGCGGGCCCCGCTCTGGCCCGTCACGGAACGGCCATCGTCAGACGCGGACGCACGCGGTTGGCATGGGATCGCATCGGATCAGTAGCCCACGGCGCCGCCATCGCGGTCGCGCGGATCGGCGGCGCCCAGCCGTGCGCCGGTGCGCGCGTCGATCATGATCGAGTGCGCACTGCCCTGGCGGCCGGCCACGCGCACATCGTGACCCATCTGCCGCAGCCGCTCGGCTGCGGCCTCCGTGATCCCGTTCTCCTCGATCGTCACGCGGTCCGGCAGCCACTGATGGTGCAGCCGGGGCGCTGCCACGGCCTGCTGGATGTCCATCCCGAACTCGGTGATGTTCAGGATGACCTCCATCACCGTGTTGATGATCGTGCGGCCGCCCGGGCTGCCCACGATGGCGACGAGCCGGCCATCGCGCGACACGATCGAGGGCGTCATGCTGGACAGCATGCGCTGCTCCGGCCGCGCCAGGTTCGGCTCCGTGCCGATCAGCCCGGTCGCCGTCGTGATGCCCGGGCCCGCATTGAAGTCGCCCATCTCGTTGTTCAGCAGGAACCCGCCGCCCGGCACGACGATCTTCGAGCCGTACCCGGCCTCCAGCGTGTACGTGACGGACACCGCGATCCCGTCCGCATCGACCACCGAGTAGTGCGTCGTCTCCGCACTCTCCTCACCGCCCTGCACGATGTCCTCGACGGCCGACGTCGATGCCTTCGCCGCGTCGATCGTCGCGCGCAGCGAGGCGGCGTACTCCTTGCTCGTCAGCCGGGCGATCGGCACATCCGCGAAATCCGCGTCCGCGACCCAGCGCGCCCGATCGCGGTACGCGCGCCGCATCGCCTCGACCAGGTGGTGCACGTACCGGTCGGAGTTGTGCCCCATCGCCTTCAGGTCGTAGCCCTCCAGGATGTTCAGCATCTCGACCAGCGCGATGCCGCCGCTCGACGGCGGCGGCATGCTCGTGATCTCGTAGCCGCGGAACGTGCCGCGGATCGGCGTGCGCTCCTTCGCCTCGTAGCGCGCCAGATCCTCCTCCGTCATGATGCCGCCGCCGCGCCGCATCTCGGCCGCGATGAGCCGCGCCGTCTCGCCCCGGTAGAAGCCGTCCCGGCCCTGCCGCTGGATGCGCTCGAGCGTGCGGGCCAGATCGGGCTGCCGCAGCGTCTCGCCGGCGGTGTACGGCGAGCCGTTCTTCGAGTACGCGGCCACACTGGCCGCATACCGTTCCATCGAGGGGAGCACGCCGGCCAGCGAGCGCGCCAGGTTCTCCGACACGGTGAACCCGTCGGCCGCGAGCCGGACGGCAGGCGTGACCAGATCCGCCCACGTCGCGCGCCCGTACTTCTCGTGCGCCAGCGCGAAACCCGCCACGGTGCCCGGCACGCCCACCGCGATGTGGCTGTTGTGGTGGATCTGTGAGGAGTACTCGCCGTTCGCGTCGAGGAACATCCGCGCGTGCGAGGCGAGCGGCGCCTTCTCGCGGAAATCGAGCGCCGTCGTCCGGCCATCCGGCCAGCGGATCACCATGAACCCGCCACCGCCGATGTTGCCTGCCGTCGGATGCGTCACGGCCAGCGCGAACCCGGTCGCGATCGCCGCGTCGATCGCATTGCCGCCCGCCTTCAGGGCCTCGACGCCGGCCGCGCTCGCGATCGCGCTGGCCGACACGACCATCCCCTTCTCGGCCCGCACCGCCTGGCGCACGGGCTGGACGGCCCGCTCGGCGGCCCTCGCCGGCGCCGTCGCCCGGAACGCCGATTGCGACGGCGAGGCCGTCGGCGCGCAGGCCGTCAGGACGAGCAGCAGACCGGCCAGCCGCGCGCGGGCGTTCACCCGCTTGCGGGAGCGGCGGTCAGCGGCGGGCCGGAACTCGGGATACGGCATGCAGGCGCCTCCAGGGCGGGAACATTGGACGGCACAAGCTCGGGACCGGGCGCCCTCCCGTCAACGCGCCCGCCGCGATGCCCGGGCGGCGGACGAGCTCAGCCGCGGCCCTGCCGCTCCTTGTCGCGCAGTTCGGCCAGCGCGACGTCGTAGTCGGTCCGGCAGCGCGGGCAGCGGCGAGGCGTGCCGAACAGCCAGAGCAGGGCCGCGCGGGCCGGCCCGTTGAAGACCGACGCGTTACACAACGGGCAACGGAAACCCAGCCAGGCGTACCCCACCACGAGCGTCAGCCAGACCAGCGACAGCCCGACCATGGCGCGCGAGTCCCAGATCGCGACGCCGGCAACCACGCCCCCCAGCCCGATCGCGTAGCCCGCAAGGACCGCGCGGATGCGGGTCCTCAGCGCCCGCTGCTCCGCGTTCATGCGCGCTTGCCGCGCCGCCCGCTGGCCGGTGAGCCATCGATCATCAGTGCGATGACGATCCCGATGATCTGCACCGCGCCGTTCCAGTCGCCGCCGTAGTACTGCGCGACGACCGTGTACCACAGCAGCGTCGTGGGCAGGAAGAAGAAGCCGAGGATCGGCCACAGCAGTGACGGGAACACCCCGGCAAAGAATTCACTGAACCACCACAGCACGACGATCAGGAAGCGTGGCGCGATGAGCGCGATCACGACGGCGATGCATGGCATGCTCAGCGACCTCCCGGCCTGCGCGCCGGATCGCCCGGCGCGCCGTCCCGCTGGCTGAAGATCGGGCGCTCGGGCAGTCGCTCGATGTCGACCGTCACGCCGTCACGCATGACCAGCGCCAGCTTGCGGATGTTCGTGATGTCGGCCAGCGGATCCGCCTCGAACATCAGCAGGTCCGCCCGCTTGCCGACCTCCAGTGTGCCGAACTCGGTCAGTCCGTTGGCCGCGCGCGCGCCGTTCTTCGTGGCCGCGACGATGGCCTGCGCCGGCGTCATGCCCAGCTCGACCAGCCCCTCGATGGCGCGGATCGTGCCCACGCCCGCGTCCTGATGCTCCGGCTTGGCCGTGCGGCGGAACTCCGGCGCCGCGCCAAGATAGTTGTCGGTCCCGACGGTGGTCACGCAACCGCCTTCGATGAGCCGTCGCGCGTTCCCGCGCCGGATCTCCATGCCGCGCTCGCCCTGCTCCGCGCGCAGCTCGGCGCTCGTCCTCGCCCGCTGCAGCTGCTGCGCCGTGTCCCTCGCCTCGGCCTGCCGCTTCAGCTCCGCCTCCCGGCGCCTCGACCAGTCCGCCCACGGCTTGCCCGTGATCGTGTTGATGAGCATCGAGCACACCACGCCGCGCTCTCGGAACATCGCGACCAGCTCGTCGGAGATGAGCTCCGGCAGGACCTCCGGGTGCTGCACGACATCGACGCCCGCGACCAGCGACATGCGCAGCCCCTCGCTCGTCGTCGAGTGCGTCTCGGCGAATCGACCACGCTTGTGCGTCTCCTCGACGAGGACCGCCTGCGCGCGCTCCGAGAACGAGATCATCACGGGGTTCGAGTAGTGGCCGGTCCCCCCGAACTTGATGAAGTCGGGCCCCAGCTCCAGGTAGCGGTTGATTGCCGCGCGCAGCGAGTCCGGACCCATCTCGAGCAGCTCCTCGCCCGAGCCGCGCGTGATCGCATCGTTCATCTGCTCCTGGAACAGACTCAACCCGGACGGCTTCACGCCCGACCAGGTGAACGACCACGGCCCGCCCCAGCCGACGATGTTGCCGGCGACCATGAGACGAGGCCCGACCACATCGCCGCGTGCGATGCGGTCGCGCGCCTCGATCAGTGGTCCCAGCATCCCGTAGCTGTCCCGCAGCGTCGTCACGCCGTGCTTGAGGTGCAGCTGTGCGTGCTCGATGACCAGGTCCGTGAAGCGGTCCTCGTACCGGACCAGCGATTCGATGCCGGAGTACAGCGAGATGTGCACGTTCGTGTCGACGAAGCCCGGCGTCACCGCGCGACCCCTCGCCTCGATGACGCGCGCGCCACGCGGCACGGCGACAGCGCCGCGCGCCCCGATCGCCGCGATGCGCGCGCCTTCGATCACGATCGTGCCGTCCTCGAGGGGCGGGCCGCCGTTGCCGTCCACGATGCGTGCACCCACGATCGCGATGGCCTGCGGCCGCTGCTGAGCAGGCGCAGCGGAGGTCAGGCCGGTGCACAGACCGAGCGCGACGAACACCACCAACCTCATCGTCCCTCCACGGTCCAGGGTAGCCGCCGGTGAGACACGCCGGTCACAGCTTCTTGTGATGCTGCCACGTGCGCCACGCGATCCACAGCGCTGCCGCGCCACACGCTGCTGCTTCCATCGCCGCCCGCGTGGCACCGCGCCGCAGTTCTCCCAGATTCGGCGTGTCCTGGGCCATCGCGAGGACCCGCGGCACGGCGGTGGTGGCCAGGATCCCGGCGAACGCCGCGACGATCGCCAGCGCGAGGCTCGTCACGGCCACCGCGAGCAGCACGCGCCGGCGGGCCTGTGCCACAGCGGCGCCTGCGACGAGCGCCACGCCCAGTACGATCAGCGGCAGCCGGTCCAGCGCGGCGATCATGGCCGCGGCCTCCCACAGGGCATCGCCGAAGCCGATCGGCACCAGATGCAATCCCGTGTCCGCTGCCGCGGCCGCCGCGCAGGCGATGCCGCCCACCGCCACCGGACCCCACGCCGCCGCCAGCCGGTGCCCGCCCCGCTCCTCGCCCCGGCTGCCCGACGATCTCCCGGTCACGATGAGGTCCGCCACCACCCTCCTTCGATTCCGCGTCCGGCCGCCGCTCGGTCGACCGGCGACCACGGTCTCGAATTGGCACGCCGGCCCCGCGTTTCGCAAGCACGGCGCCGCCTTGTGACGGAATCAGCGAGTTCCTACGTTCGCCCGGCGTTCGCAAGTCTCTTGCAGGAAGAAACCGTGATCCGCGACAAGGACGTTCTGACCTATCACGACGGCGGCCGGCCCGGCAAGCTGGAAGTCGTCCCCTCCAAGCCCTGTCTCACGCAGCGTGACCTTTCCATGGCCTACACGCCGGGGGTCGCACTGCCGTGCCGGCTCATTCACGAGGATCCGGACAACGCCTATGCCTACACCGCGCGCGGCAACCTCGTGGCCGTCGTCACGAACGGGACCGCCGTCCTCGGTCTGGGCAACATCGGCGCGCTGGCCGGCAAGCCGGTCATGGAGGGCAAGGCCGTGCTGTTCAAGCGCTTCGCCGATGTCAACGTGTTCGATATCGAGATCGCTACCGAGGACCCCGACGAACTCATCCGCTGCGTCCGCCTGCTCGAGCCCACGTTCGGCGGCATCAACCTCGAGGACATCAAGGCACCCGAGTGCTTCTACATCGAGGAAACGCTCCAGCGCGAGATGGGCATACCCGTGTTCCACGATGACCAGCACGGCACGGCGATCATCAGCAGCGCCGCGCTGATCAACGCCCTCGAACTGACCGGCAAGGACATCGCGAAGATCCGCGTCGTGTTCGCCGGCGCCGGCGCCGCGGGCATCGCCTGTGCCAACATGTACCTCGCGCTGGGCGTCGACCCGGACAACGTGCTGATGGTCGACACCAAGGGCGTGCTCTACGAAGGCCGCGACGACCGGTTCAATCCGTACAAGGCGAAGTACGTGCGCCGCACCGACCGCCGCACCATCGCCGACGCGCTCGAGGGCGCCGATGTCTTCGTCGGCGTCTCCAGCAAGGACCTGGTCACACCCGAGATGGTCCGCTCGATGGCGGACCAGCCCATCGTCTTCGCCATGGCCAACCCGGACCCCGAGATCACGTACGCCGCGGCCCGCCGCGCCAGGCCGGACGTCATCATGGCCACGGGCAGGTCCGACTATCCCAACCAGGTCAACAACGTGCTCGGCTTCCCCTTCATCTTCCGCGGCGCGCTCGATGTGCGAGCCCGCGCCATCAACGACGAGATGAAGATCGCCGCGGCCCGTGCCCTCGCTGCGCTCGCCAAGGAGGATGTCCCGGACGCCGTGCTCAACGCCTACGGCGGCGAACGCTTCGCCTTCGGCCCGGAGTACATCATCCCGAAGCCGTTCGACACGCGCGTCCTGACCTGGGAAGCGCCCGCCGTCGCGCGCGCCGCCATCGAGACCGGCGTCGCCCGCACCACGATCGAGGACTGGGACGAGTACGTGGCCCAGCTCGAGCGGCGCATCCTGGGCAAGAGCCACCAGGTCATCCGTGGCATCGTCCAGAAGGCCCGCCGCGCCCGCCGGCGGCGCATCGTCTTCCCCGAGGCCACGGAAGAGAAGGTCCTGCGCGCCTGCCAGGTCATCGTCGACGAGGACGTCGCCGAGCCCGTCCTCATCGGCGCGCCCGCCGAGGTTCGCCACCGGGCCGCCGAGCTGGGCCTCGACCTGGACGCGCTCGAGATCGTGGACATGTACGACCCGGCCATGCTCGACCGTTTCACCGACGAGCTGTACGCCCTCCGCCAGCGGTCCGGCGTGACCCCGTTAAAGGCCCGCCGCCTCCTGGCCGATCCTGCTCACTTCGGCATCATGATGGTGCACGCCGACCTGGCCGACGGCCTGGTCTGCGGACTCAACCGTTCGTATCCGGACACCTTGCGGCCCGCGCTGCAGATCATCGGGCTGCGCAAAGGCGTGACCCGCGCCGCCGGCGTGTACTGCATGGTGCTGAAGGACCGGATCCTGTTCTTCGCGGACGCGACCGTGAACATCGAACCGAGCGCGGACGAGCTGGCGGAGATCGCGCTCATGGCGGCAAATCTGGCACGGTACCACTTCGACATGACACCGCGTGTGGCGATGCTGTCGTTCAGCAACTTCGGTTCCGTCGACCACCCGCTCGCGCGGAGGGTCAAGGAGGCCGTCGCCACGGCGCGCGCGCGCCAGCCCTCGCTGCTCATCGAAGGCGAGATGCAGGCCGACACCGCCCTGGTCCCCGAGATCACGCGCAACACGTTTCCACACTCGACCATCGGCGGCGATGCCAACGTGCTGATCTTCCCGGACCTGCAGTCGGGCAACATCGCGTACAAGCTGGTCCAGCAGCTGGCCGGCGCCGAGGTCATCGGTCCGATCCTGACCGGCCTCAGGAAGCCGGTCAACGTCCTGAATCACTACTCGTCCGTACCAGAGATCGCGAACATCACCGCGATCACGACGGTCCTGGCCAACGCCGGTTGATCCATACCATGAACACAACTGTCGCGGGATTCACCGCACTCGAGGTCGAGACGGCGCAGCGCCTGGCACTGCTCATCTCGTACAAGGATTCCGAAGGCAGCGGGCACGTCGATCGCATCGGCGTGCTGTCCGCGGCCATCGCCGAGGCCATGGGCCTGCCAGCCGATCTCGTCGAGGTCATCCGGCTGGCCGCGCCCCTGCACGACATCGGCAACCTGGCCATCCCGGACGCGATCCTGCTCAAGGAAGAGGCGCTCTCGCTCGATGAACTCGACCTGATCAAGACCCACACCTCCGTGGGCGCCTCGCTGCTCGCCAACAGCGAGTCGCGGATCCTGCAGGAGGCGGAGCAGATCGCGCTCTACCATCACGAGAACTGGGACGGGACGGGCTACAGGCCCGGGCTGGCCGGTGCGTCGATCCCGGTCTCGGCCCGCATCCTGCGCGTCGCCGACACCTACGACTCCATGGTCAACGCGCGCCCGTTCCGCGCGCCCTGGCGCAGTGAGGAGGCCGTCGAGCACATCAGCTCGCAGGCGGGCCGCCGCTTCGACCCGACCGTGGTCGAGGCCTTCCTGCGCGTGTACCAGGCTGGCGGGCTCGACGCCGACTGAACCCGGCACCCGTGCGCTGAGCGCGCACCCTTCTCACCACCCGGCACCAGCGATCCTCTTCTGATCCTGCGCCGTCGCGTCGAGGATTGACAATCGGCGGCGCGCGCCGTATTCGTCACCCCGCGTTTCTCGATCCGTTCGCCTCATCGCGTTTTCGCGGTCACGATCCGCGACCGATCCGCGTGAGTCGTCGACGCACCCGATTCACGCTCAGGGACATCGTCCCGCTCCCAGAAAAAAAGGCTGGCCGGCTCGCGCCGGTGTTGAATCCTCTAATGATGGAGGTCTGACATGCACCATGCCGTGCGCAGTTCCGTGTGCCTGCTCGCCGTCCTCGCCCTGGTCGCCTGCGCCAGCGACGCGACGATACCGGTCGAGCAGGAAGCCCCGGCGTTCACCACGTTGCCGAACGGGCTCCAGTCCACAGGCGACCAGCTGGTCGTGATGGAAGGGCAGCGGCTGCCCCCGAATTTCGCGCAGATCATCCGGAACGCAGGCGGGACCGTCGTGACGCCGTACAACGCCATCGGCGTGGCCGTGGTCCGCGGGCTTTCCGACGCGGCGGTCGAGGCGCTGGTCGCAACGGACGAGGTCCGCGCCATCTCGCCGGACTACGTGCTGTCGCTCGACCCGGTGGGCGGCGAAGAGGTCGTCGATGCCTCGTCCGCGGAGGTCGCGAGCCCGAACGATCCCACAACGGCAACCCGGTACCCGCGGCAGTGGCACCTGCGGGCCATCCAGGCCGACATGGCCTGGGCGGCCGGTTACCTGGGCTCGCCCGGCGTGACCGTCGCGATCCTCGACACCGGCATTGATTACACACATCCGGATCTTGTCGGCCGGGTCGACCTAGGCCGCTCGCGCTCGTTCGTTCCCGCCGATGACGCGGTGGTCGCGGCCCTGTTCCCGGGCGCGCACCCGATCGCCGACCTCCATTTCCACGGCACGCACGTGGGCGCCACCGTCAGCAGCAACGCGCTCGCCGCCGCCGGCGTGACCTCGATGACGACGCTCGTAGGCGTCAAGGTCTGCAACAGGTTCGGCTCCTGTCCCACCAGCGGGGTCCTGGCCGGCGTCATGTACGCGGCGGACGCGGGTGCCGACGTCATCAACATGAGCCTGGGCGGCCTCTTCCTGAAGGATTCGAACCCGGGCCTCGTCGCCGTCATCAATCGATCGTTCAACTACGCCAACCGGAAGGGCGCGGTCGTGGTCGTCGCAGCCGGCAACGCCAACTTCGACCTCGATCACCACATTGCGCCGGATGGCACGCAGTACCCGAGCCTCTACGCTTCGTACTGCGACCAGGCCATTACGGCGTGCGTCTCCGCGACCGCACCGACGGCCGCCGCCGGGGTGAACGGGCCGTGGACGAACGTCGACATGCGGGCCCCGTACAGCAACTACGGCCGCTCCGCCATCGACGTCGCTGCGCCGGGTGGCCGCAGCGGGCTGACGGGCCCCGGCGGGCTGGTGTGGGCCGCCTGCTCGCGCTTCAGCTTGCCGATCCCGATCTGCCAGACGGGCACGTTCATCCTGGGCATCAACGGGACCAGCATGGCCGCACCGCACGCTTCGGGCGTCGCCGCGCTCCTCGTCGGCAAACTCGGCAAGAAGCAGCCCGGCCTCGTCCGGCAGCGCCTCCACCAGACGGCGGATGACCTGGGCGAGCCCGGCACCGATCCGTTCTACGGCAAGGGCCGCGTGAACGCGTACCGCGCGATCCAGTAGGCATGCGCTGAGCGGTCTGGCCCGTCGAACGCCGGGCCTTTCACGAAGAACGGAGGGGCCCCTCCGGGCTACGGCCTGGAGGGGCCTCGCGCTTCCGCAAGTCTTCCCATCCGTCCATGGATGTGCCCCGCCAGCGCGCGCTTCTTGTCGCGCGTGGCGACCTCGACCGCTGAACTGGAACGGGCCCTCGCGGGCTTCGATCGACCGGCCCGTGCCGCGTCCCTCGCGGCCGCGCTCGGCTTCGCGTCCCTGGACCCCCGGCCCGACGGCCCGGGCCCGGCCGAGGGCCGCGCGGACGGCCGGGCCTGGTCGATCGCCGAGCGGGCCGGCATGCGCCTCACGCTCGTACAGCTCGACGGCCAGGTGTCGGCCCGCGCGACGGCCGCATGGGCGCGCAGCATCGCCGGCCGCGACGCGACCGCGCAGCACCTCGTGCTTTTCGCCGATGCCCGCTACCGGACGGTCGGCCTGACCGCATCCGGTCTCGACGGCGTGCTGCGCGACCTGGTGCTCCAGCGGCAACAGCCGCGCCCGACGGACCTCGAGACGCTCGCCGAGATGGTCGCGCGTCCCGGCGAGGGAGGCGTCGCGCTGGCGATCCGATACGCGCGTGCCCTCGACCGCGCGCGGGTCGGCCGCCGCTTCTTCCTCGAGTTCCGGGCACACCGCACCCGCGTCGCGACCGGGTGGACCAGCATCCCTCGGCGGCTGCGCGCGGAGCGCGAACAGCTGGCCCTGCTGCACCTGTGCCGATTGATGTTCCTGTATTTCCTGCAGCGTCAGGGTCACCTGGCCGGCGATCCGGCGTTCCTGCCCGGGCTGCTGCGGCGCTGGCAACGTCAGCCGCGCATCGGCACGACGTTTCATCGCGACGTCCTGGTCCCGCTCTTCTTCGGCGCACTGAACACGCGGCCTGAGCGGCGCACGGCCGCCGCCCGGGCACTCGGGCCGTTGCCTTACCTGAACGGCGGCCTGTTCGAGCGGACGCGGCTGGAGCAGCGTTTCGACGGACTGGACCTGGCCGACGAGGTGAGCGCCGCACTCTTCGAGGAGTTGCTCGAGCGCTATCGGTTCACGGCGCGCGATCATGCCGACGACATCGTGGATGGCGCGTTCGCCGCCGGCATCGATCCCGAGATGCTGGGTCGTGTCTTCGAAGGCATGATGGCGGAGGATCGGCGCGGTGATACGGGCACGTTCTTCACACCGCCGGCCGTCGTCGATCGCCTCGTGCCGCGCGCGCTGAGCGCGCACCTCGCCGCCCGTACCGGTCTCACGGACGCGATGCTCGATCGGCTGATGCGCACCCGGTCCCGGGACGTGGCGGATGCGCGGGCGAGGCAACGGCTCGCGCGCGCCGCGGCGGGGCTCCGTGTGCTCGACCCGGCCTGCGGGTCCGGTGCGTTTCTGCTGGGCGCGCTGTCGCGCATCGCGGCGCTGCGGGCAACGCTCGATGTACGGCACGACGGGGACGCGCTCCGCCGCGACATCGTCACGCGCGGCATCTACGGCGTCGACATCCAGGGTGATGCGGCCCTGCTCTGCGCGCTGCGACTCTGGCTGGCGCTCTCCGTCCCCGCGGCCGGCCGGGTCGTCGATCCGCTGCCCAACCTGGACCGCCGCATCCGTCAGGGTGACGCCCTGCTCGACCCGCTCGATCTCGCCATGCCTGGCACGCGCGCGCATGTCGTCGATCGGGGCGCCGCCATCGATGCGCGCGTGCGAGCGGCAGTGCGGGCGCTCACACCCGCGTCGACCCGGTACATCGCGGCCGACCCCGACGAGCGGTCCCATCTGCTGAAGGATCTCGCAGACGGTGAGGCCCGACTCGCCGCCGCGTGGATCGATGCGATCGAACACCGCCTTGCCGGCCAGCTCGCCGAAGCGCGGGCGCGCGCCGCCGAGCGGGACCTCTGGCAGCAGCCGTCGACGGCGGCACGCGCGGCGGCGAGCGCGATCGGTCGGATCGAAACGCGGACCGCCGACACGGCCAGGATCCGGCGCGCGCTGGAGGACGGCCGCGCACTGCCCTTCTTCAGCTTCGGCGTCCACTTCGCCGACGCCGCCCTGCACGGCTTCGACCTCGTCGTTTCCAACCCGCCGTGGATTCGCGCACACCGCTGGCCCGCCGCGCTCGCCAGCGCGGTCCGCTCGCGATACGCGGTCTGCCGCAGCCCGGGCTGGCGTGCCGGCACGCGGCTCGCCGGCGCACCGCGCGCGGCAGCCGCACAGATCGATCTGTCGCTGCTCTTCCTCGAACGCGTGCTCGCGCTGCTCGCGCCTCATGGCACACTCGGCATGCTGATGCCCGCCAAGATCCTCCGCTCGCTTTACGGCGGCTCGGCGCGCCGCATGCTTCTGCGTGACACCGCGATCTCGTCCGTCGAAGATCACAGCCTGGACCAGCGGTCGATCTTCCGCGCCGACGCGTTCGCAGCTGCGATCGTCGCGACGCGCGGTGCCCCGGCCACGCGCGTCCGCGTGTGCATGATCCGACGCGGCCGGCGTCCCCGCGCCTTCAGGATCCCGCAGAACGAGCTGCCGCTCTTCCCCGACGACATCGAATCGCCCTGGCTCATCGCACCGCGCCGTGTCACGCGCGTGTTCCGCACGATGCAGGCGGCGGGTCCGCTGCTCGGCCTGCACACCGGCCTGCGCGTCCGGCGCGGCATCTTCACCGGCGCCAACGACGTGCTCGTGCTCGAGCGCGTGACGGCCCGGCTCGGCGACCTCGCCACCGTGCGCGCCACCGGCTGGTCAGCGCGCGGCGACAGGCATCGCTCGCACGATCGCTCGCGGGGCGAAGACCCGAGCAACGGGGCGAGGACGGCCGAGCGCGATCGATACGAAGCGCTGGTCGAGGCGACGGCCATCCGGCCGCTCCTGCGCGGCAGCGACGTCGGACCGTGGGCCTGGACGCGCGAACTCTGGGTCGTCTGGACCCACGGGGACGGCGCACTCGCCCACCAGCCGCCCCGGCGGCTGCGCGCGTACCTGCAGCGGCACGCGGATCGCCTCGACCGCCGTTCCGGTCTCCGCTCGAGTGACCCGCCGGGCAGGCTGTTCCGCGTCACGCCTGATGCGCTGGGCCACAAGGTCGTCTGGCACGACCTGGCCGCGACGCTCAATGCCGTCGCCGTACCCGCGGTAACGCGGACGCCGTTCGGCTGGCTCCCCATCGTGCCGCTCAACTCGGTCTACTTCGTGCCTGTACGGAACCGCAGGGACGCCCTGCTGCTCGCCGCCTTCTTCAATGCGCTGCCCGTGCGCACCTTCGCGCGCGCCATCGCGGAGCGCGCCAAGGACGCGCGCTTCCGTTTCTTCGCCTGGACGATCGGCGCGCTGCCGCTGCCTGCCGACTGGCGGACGGCAGCCTGGACGGATCGCCTGGCTTCGCTCTCGGAAGCTGCCCACACCGCGGGAGCGGCTGCGCCGGTTGCGCAACAAGAGATGGACTCGATCGTCGCGCGGGCGTACGGACTCGATGCACGTGCCGTTCGCACACTTCAGAGCTTCGCGGGCTGGCTGGGATGAGCATCCGCGAGGCGACCGGCGACGGTGGGATCCCCTTCCACCTGCGCACCGCCAACCGGGGCGTGCTTCTCGATCAGGAGCGGAGACCGCGCGTCCGGGATCTGCTGGGTCACCTGCTCGCCCGCTCGGCGACCGCCGATTTCGCGGTGCGCCGGGTCCGGCTCGCGGCCCTGGATTTCCGGCCTGACGAACTGCGCGTCACACGCTGCCGCGTTCTGCTCGGCGTGCTGGATGTCGATGCGCTGGCCGACGCCGCCGCCGCCGGCCGGACCCACGCCGAACGCGGCGCAGCGCTCGACGCCCTGCGCCGCCTCATCGCCGAAGGACGCCTCGAGATAAGGTCCGCCGGCACCACCCGGTGGGTCCCGGATTTCGCGGTCTTCGCCGGCTCGGCAGGTCAGCCCGCTCATGGCGCCGCCTGTCTCGTCGGCTGGCTCGGGCTGGATGGCGACACCGGCCGGGCCGGGCCCCGTCTGACCTCCCTCATCACGGCCCCGGCCGCGGTCGCATCCGCCGGCCGGCGCTTCGACGAACTCTGGCTCCAGGCGTGGGACGTGCTCGACGTCATCGCCACCGCCCTCGGCCCCGGATGAGGCCGGTCCCCGAGTCGCCCGGTCCAGCGTGACCGCGGCTCGCCCCGTCGCACGGCCGGGCCGGTTCCTGCCGGCGTCACCCGCGGAGGCCGCACGCCACGTCTTCGGCCGCCTGGCCGCGCTCGACCCGCCGCCGCGCCCGGATCCGCCGGTCGACCTCACCCGCTTTCAAGCCGACGCCGTCCGGCGCAGCTGGCGAATCCTCCAGCACCGGGGCGGCGTCCTGGTCGCGGATCCGGCCGGCATTGGAAAGACCTATGTCGCACTGGGACTGATCGATGAGAGCATCCGCGCCGGCGCGCGCACCGTCCTGGTCGCGGCCCCGGCCCCGATCTGCGGCCTCTGGACCCGGCGCCTCGCGCCCGTGGCCGCGGCCCGCGGACTGCCGATCCGGTCTCGCGGCGGAACCGCCGGTCCAGCAATGTCTTCCGGTCCTGCCGGGATGCTGGTCCTGTCCCACTCGATGATCGGACTGGGGCGGTGGCCGGCCTGGATCGGCGCGCCGGACCTCGTCATCGTCGATGAGGCGCACACGTTCCGGAACGCGCGGACGCGCCGATACGCCGGGCTGGCCGCCCTGTGCCGGACCGGCCGCGTGCTGCTGCTGACCGCGACACCGATCAACAACCGATTGCAGGACCTGTATTTCCTGATCCGGCTCTTCCTCCCTGATGGCGGCCTGACCGACCTCGGCGTGCCGTCGCTCCGTGAGACGTTCGAGTCGGCTGCAACCGCCCCGCCGGACGCGGCCGCGCCGCCTGCGTTCGTGCGGGCCGTTTGCGCGGTGCTGGTCCGGCGCAGCCGCCGCGAAATCCGGGCGGCGTACGCCGAGGATGGGCCCAGGTTTCCGGACCGGGCCCCACCGCTCGCGGTGCGCTGGTCGCTGCGCGGCGCCCCGGCCATGCTCGACCATCTTGGCGCCCTCCACCTCCAGCCCTTCGGCCTCTCCCGCCTCGCCCGTAACCGAAGCCGTAACATCAGGTCCCGTGCAACGGAACGCATCGAGCTCGTGCGCTTCGTCCTGCTCAAACGCCTCGAGTCCGGGCTCGTGGCCTTCGCCGCGAGCATCGCCAGGCTCACGGATTACCTCCACGCGTTCCGGACGGCGCTCGCGGGAGGGCTGCTCCTGCGGCCCACCGACTTTCGCGGGGCAGGGCGGTTCCACGCCGGCCAGCTCACGCTTTTCGAGCTGGTGCTGGATCCGCTCCCTCGCGGGTTGTCCGTGGGCGCGCTCGACGCTGGCGTCGCGGCCGATCTGGACCGGCTCCAGGCCGTCGCGGAGCTCGCGGAACAGGCGGTCCGGGAAGGAGATCCGAAGATCGCAGCGCTGCGGGCACTGCTGGCCGGGGACTGGGGCGACGGCCGCGTGATCATCTTCTCGGAGTTCCGTGAGACGGCCGCCCACCTTTTCCGGGAGCTCGCGCCGGCGGGCCGCGTCGGGCTGATCCACGGTGACGAGGCGCGCATCGCCTCGGGCCCGGTACCGCGCCGCCTGGTCGTCGAACGGTTCGCGCCTGTCGCCAATGAAGCGCCCGAGCCCGCGCCGGGCCAGGCGATCGATACGCTCATCGCGACGGACGTGCTGTCGGAAGGACTCAACCTGCAGGACGCGGCGGCCGTGATCAGCTACGACCTGCCCTGGAACCCCGTACGGCTGATCCAGCGGCTGGGGCGCATCGACCGCCTGGGCTCACCCCATCGCGTGGTACGTTCCTGCAACTTCATTCCGGACCGTGACCTGGACGCTGTGCTCGGGCTCGTCTCCCGGATCCGGCGCAAGCTCGCCGCGGCCCGGCGCGGCCTGGGCGGCGCCTCGGCGCGCACGGCGTCCGGCGCGGGGCGCCGCGTCGCCTTCCGCGAGGTCGTCGGCCGGATCGCGGCCGGTGACGGATCCGTGTTCGCCGACCTGGAGGAGGCGGCCACCGTCACGGATCCGCTCGACGAGGGGCTGCACACCGCCATCGACCGCGCGGCCTGGGGTCTGGTCAGGGGCGCAGCCGGGGTCGGGGGCGAGGAACCGGGTGCCGATCGCGCCGCCGTTCACGTCCCTGTCTCAGCCATGGGCGCGGGTCCGTGGGGCGTAATCGCGCTCTCGGGCGCGGCGGTATCCTGGCTGGTCGTGGATGAGGGCGGACGGGTCCTTCGTGATCGCGACGCGGTGCTGCGTGCGCTCCTCGATGCGTCCTCGACGCCGGCTCCTGGCGCTGGCCCGGACGTCGCGGCTGCGCGCCGCGCGTACGCTGCGGCGATCCGCTTCCTGACGGCCGACACCCGACCGGAGTCTCGCGGGGCCGGGCGGACGGAGCGCGGCATCGCGCGCGGGCTGACCCGCTCGCTGAGCCGTTTGCCGGGCGGCCCCGACCCGGCCCTCTGTCTGCGCGTCGATGCGCTTCTCGGGCGGCTCCGATACGGCACCCGGTCCGGTCTCGCCCGCCGGCTCGACGAGATCCTGCTTCAGGATGCGTCCGCGACCGGCGACGGCAGCGGTCCTGCCCGCCTCGCGGTGCTGCTCTCCCGGCTCGAGGCGGAGCTCGATCGGGCCGAATTCGGGAACCCCGCTGCCGATCGGACCGTCGAGATCGTGGCCCTCGTTCGGCTCAATGCCGCTGCGGCCTGACCCCGTGTCTCGCCACCGGACCCGCGGCGGCTCGGCTCGCGTCGGGCCATCGGGTCGAAAGAACGCCCCCGGCGCCGGGTGGGCGCCGGGGGCGTCCGGACCTGCCGGACCGGAAGGGCTCAGTCACCCGGAATGATCCAGGAGTTGCCGCTCCCGTCGTCCTTGTGCACGGCCACGGCGCCGGTGTTCGGCGCGACGTCGCTCAAGGGGTTCGCGCCGGCGAGGATGTTGAATTCGACGAAGGAGACGCCGGGCAGCCTTACCGTCCAGAACACCGCGCCGTCGCCCTGCGGCCGACCCACGATCACGCCTCGGGCGGACACCAGTCCGGCCAGATGGGATGGCGACACGTTGCTCAGAGCGCAGCGCTCGATGTTGCAGAGCACAGTGGCCCGGATTCGCAGTTTCTGCCCGTTCTCCGGGTGGAGAAAACGGAGATCCAGCATGTAGCTGCCCAGGCCGCGGAACCTCGCCATGACGTGGAAGTCGTCCGTGGCTCCGCCCCCCTCGAGCAGCGTCCAGCCGGACGTGATCAGGCCCAGGTCCTCCGGGCCGCGTGCGTCGCCCGTCGGGTCGAGCAGGTAGTTCGTCGAAGCCAGCTGCGGGCCCGCGATCAGCGGGATGTTCGCCGGTGTCGGCCCACCGGCCGGCGGGACCAGCCCGACGAACACGTTCGACTGGCCACCGATCGGCACGGTGTTGGTCTCCAGGACAGCGCCCGTCGGCCCCTGGTTGAAGCCGGCGAGGGAGCAGGCCCTCTGGCCGGCCGGGACCGTCGCCACACCCAGCAGGATGCCGCGCGGGAAATTGAACCCGGCCAGGAACGCCGGAACGGGCGGCAGCGGGCCGGCCCCGTGCGGCAGCACCACGAATATGTTCTCCGTCGTCGGCAGGTTGATCGGCCGGCCGTTGCCGTCGAAGAACGTGCAGTTCAGGGACGTGCCGGCCAGGAACTGCAGCCCGATCAGGGGACTGCTCGGCGCCCCGCCCAGCACGAGCGGCGGGCTGACCGTGAGCCTCGAGTAGTTGGCCGGGTCGAGCGGCACCACGCCGCCGGGCGCGTTCGGGTCCCAGAGCACCCCCAGCCGGTTCACGCTCTGCGTCCCGGATGTGGGCAGCAGGCCCGCGCTGTTGGGCAGCGGCGCGATCGACAATGGCCGGGGAACGGCCGGTCCTGCGCTCTGCAGGTTACGGGCATGCACCAGGTAACTGCCGTCAGGGATCTCGAGCACCGCGCGCCCCGACGCGTTCGTCAGCGCCAGGGTGTAGTCGCCGGTGCCCACGTTCGTCGCCGTGACGACGATGTTCGGCGCCGGCTGCGCGTTCGGGTTCGTGACATCGACCTGCACGCGGTGGAAAGTGGCCTGGAGAAGCGCCTGCGGACCGGCGATGGGCTCTTCGAAGAGGCCCCCGTCGCACGCAGCCGCGAGCAGCGCGATCGCGACAGCGGGACGAACGGCCCTCATGCGGTGCCTTCGGAAAGAATCGGGGAGACGGTGCATCGTTACCTCGGTTCGACGGGTGCGAGTGATACGGTCTGGCTCCCGTCCCGGTGTCCTCGAGTGGGATGAACGCTTCCTGCGTCTGGGCGCAGTGCCAACAGCGGCACGGGCCTGCCGGGATGTGGAGAAATGTGGGTACCAGGATGTCACAAAGTGGCGGGACATTGCAAGATGTGCGTCGACGCAACGATTTTCGGGGGTTCCCCACGGCCGCCGCGTTTCCGGGCGGTTCCGCGGGTTCACCGGCGGGGATCGCGCCCGCCACACTGATGCGCAGGCGGCCGGACGGTACGATGTCGTTCGTCGGCAGACAGGCTGAGCTGGACAGGCTGGAGGCGGTCATCGCCGCGGCCGTGGGTCAGTCCCGCGGCCGGGCCGTATTCGTCGAGGGCCCCGCCGGCGTGGGCAAGACCACGCTGGTCATGGAGCTGCTGGCCCGCCTGTCGAGCGACGGCCGCCACGCCATCGGCCGCGGCCGGTGCACCCAGTCGTTCGGCGGCGGCGAGCCCTACCTCCCGTTCATCGAAGCCCTCAGCGACCTGGCCGACGAGTCCACGCCGGGCTCGGTCCAGCGCGCCACGGTCTCCGGCCTCGTCAAGGAACTGGCCCCGTACTGGCTGGGTGTCGTACCGCTCGTCGGCGGGCTCCTGGCCGCGACCTTCGCGACGGCCGCGGAGGTGCAGGACCACATGAAGCGTTCCGCAGCGCCCTCGCGCGAAGCGCTGTTCATGCAGTACCTCGACGTCGTGCGGCAGCTGGCCGCGGATGCGCCTCTCCTGCTCTTCCTCGATGACCTGCACTGGGCCGACAACGCCTCCGTCGGACTGCTCGGCTACCTGAGCCGCGGCATCGGTGAGCTGCCGGTCGTCATCATCTCGACGATGCGCGGACTGCAGGTCGAGCACGACGACCCCGCCCTGATCGAGCTGGTCCTCGAGCTCGAACGCGAAGATGTCGCGACGCGGGTCCGGCTCACCGAGATGGACAGCGCGTCGCTCGATGTCGTGCTGGCCCACGAACTGGGTGGCGAGGTCACCGTGCCTCTGCGCCGCTGGGTGGAACGCACGGCCGGCGGTAATCCGCTGTTCGTGACGGAGCTGGCCAAACTGCTCCGTCAGAACGGCGGCGCGGTCGAGATCGACGGCGAATGGCACCTCACCGACGCGGCCGAGTCGACCGACGTGCCGCGCTCTGCGGAGGCCGTGATCGAACGGCGCATCCAGCGCCTCGGACCCGACGAGCTGAACCTGCTGCAGTACGCCAGCATCGGCGGCGCGCAGTTCGATTCGGTGCTGCTCGCCCGCCTGCTCGACAAGGACGAACTCGATGTGCTCGATCTCCTCGAGCCGCTCGAACGAAAGCACGGGCTGATCGAGGCGACGGGCGAGATCGATCTGCCGAACGGCGACTCCGCGTCGGAATACCGGTTCCGCCACCCGCTGGTCCGTACGGTGCTGTACCGTCAGGTCGTGGGCAAGCGGCGCATCCTGGTGCACCGCAAGGCGGGTGAGACAATCGAATCGCTGTGGGCCGACCATGTCGACCGCGTTGCGCCGCAGCTCGCGCGTCACTTCGATCACGGCCGCGTGCGCGATCGGGCCTGTCGCTACGCGCTCACCGCTGCCGACGCCGCTGCCGCGATCTTCGCGAACTGGGAAGCGCTCGATCTGTTCGACATCGCGCTGCGCAACACGGACCCCGACGGCGAAGCGCACGTGCGCGAACGGTGCGGTGACCTCCACGATCGCGTGGGCCAGTACGCGCGCGCCGTCGAAGAGTACAGGGCTGCAACCGGCAAAACGGACGGCGCGACGACCGCACGACTCGAGCGCAAGAGCGTGACCGTGCAGCGCAAGGCCGGCCTCGCGCCGGCCCCCGTCCTGGTCGGACAGCTGACCGAACTGCTGGATCGCGCGCAGGACGACCTGGTCGAGCGCTGTCACATCCTGATCGAGCTGACCCGGCTGCCCGATGCGAGCAACGATGCGGCCTTCTCCATCGAGGCGGTGCGCATAGCGGAGTCGCTCGACGAACCACTGCTGCTGGTCGACGCGCTCGAGCGGCTCGCCGTGCGGTACGTCTTCATCGAAGGCCGCGTCGAGGCCGCGTTCGAACCGCTGCGCCGCGCGCTCGAAGTCGCGTTCAGCATCCAGGACCCCGTTCTGCTGGCCCGGTACCACGCCATCGCCGGTGTGGCCAACGCGAAGATGGGCAGGTACCGCGACGCGCTCGACGATTTCGGGCACGTGCTCACCGGCTTCGAGCGGATGGGCGATCCGAACGGCATCGCCGCGGCCTGTCACAACCTGGGCATGGTCATGCTGCGGGTCGGTATGTTCGCCGACGCCGAACACATGTTGCTGCGCGCACGCGCGATCCACGAGAAGCGCGACCGTGCGAGCATCGTGCAGTCGCTCTTCGGTCTGGCCGAATGCGCCCGGCTGCAGGACGAGCACGCGGCCGCCGCGGAACGGTACGAGGACCTGCTCGAACACGCCCGCCACCTCGAACTGTGGCAGTCCGAGGCCGTCGCGCGCAGCGGCCTGGGCCTCTGTATGCTCGCGCTCGAACGTGACACCGACGCCGCGGAGCAGGCGGCGGCCCTGCTCGCACTCCTCGAGAAGAGCGGTGCGTGGTTCGAGGACCGCGATCTGGCCGAGCTGTTCCTGGCGCGCAGGGAGTTTGCCGCCGGCGATGTCGGTGCGGCGGACGCGCGGCTCGAGCGCGCCGCCGCCGCCGTGCAGCCGCGCGATGTCTACCTGTGGGCGCGCACCGTCATCGAGCGCGCGGAACTCGCGCGACGCGTGGATGAGACACGGGCAGCAGGGATCGTCGCGAGCGCCGCCGACGCCATCGAACGGATCCAGTCGCCTCCGCTGCACGCCCGCCTCGCCTCGCTGCGCAGCGCGCTGGCTGCGTAGCCCGAGGTCATGGAACGCCGCGCGACCGTTCCGCCGCCTCCGTTCGACGACGTCGAGCTTCCCGACTGGCCGGACCCGGACGGGCTCGAGGCCGAGTCCGCCGCATTCAAGCGCGCCCTGTCCCGCGCGGCCAGCGGCCTGCCCACGCTGCTCCTCCTCGAGGCGATCGATCCGGCCGACGCCGCCAGCGCTGTTCAGGTCGTGTCACGCCCCGCGGACCCGCACGTCGAACTCATCGACCTCGGCCCCGGTGCCGAGGCGGCCTATGATCCCGTCGCCCTGGCCGCCGAACATCTCGGCCGCAACTGGTCCGACCGGCTGTACAACGTGCGCATCGGAGAGGCCGGCGAGCGTGTGCTGCCGGAATGGATCGGCGCGATCCCCGGCCTGGGGAATCTCCTGGCCGCCGTCATCATGACGGTGGGTCGCGTGCGCAACAGGAGCAGCGGCCCCGAGCGGCCGCCGGCTGTCCGCCAGATCCTGCGCTCCGCGCAGCGCCGGCCGGTCGCCATCATCGCACGTGACCTGCACGAGGCCGACCGGGCAGGTGCCGGTGCGCTGTGCCGACTCATCCGGGACGCGCCCGTCGGCGCGCGTCTGCTCGTGGTCGGGTCGGTGCGGCGGTCGCGGCAGGGCGATCCGCTCGCCCCGATCCACGCGGGCGCGGGTGCGCTGCCGCCCGAACGCTGCATCGTGCACGCCGTCGCGCCGCGTACATCCGAGGTTCTTTCGGCGCTCGAGGGGCTCGCGCCGGGCGCGGCATCGATGGTCGAGGCGGCCGCCGTGATCGGCGAGGAATTCGAAGGCAACGAACTCGCGCGCGTCACGGGCCGTGACGAGCTGGAGACGGAGGACCTGCTGGCCGTCGCGGTCCGGCAGGGCATCGTGAAATCCATCGGATTGCGCGACCTGGAGGACGGTGACATCACGTCCGTCTACCGCTTCGTGACGCCGGGCCTGCGCGAAGCCGTGCTGAGCCGGCTCCCCGCCGGGCGACGCGACGAGCTCGCCGCACGCCGCGCAGCACCGCCGACCTGAGTCCGCACTGGCGTCAGACGTCCCGCCGACCGGCCCTCGCGTCGGCCGAACGCAGCTTGCGTGCCCGCTTCAGCCACCAGATCAGCACGCCCGTGGGCAGGGACATCGCCCCGATCAGGCACGTGCCGAACCACAACCAGCGGACGACTGCGCCGCCGAACGCGCCGATGTGCACGTTGAACACGTCGATCGTGGCGATGCGCTCGGCGGGCGGCAGGACGCGCGGGTCCCGCACACGCAGCACGGCGCCGCTGCCCGGATCGATCCAGACACGTACCGTCCCGCCCGCCTGGCCCGGCGGTCGAATGCGCAGCCGGACATCGACCGGTTCCGTAGCCTGAGCCGGGAACACGACGACATCCGGTTCGGCTTCGCCGCCGGCGGCAGCCGTCGCCCGCTCGATCAGATCCGCGACACCGGTGAACGGCGTTTCGCTGCCCGCTTCGGCGTCGACACGCAACGGAAGCTGCGCCGCGGCCGCGCCCGACGGCTCCGGTTCCGCCGTGCCGACGAACGGGCGCGCCAGCGCGCTGGTCGCGGCCGGGAACGGGATCAGCACGCCGGTCAGGGTCAGCGCGATGAGCAGCGGGAACGCCAGCGTGCCGAGGACCTGATGGACATCGTAATTGAAGATCCAGAGTCCGCGTCGCAGCCGGATCGCGAACCCGTGCGCGAAGCGGGCCAGGCCGGGCCACCAGAGGATGAGGCCGGTGATGAGCCCGATCAGGGCGAGCGCGCACGACACGGTCACCAGCCAGTGCCCGACGACGCCCGCGAAGAGCGTCGTGTGCGTGCGCCGGATCGCCGGCACGAGCCGGTTGCGTCCGCGTACGGGCCGGATCTCCTCGCCGGTGCCCGGGTCCAGCCAGAGGATCCGTGGGCCTGCCTCTTCCTCCAGCTCCACTTCGAAGACCGGCTCGCGCGCGTGCGGCCAGCGCACGCGGCGGACCCGTGCGTCGCCGGCGATCGAACCCAGCGCCGCGTCCAGCGCGGGAGGCGCGATCATCCCCGGCGAGACCGCGAACCGGCCGCGGTTCAACCGTGCGTCGAGTTCCGTCTCGAAGACGAGCACCGCCCCCGTCAGCGAGGCGATGCCGAAGACGATGCCGACGCTGAGGCCGAGCCAGCGGTGCAGAACGAGGATCGCGTCGCGCAAGAGACCGGTCGCGGCTGCGGCCTCAGAGCACGGTGGCGCCCGGCAGCGCCTCGGCGACGGACACGGGCAGGAACCGGAACGAGCCTACGCCACCCTCGAAACCGGTGTCGGTGACTTCGACCGTGTGCACCGTGCCATCACCACGCAGCACCAGCGCGCCATCGCCTTCGTACCGCTTTCTGCGATACAGCACGAAGGCGCGGTCGGCCGGTATCTGCCAGCGCGCGGACTGGACCTTCTGGAAGGACCGGTCCTCGGCGAAGCAGTGCTTCGTGTCCTCGAACGAGGCGTCCAGAGGACCGAGCAGCGTGACGCGTCGGCCCGTGCACGCGGGCTCCTCGTACAGCTCGACCCAGGCGTCTTCGATGTGATCGACGATGTCGGCGAAGCTCCGCGCGCGGTACTCCATGCACTTGAGGACCAGCACGTCACCGGTCTTCTTCCCGCGGAACGGCGTCAGGAAATGGTAGACCGCGTAGACGATGAGCTGCTGGTTCGAATCGACGTAGGCGCTCGCCCCGGCATCCATGTTGTACCAGTCACCGGCCTGATCCAGGATGCGCGCCGTCACGAAGTTGACCGCGCCGGGAGGAAACGGCAGAACGCCGTCGGCAAAGACCGGGTCCTCGTCGAGCCATGCCTCGGGCAGCAGCACATCGAACAGATACGCGCGGTTCTCACCCGGGTCGGTCGGGTGCGGCTGGACCGGCGACGTGTTCTCGAAGCCGATCAGGAAGAGTTTCTCACCGTCCGCGTTCCGTTCCCAGACGAAGTCCAGACCCTGGAACTGGCGGTGGAAACCGTGGTCGTCGGGCGCCACGAACGTACCGGCCAGCCGGAAATCATCGATCGAGCCGGGCGTCTCCGACACGTAGAGGTCGAGGTGATACGGCAGCGGTTGACCGGCCGCATCCTTGTCGCTGTCGGTCCACACGCCCAGCAGCAGATGCCCGCCGGGCAACGCCGTCGCCGCGCAGACGCCCGCCTTGTGCTCCGCCCGCACGATGTCGCGGCTCAGACGGCGAGGCTTGTCCGGTTTCGTGACGTCGAGCGCCGTGACGCGTGAGCCGGCCGCATCGCCCTCCAGCGGTACGATCAGCGTCGAGTCGAGGATCGCGAAGGACCCGGCGTGCCACAGATTGTCATCGACCTGGAAGTAGCTCACGAGCCGATCGCCGTTCGCCGGCTCGCGCGTGCGCACGAGGTTGGAGCCCCACGGCCCCGGATCGGCCGCGCGCGTCCCCAGGTGGAAGACGAACATGTCGGCCCGCTTCTTCTTCCACGGGTAACTGCCTGACACGAACAGGTGATTGCCGATGCGGCCGATGCCCTGGAAGTGGTTGTGCAGCCCGCCCCGGTCGTGGAAGATGCTGTAGCGTTTGTCGCGGAACTCCTTGCCGAAGCCGTGCAGCACGGCGATGCGCTCGCCGCGCGTCTCCAGCGAGCGGAACTGCCGTGCGACATCGGTCAGGAACCGGCGCTCGTGCATCGCGGCCCGTCAGAACCAGAGACTCACGCCGTACGCCAGGCCGACCCCGCCCCGGCAGCACGTCGCCCCGATGCGCAACCCCGCAACTTCGCCCAGCCCCGCCGTCACGCCGGCGGACAGCGCGCCCGTCCAGTGGCCGGGTCGGCTTCGTGACGCCGGCGCGTTGACGGGCGGATCGCCCGACCCGAGTGGATCGCGGTACACCGCGTGCGGCACGAACCACGGCTCCATCTGTACGACGGCGATGGGCAGTTTCCAGCCGACACCCACCCCGATCGGCACATTCCACGCCGTCACATCCTCGCCGTGTACGACGCCCGCACCCGTGACGAAGCGGAATGTCACGGCCGACACCGACAGCACGCTCGGGCAGGGGTTGAGCAGGACCTGTGCGCCGATGGCGCTCGTGAAGCGCGCGCCGGCCGGGCCGCCCGGGTTCATGATGCCGGCCGCACCGGACACGGAGAGGCGTCGACAGTTGCCGATCCAGAACTGCCATGTCCCGCTCGCCGTGACCGTCGTCCCGTCCGCTTCGGCGAAGTGAGCGGCGTCGATCCCGGCGCGCTTGTCCCAGGCGTACGCGGGCTCGAAGAACACCGGCATGTTGCGGACCTGGGCGTTCACGCCGGACGCGATCATCGCACTCAGCAGGAGCGCGGCACCCGGACAGCCCGTATTGAACGTGCGCGAGCGCTTTTCCTGCACCATGAACCTCCGATCGCCTCGACCACCGCCTTCCTCCGGGCTCACGGCACGCGCGGCGGGAGAGGGAAGAGAAGCGCTAGCGTGCGCGCGGCGGTGTGATCATGATGTGCGCGCCCGGCGTCCCCGGATACATGATCCACGGGTCCGTCGTCGAAGCGCGGCGGGACAGTCCGGTCGAGGCCTCGGTCGCGCCGGGTATGTAGATGACCGATCGGCGGTACTCGCCGTCGACTGTCGAGGTCGCCGGATCGAACGAGCGGCCCGACAGGATGTACTGCATCGCGCTCGCATCAGGCAGCGGCAGCTTCCCTTCCTGCGCTTCCTTCCAGCGGATCGCGTTCCTCTGATCCGCGGCCGTGACGCCCTGCGCGAGCAGCGCACGGCCGCGCGCCATGTACGGCTCGAGCGAGGTATGGTAACACGACGTTTCGAAGCCGTCCGTCTTCGGATCGTCGGCCGTACAGATCAGGTCGTTGCTGCCCTGGCGCAGCGTCACGAGCCGGCCGCCCGCGTCGTAGCCCAGCACGGTCGCGGCGTCGCGCCGGTCCGCCGGCGCGGCCAGTGCTGCGGCCGCGATCTGGTCGGCTGGTGGCGCCTGCGCCGACAGGTTCTGCGCGGCGAACACCGTGACGATCATGCAGGTGAGCGTGCGGATCATCGGAGGCCATCCTGGGATCGGGTGGATTGCAGTATATGCCGGTTCGTGGGGCGACTGCAATGCGCCGGGCGCAGCGACCGCGGCGCGAGTCGGCCGAGGGACCCTGCCGTGGCCCGCCGCCGCGTTCTGCACCGGCGTCATGGGCTGCGCGCGCTCACTGGCGGCCGACGAGCACGTCGGCCTGCGCCGAGGAAATCGCACTGCCCGTGTCGGTCCTCCGGCCGTTGATCTGCGTGATGATCAGCCGCAGCCGCACATCGTCCGCGGCAGCATCGTGGACCAGGCGCATGGCTTCCTCCTCCGTCGGCTCGCGCGGTACGCCGCGGACCATCAGCCCCTCGATCATCGTACGCAGCGCGATCGCCGCCGCGGGCCGGCCCCGCCACGACCACGGGAGGCTGTCGCCGGCCAGCGGGCCCAGCACCAGGGTGTCCGACCCCACCGCCAGCGCCGACCTCGCCATCAGATTGACGCGGTACATCGTTTCGAAGCCGGCCACCTGGATGGGCGCGCTCGCCGGCTGCTGCCCGTAGAAGAACTGTCCGGCCTCCGCCCGCTCCCACCGCGTCAGGTACTCCAGACCGATGCGCTGCATGGCCAGCTCCGCAGCCGGATGATCGGTGCGCCCGCTGACCGGTTGCAGGCTCGCGATGCCCGCCGTGTCGGCCAGCACGGGATCGATGGCGGCGAGCGCAGCCTGGCCGTGCGTGTCGATCGTGTAGCGCAGGATCGCGCTCAGTTCGCGCCGATCGTCCACCGGAACGCCGCTGGCCGGCGGCCGCTGCAGCTGCCCGTCCGCAAGCATGTCGTTGCTGCGCAGGATCGTGCGGAACCGGTTCAGCTGACTGTCGCGCGCGACGTTGTATGCGGACCATGGCCCTGCATACGTGAGCAGCGCGACCAGACACAGGGTCAACGGGATCACGCGGATGTTCTTCGACCCGGTGATCCCGTAGTAGAGCGCGATGCCGCCCAGCCAGACGCAGCCCACCAGCAGGAAGTAGCGGTTCTCCGTGATCGCGTACTGCTGGATGCGCTGCCAGATCGCCATCAGCAGCATCGCGATCGAGGGCAGCAGCGCCACGTAGAACCAGCGACCGTAGACATCGACCCAGCGACTGTCGGCGCGTTCCCGGATGGGATGGACCAGGAGCAGCGCGAGCGTGCCCGCGGCGGCAACGCTCGACACCAGCCAGCCGATCCAGCCGCTCGGCCACGTCTGCGTCACCAGGATGCGCACGAGGTACAGCGTGAGGATCACGATGTACACACTGACCAGCGGGATCAGCACGAACTGCGTGAAGACCTTGAGCCCGATCGGGTAGTCTTCGACACCGTCGAGCGCATCAAGATCGGCCGGTACGCCGGCCAGGAAGAACCAGGGATTGAAGATGAAGGCCAGGACGGCGAGCAGGCGTACGTACCACTGCCCGGAGACGTTCACCCCGAACAGGTTGTCGATCGCGAGCAGCGCGATGGCCAGCCCGGCGAAGAGCACGACTGTGTATACCGCGCCGATCAGGAAGCGCAGGAACAGGCTGCGGTTGTACTGCCAGAACCCGTTCAGCGTGCCGGCGGCCACGAACGGCAGGAAGGCGGCGAGCAGGTGGCAGGCCAGGTTGAGCTGCACGTAGCGCGTCGCGGTCAGCACCTCGCTCCAGCCGGTCACGCCCCACCAGAAGAGCGCGACGGCGCCCAGGCCGATCATACCCGCGGCCACGCGCCACGCGGCCGGCCAGCGCCGGCGTTCTCCGGTCATCGTGATCGCGAACAGCAGGGGCAGCCCGAGCGTGGCAGAGACCATCACCTCGAGCCAGCTGTCGTCCATCTGCTGCTCGATCGCGATCAGTGCGGCCGTGGCGCAGACGAAGCCGGCCAGCAGAACGAACGGAAATCGCACGAGCGTGGCCCGCGCGCGCCGTACTGCGTCGTCGATCGCCTTCCACCGCATCGTCACACCTCGCTCAGGAGCGGTCGCACGTCACAGCGTCAGCAGAAACCGGATGAGCGCCCTGCGGTCGTTCTCATCGAGAAGGAAGTACCCGTTGCGCGCGCTCGCGCCCTCGCCGCCATGCATCTCGATGGCCGTGCCGACGCCGCCCGCCTGGCCGTTGTACATGAAGCGGTGACGGAGCCGCAGCCCCATGAGCGGCGACGTGCGCCACTCGGCGGGCTCTGCCCCGATGCCGCACACCGTTGCCGCTTCCTCGCCCATGTCATGGAGCAGCAGGTCGGAGTAGAGCCGGAGCGTCCGACCGGCCAGCGGCAGCGGCGCATCCGCCGCCGTACGCAGTGCTGGCGTGTGGCACGCGTCGCAGCCCACTCGCCGGAACACGCGCTCGCCGCGGCGCGCCGTGTCCCGGACCGCGCCCGTGAGCGCCGGACGCTCGGGCGGCGCGAGGAAACGCACGAAGTCGACGAGCAGGGCCAGCTGCGCATCGCTCAGCTCGGGATCCGGCGCGGGGTCCGTGCCCGGCGGCAGCGGCGCCCCGTTCAGCGTCTCCTCGACGGGATGCGCGGGCGTCGTGAGCCCCATCTCCGCGCGCGCCGCCCCATCGATGAAGTCGGCCAGCGTCGCGAACTCCGCTTTGCGGCCGAAGCGGCCGACGCGGCCATCGACCGTGCGTCCCACGCGGCCGGAGATGCCGTCGCCGTCGCGATCCTCGGGATCGGCCTTCGCCGTCAGCGCGGACTCCGCAATCGCTTCCACCAGACCCAGCCCGTAGAGCGGCGGTGGCACGATGATGGCCAGGCTCGCGTTGCGGTCGCGGGGCACGTCCTCGCCGAGCACGCCCAGGGCCTCGAGCTGGGGCGTCGCCCGTTGTTGGATGTTCTCCCCGCCCGCGTCGACCAGCAGATCGCACGTCGACGGGGGCGTGAACACCCCGACGCGGACGATCGGCTCGTCTCCCATACCGCCGGGCGTGGGCAGATCGTGGCATGAACTGCAGCGCCGCTGGTTGAAGAGCGGCCCCAGCCCTTCCTCAGGGGTGAACTCGTACTGCAGCAGAGCGGCGCCCTCGTCGAAGCGCGTGCGCTGCGTCGCATCCAGGCCGGGAATGGACTGCCCCGGTGGGGCCGTCGCCTCCGCAGGAGCTCCATCCGCGCACCCTGCCGCAAGGACCAGCAACGAAAGGGCCGCAACCCGTCCCTGCCCTCGTCTTCCGATCATGCTCCCCGGTCGGTTTCCTGCCCTGCTCGCCCTGATCGCGGTGCTCGCACTGATGCGCGAATACTGTCCGGTCACCCCCGGGCATGCAATCGCTACCGCGACGTCGCGAGCCGCCGGCAATCCCCCTCCGCGCCCGCCGCCTTTGCCTTCAGCCGGGCCCCTTTTCACCGGTCTGAGACGCCCGTTCCGTCGAGGTCCGAAGCCGGTTTTCGGGGTTTGCACGGTCGAACGAACGCTTGACAGCGCAGCAGCGGCCGTCCTAACGTGAGCGATCAGCCGGAAAACTTCAGGACCCCGACCCCTGACTCCATCTGGAGGAATCCCATGAAATTACGCCTGCCTGTGATCCTCATGGCCGGCCTGGCACTCGCCTGCGCCGGGGACACCGGCGAAACAGCGGACGATACCGCGGAAATGGCGGCCATGGCGGCCGACGAGGCCGCGATCGAACAGATCCGTGCCGATTACGTCACGCACTACAACATGCACCACGCCTCGATGGTCGCCGACATGTTCAGCGACTCGGCCGTGTTCCTCGCCGCCGATGGCGCCGTCGACATGGGCAAGGCCGCCATCATGGCGGGGCTCGAGGCCGACATGGCCGGCACGCCCAACCTCAGCATCAACACTGCGGAAACGATGGTCCTGGGCGACTACGCCGTGGCGCGCGGCACCTACTCGGTGACGACCACGCCGCCCGAGGGCGAGGCGATGACGCTCACGGGCAACTACATGACGATGTTCGCTCGCGAGAACGGCGCCTGGAAGATCGGCGCCGTGGTGACGAACCTCGATGCGCCGCCGCCCGAAGGATTCCCGTGGGCGGAGGGCGTCGCGGAGCCGCCGCCCGAGGAAGGCGAGTTGACCGATCTGTATGCTGCCTACGCGCAGCACTACAACCTCGGCCACGCTTCGATGGTCGCGGACCTGTACACGGAAGACGGGGTCGCGTCCTTCGCCAACGAGGCACCAGTCTCGGGTCGCGCCGCCATCGAGGCCCGCATGGCCGAGCAGATGGCGGAGGGCAACCCGCAGCTGACCATCCACGCCGTCGGTTCCGAGATCCTGGGCGAGTGGGCGCTCGACGGTGGGTGGTACGAGCTCAGCATGACGACCGAAGCCGGTCCCGTCACGACGACGGGCGCGTACATGCTGCTCGCGCGCCGCGCCGAGGACGGCAGCTGGAAGATCCACCGGTCGATCACCAACAACCGGCCTGCCGCGATGTAGTTCTGGACTTGAGCCGGTTCATCTTCGGAGTCGAGGGGCTTCGCCGCGATCGTGGCGAGGCCCCTCTCGCTTCTTCGTGCGTTCGCGGTGGGCTGCGTTCGAACAGATCATCAACCGCGGAGAGCGCGGAGGGCGCGGAGAACGGAGCCTGCGGGCTGGACCGATGGCCGCGGGCTCGCTGTTGTGACCGCTCGCCACCGGGCACGGCTCCCGCCTTTCAAATTGGAATCCCAGTCCGTCCTCCGCGCTCTCCGCGCTCTCCGCGGTTGAATAATCTGTTCATCTCCACGCCCTCATCAGTACCCTCCGCGATCCTCGCCGTCCGTGATGATACCGGGGAGGTTGCGCTGCTGCAGCCGCCGGTTGAACGCGGGCAGCTCGTTGGACATGACCTGCTCGAGCGCCGCGCGCGCCGCCTCCAGCCGCGTCTTCAGCACGACGTGGACCTCGCCCTGCTGGTCATTGGGCCGGAAATCGGCCGTCGCGATGTTGCCCAGCAGATAACGCAGTCTTTCGGAGACCTTCGCGGGCCAGCGCACACCGTCCGGGCCGGTCCCTGTCACACGCAACTGGATGAGGTCTTCCTCGATGGTGATCAGCCGGGCGACGAGCGAATCGCCGGCAGCGATGAGTTCGGGCGCGTTGCCCTGGTCCTCGAGGATCGCCGCGAGGTCGTACAGCTGACGCCGTACCCATTCGATGCGGTTGATCGCTTCGGCGGCCAGGTCGTGATCGGCGCGGACGCGCTCGAGCAGCGTGACCTGCGCACGGATCTCCGCCTCCGTGCCGTCGGAGTTCGGGTCCTTGAGCACGCGCAGCGGCTGGCTGAACGTCTGTCCGTCGACTTCGAGCGTCACGGTGTAGCTGCCGGGCGGCTGCAGGATGGTCGGGCCGCTGGCGACGACGCGCACGCGTTCGGGCCCGAGGTCGACCCAGTCCGCGTACAGCGGCGTCGTGCGCATGCGGACGGGCACGGTCGGCTCGTCCTCGAGGTCCCACCACACGCGGTTGATGCCGGTGTTGCGCGTGCCTCGCAGTGTGCGCACGGTCCGGCCCTCGGAGTTGGCGATGCGGATCGTCACGTTGCCGCGCGGTGCGCTACCCAGCCAGTAGTTGATCGATGCTCCGTATGGCGGATTCTGGCCTGCGGTCATGTCGTTCGACATCGACATGGGCGACGTCCGGCCCTGGAAGCGCCAGGCGTCGCGCGGCGCGAACAGGTGCGCGGCTGCGGCAGCGACCTGGGGAGTGAGTTGCTGGAGCGGCGTGAGGTCATCGAGGATCCAGAAGCCGCGGCCGTAGGTGCCGATGACCAGGTCGTTGAAGTTCGGCTGCACGACGATGCCGTACATCGGCGCGGGCGGCATGTTGTTGATGAGCGGCTGCCAGTTCGCGCCATCGTTGAACGACACGTAGATGCGGTTCTCGGTGCCCATGTAGAGCAGCCCCGGCCGGACGGGGTCCTCCTGGATGCTGCGTGTGAAACTGAGCGGGCTGGCGGGCACGCCGTTCGTGATCGCGGTCCAGGTCCGGCCGTAATCGGTGGTCTTGTAGGCGTAGGTCCGGAAATCGCCCACCTGGTGGGCCTCGACGACCATGTAGGCCTTGCCGGCATCCCACTTCGAGGCGTCGATGCCGCGCACCACGCCGTCGCGCGGGAAGCCGGGCAGACTGGGCGTGACGTCGACCCAGTTCGCGCCGTTGTCACGGCTGACGTGCACCTTGCCGTCGTTCGAGCCGGCGTAGAACACGCCGGCCTGCGCGGGCGATTCGTCGAACGCGTAGATGACGCAGCAGTACTCGACGCCGATGTTGTCGGGCGTGAGCCCGCCGGAGATGCCCTGCCGGCTCTTGTCGTTGGTCGTCAGGTCCGGGCTGATGACCTGCCAGCTCTGGCCGCCGTTCGTGGTGCGGTGCACGTGCTGGCTGGTCACGAAGAGCGTGTTCCGGTCGTGCGGCGAGATGAGCAGCGGGAACGTCCACTGGAAGCGGAAGCGCAGTTCCTCGGCCGGCCAGCCGCCGGTGCTTTCCGGCCACACCTCGACCATGCGGAACTGGCGGTTGCGCTCGTTGTAGCGCACGACGATCCCGCCGCGCGCGCCCGAGCCCGACGCACTCGACCAGACGATGGTCGGGTCCTGCGGGTCCGGCGTCGCGAAGCCGCTCTCGCCGCCGCCAACGCCGTGCCAGTCGCCGCGCGGGATGCCGCCGCCGTGCAGCGTGTTGCTGGGCCCGCGCGTGGACGGCCCGTCCTGGCGATTGCCCATGACGTTGTACGGGATCGCGTTGTCCGCCGTGACGTGGTACATCTGCGCGATGGGCAACTGCACGCGGTGCCACGTGCGGCCGCGGTTCTGCGAGATGGACACGCCGCCGTCGTTGCCGACGATCATGCGGTTGCCGTCGTGCGGATCGAACCACAGGTCGTGATTGTCGCCGCCCGGGCTTTGCCGACCCTCATCCGATGCGCGGGTCCGTCCGCCGTCGATCGAACGCACGAACGGGGCGGTCAGGAAGTACGCCTCGTCCGGGTCATCCGGTGTGACGCGACACTGGTTGTAGTACGCCGTGCGGCCGCCGAAATCGCGATCGTGCGTCATGAGCCGCCAGCTGGTGCCGCCGTTGTCGGAGCGCCAAAGCTCGCCCGTGCCCGTCGGCTGGCCGTGCCACGGCACGCCATCGCCCGTCTCGATCAGCGCGTAGATGCGATCCGAATCGGCCCGCGTCATGCACACGTCGATCTTGCCGATCGGCGGCCCGGGCAGGCCGTTGCCCTGCATTCGTGTCCACGTGTCCCCGCCGTCCCGCGACATGAACATTCCGCTGCCCGGCCCGCCGCTCTCCCGGCCCCACGTGTTCACGACAATCTGCCACATGCCCGCGAACATGACGCGCGGGTTGTTGGGATCGATGACCAGGCTGGACGCGCCCGTGTTCTCGTCGACGAACAGCACGTGCCGCCACGTCGCGCCACCGTCCGTCGTCTTGAAGATGCCGCGCTCGCGTTGCGGCCCGTGCGCGTGGCCCAGTGCGGCGATCCAGACGATGTCCGGGTTCGTCGGGTGAATCACGACGCGGCTGATCCGGCCCGTGGCATTGAGCCCCATGTTGCGCCATGTCCGGCCCGCGTCGGTCGACTTGTAGACGCCGTCCCCGAGCGACACGTTCGAGCGGATGTGCGGTTCGCCCGTGCCCACCCAGACGACCGATGGGTCCGACATCGAGACCGCGAGCGCGCCGATCGCGTGCGACGGCTGGTCATCGAAGATCGGCGTCCAGATCGTGCCGCCGTCCGTCGTCTTCCACACGCCACCCGAGGCTGCGCCGACGTAGTAGGTGAGCCGATCGCTCACCACGCCGGACACCGTCGCGATCCGGTTGCCGACCGGTCCGATGTGGCGGAACCGGAGCGGCTGGAGCGCGTCCGCGGTGATCTGCTGTGCGTCGAGTCCGGCCGGCGCGATCAGCGGCGGACCGGAAAGAACGAATGCGAGGATCGCAACGGTGGCGCGACCTGCGCCGCGGCTGTGCGGGGCCGACATGGTGAGCTCCTGGCTGCGGGAGTACGGACTGCCGGTGCAGCGTCTTCGAGACCGGGCGGGACGACTGGACGCCCGGTGCGACCAGCGATGCGGAACGGGCTCCGTCAATAGGCGACGTGGACCAGCGCGGGGCAAGCCCTGCCGACAGGCTTCCGCACGTCGCGTCCCGGTCTTGCGCGGCCCGGCCGCGACCGGAAGCTTGCGCCTCTGACGGCGGCGCTCCGGGCGGAGCGAACGCACGATCGACCCGGTCGGAGTGCGAACCATGCGAAGGTCGCTCAACACCGCGCTGTGCCTCTCGCTCGTGGTCGGCTGCGGTGGCGATCAGGCCGTTCGCTCCGCCGCACTCGGCACGCCCGGGCTGCGCGCCGCGCTGTTCGACACCATCCTCGCCCGCACGGCCCGCCGCGAGGCCTTCTCCGCGCCGAAGAACCAGGCGCTCGGCTTCGACCCGCTGCGCGACATGGCCGCCCTGCGCGACGCGGTCATCGCAGCGCGCACGGAGGAGGAGCTGTTTCACGCGCTGAGCCGCGTGAGCAACGCGCGCCGCGACCGTCACCTCGATGTCGCACTCGTGCCCGGCGGGCTCACGTTGCCCACGTCGTACGGTGTGCCTGTCGCGGGTGGCGAAGACCCGGCGCCACCGCCGCAGGCGCCGATCCGCGTGCTGCCCGACTTCGCGACGGATGCGCCCGCCTACTTCGTGGCCGACGTCGCCCCGGGCGCCGGGTCGGGCGCGCCCGCGCCCGGCGACCGCATCCTGGCCGTGAACGGCCAGGCGATCGACGCGTGGGAGGCGGCCGTCGCACCCCATGTGCGTCATTCGTCGCGCGCCGGCCTGCGCTGGAAGATCGCGGAGATCCTGCCGCAGCGGACCGGGCTGCTCCCGTCGTCGATGCAGGGCGATGTCCTGCGCCTCGAAACGGAGCGACCCGACGGCACGCGGAGGGCGCACGCACTCGCCTATCAGCAAACCGGCGAGCTCGTGTGGACCGGCGGCGGCGAGCCACGCTATCCGGGCTTCCAGCTCGAGCGCTCGACCGGCACGTACGATCTCTACCTGCCGGACGAGGACCGGCCCGTGGTCCTGCTGCGCTGGCACGGGTTCCGGGAAACGCTCGTTCCCGATGTCGACAGCCTGGTCGCGATCGGCGCGCGCAGCGGACGGCTGGACCATGCGCTGATCATCGACGCGACGCGCAGTCGCGGTGGCTCGCTCGGGCCTTACGCGCTGCAGCGGCTGCAGTCGCGGCCGTTCCGCACGACGTTCGGCAACCTGCGACTGAGTGACGTCATCGCCCCCTTCATCGAGGAGCGCACCCTCGCCTTCCAGCGCCGCCAGGTCACGGACAACGGTGTCCCGGAGACGATCGATGATGGCACCTGGCTCATCGACTGGCTGCGGCACGACGTCGAGCCTGCGCTCGCGCGCGGTGAAGCGTGGTCGAACGACGTGCCGTTCAAGGTCGCGCACGCGCCGCGCGACGCAGACGGCGTGCTGCAACCCGCACCCGTGCATTTTCGCGGCCCGCTCGTCGTGCTCAGCGGCCCGCACGGCGGCTCGCACCTCGACCAGTTCGTCTCGATCATCGTCGACAACGATCTCGGCCACGTCGTCGGCATGCCGGCGGGCGGCTACTCGAACACGTGGGAGTGGGAGGAAGTCCTGACCTTCCCCGGCACCGCGCAGCCGGTCGTGCGCTTCATGTGGTCGATCGGACACACGATCCGGCCGAACGGACAGGTGCTGGAAGGCAACCCGGCGCAGGTCGACGAACTTCTGCCGGTGACGCGCGAGAACTTCGCGCTCTACTACGATCTGCTGCTCGGGCGCGCACTCGCGCACTTCGCGACGCTGGGCCATCCCGCGGGACGGGGACTCACCACGGGCCCGGTGCGCCGGTGAGCGAGGCGCCGGACAGCGGCCCCGCCGCAACCGGACGGTTCGGCCTCGGCACGCGCATCCTGCTCGGCATGATCGCGGGCGCCGCGGCCGGCGCCGTGATCGGCGAGCCGATCGCAGTCATCGAACCGGTCGGCGACCTGTTCATCCGGCTGCTCGTCCTCGCGGCCGTGCCGCTCGTCTTCTTCAACCTGCTCGCCGGCCTGACCGCACTCACCGATGTGCGCACGTTCGGGCGGCTGGCGGTCCGCATCGTCGCGTACTACATGCTCACGACGACGCTCGCACTCACACTCGGGCTCATCGCGATGACGCTGATCCGGCCCGGTCGCGGCATGCAACTCACCGGAACGGTCGATCAGGCGATCGGCGAGGTGCCGTCCGTGGGCGGCGTGATCATGGACCTGGTGCCCACGAACATCGTGCAGGCGTTCGCCGAGGGCAAAGTCGCGCAGATCGTCGTGTTCTCCGTGCTGCTCGGCATCACGACGCTGCTCCTGCCGGCGGACCCGCGGGACCGCCTGCGCTCCGCCTACGCACTGCTGGCCGAGCTTCTGCGCAAGCTGGTCGACGTGATCCTGATCGTCGCGCCCTGGGGTATCGGCGCGCTGATGGCCGTCACGGTCGGCCGCTACGGGGCCGAGCTGTTCGGCCCATTGGCGCGTTTCCTGATCGGCGTGTGGGTCGCGCAGCTGGCCATGGTCGGCGTCTACCTCACGCTGCTGCGCGTTTGGACCGACCGGGCGCCGCTGCGCTTCCTCCGCGAGAACGGCACACTCTGGGCCACGACGGTCTCGACGACGTCGAGCCTGGCATCGCTGTCCGTAGCACTCGATCTGGCCGAACGGAACGGACTGCCGCGCTCGGTCTACGCGTTCACGCTGCCGCTCGGCGCGCAGATCAACAAGGACGGCACGTCGATCATGCTGTCCGCGATCCTGCTCTTCACGGCGCAGGCCGCCGGTATCGAGTTCACGATCGGCCAGATGCTCACGATCCTGGTGATCGGGCTGATCCTGTCCGAAGGATCCGGCGGGATCCCGGGCGGCGGCCTCGTCATCGCGCTCATCTTCGTCCAGGCCTTCAACCTGCCGCTCGAGATCGCCGCGATCATCGGCGGCATCTACCGACTCGTCGACATGGGCAACACGACCGTCAACGTCATGGGCGACATGGTCGGCACGACCATCGTGGCGCACGCCGAGGCGAGGCGCGCCGCCGGGACGCTCGCATGACGCGCGCCGGCACGAATCCGCAACGGGAGCCACCTGGCGACGCCCCGCATGCGCTGCGCGACGCGCGGGCGCTCTTCCCGGGTGCGGCCGCGCATACCTACCTCGATGTCTCCGTGTGCGGGCTGATCCCCGTCCCCGTGCGCGAGGCCATCGACCGGCACCTCGATGCGCGCGTCTCCGGGCGCGTCGACAAGAAGGCGCTGCACGCCTCGGTCGAAAGCGCGCGCACCCTGCTGGCCGGCCTGATCGGCGCACAGCCGGACGAGGTCGCCATCACGAAGAACGTGTCGGAAGCGCTCAACCTCTTCGCGGCCAGTCTGCCCTGGCGCCGGGGCGACAACGTCGTGTTCTGTCCGGACCTCGAGCATCCCAACAACGTCTACCTCTGGTACAACCTGCGCGCCCGGCACGGGATCGAAGTGCGCACCGTGCCGGCGGCAGGTGGCCGGATCCCGGTCGATCGTCTGATCGAGGCGATCGATGAACGCACCCGCCTCGTCACCGTCCCGCACATCTCCTTCTCGCCGGGCTTCATCACGGACGTGCCGCGACTCGCGCGCGAGGCACGCGCACGCGGCGCCCTCGTGCTGCTCGACGCAGCGCAGTCGGTTGGCGCGATCCGCACGGATGTGCATGCGCTGGGCGTCGATGCGCTGGCCGTCGCCACGCAGAAGTGCCTGCTTTCCGTGTACGGCTTCGGGTTCCTGTGGATCCGGCGCGCGCTCGCAGAAGAAATGGTCCCTGCACACGTCGCCCGCTACGGCATCGACCTGGGCACCGACGCGCACGAGACGGCCCTGGGCGACGGCACACTGCGCTACCGGCCCGGTGCACGCCGGTTCGATCTGGGCAACTACAACTATCTCGGTGCCGCCGCCGCTACGGCGGCGCTGCGCCTGATCGGTTCCATCGGCATCGATCGGATCGAGTCACACGTGCGCGCGCTCGCCGCCCGACTGAGCGCCGGGCTGCTGGAGCTCGGCCTTCCCGTCGCCGGTCGTCCCGACGACCCCGACATCGCGCACATTGTCGCCGTCGGCACGAGCGGCGGCGGTCGTCACGACACGGCCGATGACCCCGCCATGACCGCGCTCTACGAGCACCTCGTCGCGCACAACGTACGGCTGTCGATCCGACGCGGCGTTCTGCGGTTTTCCACAGCGCTCTACAACGACGAGGCGGACATCGGCCGCGTGATCGACCTGGTTCGCGCACGAAGGTCTTGACCGCCGCGCCGCTCGACCGTAGCCTGAGCTTCTCGATCGTCCTTCCCACGGCTCAGCCTTCGACAGCCCCTCCGGTGGAGGATCCATGAGGCGGACCATCTCGCTCACCGTGAACGGTGTCTCCCGTGATTTGAACGTCGAGCCGCGCACGCTGCTGGTGCACGCGCTGCGCGAGCAGCTCGATCTCACCGGCACGCACGTGGGCTGCGACACGACGCAGTGCGGCGCGTGCACCGTTCACCTCGATGGCCGGGCCGTAAAGAGTTGCAACGTCCTGGCCGTGCAGGCGGAGGGCCGCGACGTCAGGACGATCGAAGGGATCGGCACGCCGGACGCCCTGCACCCGCTGCAGACCGCGTTCTGGGAGAAGCACGGGCTGCAGTGCGGCTTCTGTACGCCCGGCATGATCATGACGGCGGCGGACCTGCTGTCGAGCAATCCCGCACCCAGCGAGGCCGAGATCCGTCACGCCTTCCAGGGCAATCTGTGTCGCTGCACGGGCTACCAGAAGATCGTCGAGGCTGTCCAGGCCGCGGCGGCGCAACGCTAGGAGACGATCATGGCGACCCTCTTCGGCTCCGGCATCCGCCGGCGTGAGGACCCGCGACTCCTCACCGGCACGGGACTCTTCACGGACGACCTCAAGCTCGCGGGCATGACGTACATGGTCGTCGTGCGCAGCCCCTACGCGCATGCCACGGTCCGACGGATCGACAAGGCCGCCGCCGCCGCCGCGCCCGGCGTCCTCGCCGTGTTCACCGGCGCCGACCTGACCGGCATCGGCACCGTGCTGTGCGCGTGGAACGTACCGGACAGCGATCTCAAGGTCCCCGCGCATCCGCTGCTCGCGGCGGAAAGAGTCCGTTACGTCGGCGACGGCGTCGCAATCGTCATCGCGGACAGCCCCGAGGCAGCCCGTGACGCTGCGGAGCTGGTCGACGTCGACTACGATCCGCTGCCCGCCGTGGTCGACCCTGAGAAAGCGACCCGGTCGGACGCGCCGACGCTGCACGCGGACGTGCCCGGCAATGTCGCATTCACGTGGACCGTGGCCGGCGGCGATGCCGACGCGGCATTCGCGGCGGCACCGGTCAAGGTCGACCTGCGCATCGTGCAGCAGCGGCTGTTGCCGACCGCCATGGAGCCGCGCGCGGCCGTCGCCAGCCACAACGCGGCAACGGGCCAGCTGACGCTGTGGACGACCAGCCAGAATCCGCACATCCACCGCTTCCTCGCCTCGGTCACACTGGGCGTGCCGGAGCACAAGGTGCGCGTGATCTCGCCGGATGTGGGTGGCGGCTTCGGCAGCAAGATCCCGTGCTACGCCGACGAGCTGCTGGCCAGCTTCGCCGCCATGCGTGTCGGCCGGCCGGTGCGCTGGACCGAGGACCGGTCGGAGAACTACAAGGCGACGATCCACGGCCGTGATCACATCGAGTACGTCGAGATGTGCGGCAACGGGGACGGCACGATCACTGGCTTGCGCACGCGTGTGTTCGCCGGGCTGGGCGCCTACGCGTCGACGGCGGCGCCCGGCGTGCCCACGATCCTGCATGGCCTGATGTACTCGGGCTCGTACCGCATCCCGAACATCCACGGCGTCGTCAAGGGCGTGTACACGACGACCACGCCTGTGGACGCGTACCGTGGCGCGGGGCGGCCGGAGGCCACGTTCCTGGTCGAACGGCTCGTCGACACGTTCGCGCGGGCCGTCGGGCTGGACCCCGCCGACGTGCGCCGCCGGAATCTGATCACGAAGGACGAGATGCCGTACACCGTCGCGACGGGAATCACCTACGACTCCGGCGACTACCACACCGCGTTCGACAAGGCGCTGGCCGCGATCGGCTACGACGCGTTCCGTGCCGAGCAGGCGAAGGCGAGGGAGCAGGGCCGGTACGTCGGCATCGGCCTCTCGACCTACACGGAGATCTGCGGCCTGGGACCCTCGCAGGTGGCCGGAGCGGTCGGGTTCGGCGGCGGGCTGTACGAGTCGGCGATCGTACGTGTCTACCCGACCGGCGTCGTGCGCGTCTACATCGGCACCCGCCCGCACGGGCAGGGCGAGGAAACGACGTTCGCGCAGATCGTGGCGGACGAATTCGGCGTGCCGATCGAGAACGTCGAGGTCGTCGCCGGTGACACCGAATCGACGCCGCAGGGCTGGGGCACGTACGGCAGCCGGACGACGGCCGTGGGCGGCTCGGCCGTCGTGCTGGCTGCGCGCAAGGTCAAGGAGAAGGCGCGCAAGCTGGCAGCCCACCTGCTCGAGGCCGGTGAGGACGACGTGGAATGGCAGGACGGCGCGTTCCGCGTGAAGGGCAGTCCGGCGCAGTCCAAGTCATTCGCCGATGTCGCGCTGATGGCCAACGTGGCGTGGAACATGCCCGCCGGCCTGGAACCGGGCCTGGAGGCCAGTGCGTTCTTCGATCCATCGAATTTCGTCTATCCGTACGGCACGCACATCTCGACGGTCGAGGTCGACATCGAGACGGGCGCGGTCAGCGTGCTGCGCTACGTCTGTGTCGATGACTGCGGCCCGCACATCAACCCGATGATCGTCGAAGGCCAGGTCCACGGCGGCGTCATCCAGGGCATCGGTGAGGCGCTGCAGGAGATGGCGGTGTACACGGACGATGGTCAGTTGCTGACGGGCACGATGATGGACTATGCGGTGCCGAAGGCCAGCCAGATGCCACGCATCGAATCGCACTTCACGTACACGGCCTCGCCCGTCAACCCGCTCGGCGTCAAAGGGATCGGTGAGGCCGGAACGATCGCTTCGGTCGCGTGCATCGCGAACGCGGTATGCGACGCGCTCGCGCCGTTCGGAATCCGTCACATCGACAAGCCACTCACGCCCGCTCGGGTGTGGGCGGCGATCCAGCAGGCCGGGGGAGGTGCGCGATGATTCCGCACGCATTCGATTACGAACGGGCCACTTCGGTCCGGGCCGCGGTCAATGCGCTCGCGAAGGATGGCGAAACGACGATTCTGGCTGGCGGCCACAGCCTCATCCCGATCCTCCGCTTCCGGCTGGCTCGACCCGGGAAGCTGCTCGACATCAGCGGGCTCGAGGCGCTCCGTCACATCGACGTCCGGCCGCGCAAGACTTCGATCGGTGCGGCCGTGACGTATCGCGAAGTCCTCGACCACGCCGAGCTCGGGGAGCGGTTCCCGATCCTGACCGAGACCGTGCGTCGCATCGCCGACCTGCAGGTGCGCAATCTGGCGACCGTCGGCGGCGGGCTCGCGCATGCCGACCCCGCGTCGGACCTGCCGGCGGTCATGCTCGCGCTGGGCGCGTCCTTCACGCTGCGCGCGAAAGGCCGCAAGCGGACGGTGGCCGCAACCGATTTTTTCCAGGGCGCTTTCACGACCGCGAAGCGCGAAGATGAGCTGCTGACGCACATCGTGTTACCGTCGCTGCCTCGGCGGGCCGGGTCGGCATATGTCGCGGTCGAGCAGCAGGCCTCCGGCTACGCGCTGGCCGGCGCTGCCGCCGTCGTGACACGCAGCCGCAAGACAGTCAAGACGGCCGTCGTCGCCCTGACGGGTGTCTCGGACCACGCTTTTCTGGCTGATGTGTCGAAGATCGTCGGGACCCACGCCGACGACGCGGCGCTGCAGGCGGCCACGGCGGAGCTCACGGCCGGTCGTGCCGTGAACGGCGACATCCACGCGTCGTCGGAGTACCGGGCGCACCTCGCGGGCGTGGTGGCCCGGCGCGCGCTCGCGGCCGCTTACGCGCGCGCCGGCTGAGCGAGGGTACCCGCATCACGATGCCGGGTCGCACGCTGGACAGCCCGGCGGCGGTGGCCGGAGCGTTCCGGCAGGTCGGCTACCTCGCGGACGACGATCTGGCGACCGCGCTCTACCTCGCACTCGCGCTCGAACGGCCGCTGTTTCTCGAGGGCGAGGCCGGCGTCGGCAAGACCGAGGTGGGCCGCGCTCTCGCGCAGGTCACCGGTGCCGAGCTGGTCCGCCTGCAATGCTACGAGGGCATCGACGCCTCGACCGCGCTCTACGAGTGGGACTACGCCCGGCAGATGCTCGAGATCCGGCTGCTCGAAGCGCGCGATGAGGCCCGCTCCGCCCGCGCCCGCGACATCTTCAGCCGCGAGTTCCTGATCCAGCGTCCGCTGCTGCGGGCGATCGAGGCCCACGGTGACGTCGCGCCCGTACTGCTCATCGACGAGATCGACCGGGCCGACGAGGAATTCGAAGCGTTTCTGCTCGAGCTGCTCGCGGATTATGCGATCACGATCCCGGAGATCGGCACGATCCGCGCCGTACGCAACCCGCGCGTCATCCTCACCAGCAACCGCACCCGTGAAGTTCATGACGCGCTCAAGCGTCGCTGCTTCTATCACTGGATCGACTACCCATCCGCCAGCCGCGAACTGGCGATCCTGCGCACCCGGCTGCCCGCCATCGGCGAGCAGCTGGCCGCGCAGGCAGTGGCCTTCGTCCAGCGGCTGCGTGCGGCCGACCTGTCCAAGGTACCCGGCGTCGCGGAGACGCTCGACTGGGCCGCCGCCCTCGATGCGCTGGGGGCGCAGGACGTGCAGGCCGAGCACATCGATCGCACGCTCGGCGTGCTGCTCAAGTATCAGGAGGATGTCGTGCAGATGCGCGGCGACGGCGTCCGCACGCTTCTCGCTGAGATCCAGGTCGGATCGTGAACGAGCCCCGACCGCTCCTGGTCAACATTGTCGCCTTCGGCCGGCTGCTGCGCCGTGCCGGGCTGAGCGTCGGGCCCGAGCACACGCGCACCTTCGCGCAGGCGCTCGCGCTCGTCGGCTTCGAGCGCAAGTCCGTCACGCGCGCTGCCGGCCGGTCCGTGTTCGTGCACCGGCGCGACGAGCGCGCCGTGTTCGATCACGCTTTCGAACTGTTCTGGCAGCGTCACACGCGCCTGGACGGTGCTCCGCTGCTGCCGCGCATCCGCCAGTCCGCCGCACGGCTGCCGACGTTCCCGGCGCCAGCGGCCGCGCAGGCCGGCGCAGTCACCGATCCGCGACCGGGCCGCGCGCTGCCGGCTGCGGCCAGCGCGACCGAGTGCCTCCGCCACGCCGATTTCGGGACGCTCACGAACGCCGAACTGCGGGATGCCGCCCTGCTCGTCGATGCGCTGCGGCCCGCCTTGCCGTCGCGCCCGTCGCGTCGCTGGATCGCCAGCGGCGGCCGTGGACGGCGACCGGCGACGGGCCGCATGATGCGACGCGCACTCGCCACGCTCGGCGAGCCCGTACGATGGTACGGCCTCGAGCACCCCAGGCGAGCCCGTCCGATCGTGCTCATCCTCGACATCAGCGGGTCGATGGAGCGCTACAGCCGGCTGCTGCTCCGCTTCGCCCACGCCATGACGAGAACCGGCGCGCGCGTCGAGACGTTCGTGTTCGGCACGCGCCTCACACGCATTACAAGGCAGCTCCGTGAACGGAGCACGGATGAGGCGCTGCGCCGCGTCGGCTGGACCGTCCTCGACTGGAACGGCGGCACGCGCATCGGCGAGAGCGTGCGGACCCTCAATCAGCACTGGGTCCGACGTACCGTGCGCAGCGGCGCCATCGTGATCATCGCCTCCGACGGCTGGGAGCGCGGCGAATCCGCGCTCCTGGGTCGGGAAATGGCGAGGTTGCGGCGTGCCTGCCACCGCCTCTACTGGCTCAGCCCGCACGCCGCTCAGCCGGGCTTCGCGCCCGAGGTCGCCGGCCTGCGCGCCGCGCTCCCGCACGTCGACGCGCTGCTGCCCTGCCATTCCGTCGCGTCCCTTCAGACCCTGGCCGATGTCATCGTCGGCCGGCTCCACCGGCTTGATTCCCGGCCCGTCTTTCGTTCCATTGAGGCCCGGCTCAACCGCCAACTCGTCACACGGAGAACGCCATGAAAATGATTCGCTACGCGCCCATCGCCCTGCTCGCGCTCGCCGCGCCGCTCGCGGCCCAGCAGCACCAGATGCAGCATGGCGAGCACCAGATGGACCACGGCCTCGTGACCGCCGTGCGCAGCATCTACGACGGTGTCAAGAACAACGTCGTGCGCGCGGCCGAGGCCATGCCCGAGGAACACTACGCCTTCCGGCCCACGCCCGAAGTGCGCAGCTTCGGCCAGCTGCTCGGCCACATCGCCAATGCCAATTACAACTACTGCGCGATCGCCCTCGGCGAGAGCAACCCGAACAGCGTCAACATCGAGGAGACCGCGACGACCAGAACCGCACTCATCGAAGCGCTCAAGGCCTCGTTCACGTATTGTGACCGGGCGTACGCGATTCCGGACATGAAGGCCATGGAAATGGCCACGATCATGCGCGCCGAACGGCCGCGCATGTGGGCGCTGGTCCAGAACGCGTCCCACGACAACGAGCACTACGGCAACATCGTCACGTACATGCGCATGAAGGGGCTGACACCGCCGTCCAGCATGCGCTGATCCAGCGGTCCCGCCGCGCGCCCCGGGCGCGCCGGAAACCGAACGGGGGCCGGAGCCATGCGCTCCGGCCCTCCGCATTTCCCGGGCAGGTCACGGACTGCAAAAGCCTGACAAACGGTCCGCCGTTGCCCGACACTCTCTCACGACATCAGGCCGCAGATTCGAGCAGAGCGTCGGTGTGAGGGGCGGCCATCGTGGCATCGAACCGGGCCCGCAGGCACCGACCGGACCGGCGTGCGCGGCACGGTCCTGCCGCGTCCGTAACAGGCCTCACGCTCTCCATGCAGCCGCCCCGAAGGTGCCCTCCCGGAGGTCACCATGCTGAACCGCGGTTTCCCGCCCCGGAAGTTACGGTCGAAATCGGCCGTGCTCCTCTGCCTCGTGCTGTTCGTCGCCGCTGGCTGTGCGGACCGGACCGCGCCGGATGCCACGACGTCGAGCGCCGCGCCGCTCGCGGACGTCGATCGCAATCTTCTCGCCTCCGCTCGCGTCGCGCTGCCGCCCGTCGGCCTGGACCCGGCAACCCTGCCGGATCCGAACTCCGCGGGTGCGCTCGAGCTGCAGCGGTTCTGCGTCGCATGCCACGCGTTGCCCAGTCCGGCCATGCACTCGCCGTCCGACTGGCCCGCCGTGCTCCGGCGCATGTGGCTGCGCATGGGGCTGATCGATCCCGCGCTGGGCGTCCCCGTGCCCGAGATCGGCGACCGGCTGGTGCTCCTGCGGTACCTCATGGACAACGGGCTCCAGGTCACGGCCATGACACTGCCGGATCTGCCCGGTCGTGCAACATTCGAGGAGTCCTGTGCCAAGTGCCACGCGCTCCCCGATCCGCGACAGCACTCGCCGCTCGACTGGTACGTCGTCGTCGAACGGATGTCGGAGCACTCGCGCGGAATCCTTCAACAGGAGTTCACCGCCGATCAGATCCGCGAGATCGTCGCGTTCCTCGAGAAGGTGTCCGCCTGAATCCACGAACCGGCGGGACAACACACTGGCAGGGCCGTGAGATCCGCGTCTGGCACGTAAGCTGCTCCGCCGTTGACGACTGCAACGTCCACGGCATCGGTGCAACACCTGGCAGCGCACAACCCGCGAGTTACGTCGGCATCATTCCGGCACGAGCTTTGCGCCGCTGCACGAGTCTTCCGTTCCTTTCCTCCAGCAGGGAGACCGCGATGAAACTTCCCAGGCTCCTTCCCCTCCTGTTGGTCGCGCTTGTTCCGATCGCCTGCAGCGAATCCGTGACGACCGCACCAGGAGATTTCGAACCGATCTTCCAGGTCGCGCCTGATGACCCGTCGGACGATCCAGTCGGTGAGTTCCTGCTCGTCTGCAAGGACATCTCGAGTCCCGCAGGGACATACGATTTCACGGTGACGAGCGCGGATCCCAACCTGAACGACGCATTCTCGCTGATGCCGGGTGAGTGTGAACTGCTGGTCAATGGAGGCATCAACGGTATGGCCGTCGTCGAGGAGTTGACACCGCCAGCCGGCACGCAGCTCGCCAAGATCGAGGTCAAGCAGCGGCTGGGTGATGTGGTCAATGCCGGAGACCGGACGCTGATGGGCCAGGATACGGCCCACGTCACGGTCGGCGGCGGCACGATCACGGAGCGGGCCGGCGCCATCGTGAATTTCTTCAACGAGGCAGTCCCAGGTGGCGGCGAGGGCTGCACGCCGGGTTACTGGAAGCAGCCGCACCACCTCGATTCGTGGGTCGGCTACGACCCCGATGACGATTTCGACACCGTCTTCGGCACGGATCTGTTCAGTCCGGACATCTCACTGCTCGACGGACTGGAGCGGCGCGGCGGCGGCGTCAATGCGCTCGCTCGTCACGCGGTCGCGGCGCTGCTGAATGCCGCCACTCCGGGTGTCGACTACGACCTGAGCGTAGCCGATGTCATCGCGGCCGTGCAGGCTGCGGAGGCGAGTGGCGATTACGAGACCACGAAGAACATGCTGGTCGCGCTGAACGAGCAGGGCTGCCCGCTCAACTAGCGCTTCCTCGCAGTCCTCATTCGATGGCGGGGCCCCACGCAATGGCGTGGGGCCCCGCCGGCTTTCACGGTTTGCCGGCGCTCAGCGAATGATGGCGCCGCGGATCACCTTCTCCAGCGTGACGGCGTAGCCCTTGATCAGTTCGGCCCGGTCCAGGAGGTTGATGATCCGCCGGGCGTTGAAGTAATCGCAACCGTTGGCGTTGATGTAGTCGGTCAGTTTCTTGCCCGTGAACATCCCCTTGCGCATCCCGACGGACATGATGGCGTACGCGACCTCGGGTCGGAGCGCCTGCTCCGGATCCTCGACCAGGTTCACACCGGGCATCTTCAAGGCCCGCGTCATGCGGTCGTAGTTGGCGCGCCCCGTGATCTGGACGTAGCCGCGGCCGCGGTACTTCCAGCCGTCACCCGGCTGCGTGTTGCCCAGGTTACGACCGATCGACGTGCCCGCCTCGTACTTGTCGAAGTAACTCTTCTTTCCGTACTCCGTGATGGGCAACCATTTGTTCGCGCACTCGTGCTTCACAGTCGCCAGCATGTACGCGGCCCACTGCACGTTCGTCAGCTCCGGATCGCTGGTCATGTGGCCGCCCAGCAGCTCGATTCCGGCAACGGTGCTCTGACTCAGACGGCCGTAGGCGTCACGGTAGCCGTTGAAGAACTTCGTTGCGTCGATGCGCACCATGTGCGTGCTCCTCTCTCAGTTCGTGGGGATCCTCACCCATCCGTCCGGCGGCCTGCCCGGTTCGGGCTGCGCCGGCGGTCCCGGCTCCTCGGGACACACGACCTGCGCGAACACCTCCACCACCCGCGGCTCCGGCGCATCGAGTGCGTAGCGGGCCCACGTTCCGCAGTCGCGCAGCTGCCGCGCGACGGTCAGTACCGTCAGCTGCTGCGTCTCGGCCAGAACAGTCGTTTCGCCCCACACCTCGACCGTTTCGTCCGGCTCCAGTGTGGCCCCGTCCGCCGACGTGAATGTTGTGAAGGTCAGCGTGCGTGCAACGGCGGGTTCGGTCGTCTCGTCCAGGCGGACGAACACGCTGGACCCCTGATACGCGCCGGCGGCGCAGGTTACCTGGACGAGGGTCACGCCGTCGGCCAGCCGGTGGAAGGTGAGCCCGCCGTCGTAAGAGGCGTGCGTCGTGACGAACGCCTGCTCGCACGTCTCCGGCCATTGCAGCACGGCGTACCAGCGTTCTCGATCGGGGCTCGTGACATCGGAACGGGGCAGTTCTGAGATGGATACCGCAGCGGCATCCGGCGCGCCCGCATCGGACCGGTCGCCCCCCGACGGCGCACACCCGTTCGACGCGAGAAGGAGGATGCCGACCCAGCAGACAACACTGCGGCGGACGCCGGCGCGCGAATCGCCGGCGCGTCCGGACCCACGACCAGCCGTGCCACGGAAACGCCGTCCCATCCTGCCAGAATGCGGCCGCCAACCCCTCGCCGCAACCGACGGCGGGACCGCGGGCGTCGGCCGGGCTGCGCGGTTCCGGCTCGGAGGCGGGACGGGAAGAAAGCGGACGGCCCGATCCCCCGCGGGGAATCGGGCCGTTCCGATGCTGCGAACCGGTCAGAGACTAGGCGCGCTGCTTGAGCAGATCGCGGATCTCGCCCAGCAGGACTTCCTGCGCGGGCGGCGGCGGCGGCGGGCCGGCTTCTTCTTCCTTCTCGGCGTTCTTCTTCGCGGCGTTGAAGCTCCGCACCACCATGAACACGGCGAAGGCGATGATCAGGAAGGCGATGATCGCGTTCACGAAGATGCCCCAGTTGAGCGTGACGGCTCCGGCCTCCTGCGCGGCGGCAAGCGTCGCGTAAGGTGCGCCAGGATCGCCCGCACTCAGAAGGATGAACTTCTCCGTGAAGTCGACGCCGCCCAGCAGCAGGCCGATCGGCGGCATCAGCACATCCTTCACGAACGAGGTCACGATCGTGCCGAACGCGGCCCCCAGCACGATGCCCACCGCCATGTCGAGGACGTTGCCCCTGATGGCGAACTCCTTGAACTCCTTCAGCATGCCCATCTCCTTTCCCTGAGAGTTGATCGGGACCCCTCCGGCGGGGCCCCGGCCGCACCGTCCACCGGGCATCCTGCCGCCCGGACACGGATCCGGCCGTGCGGACCGGCCGGCCCGTCGCGAGGAGCATCGGGCCTGCGCCTGCCTCGAACCCCAGGCCCGGAGCCGGCCCGCCACCGCGCTCGCCCTTGCCGGACGCCGCGCCTGCGAACCTATTGACCCGCGCGTCATGCCAAAAGTCACATCGCGATGTGACTTCTCCCCCGCCCTCGGTGTCAGTGGAGAGGATCCATGGCCGACGATACGACGATCCCGGACGAGGCGCTGGTGGCACGCGCCCGCGCGGCGCCGCGTGACGACACGCGCGCGTTCGAGATGCTCATCGAGCGCCACCAGCATGGCGTCGCGGCCAACTGCCGCTACCTGTCCGGCTCGGAGGCCGACGCCCAGGACCTGACGCAGGAAGTTCTGGTCAAGGCCTACTTCGCGCTGCACAGGTTCGAAGAGCGTGCACGGTTCCGGACATGGCTCGACCGCATCAAGGTCAACCATTGCCTGAACTGGTTGCGCGCCCGCAAGCAGCGCTCGTACGTGGATCTCGACACCGCCGAGACCGGCGGCGAACGCGCGCTGGCGGTGACGCCGCGGGCTGAGGCAAGGACCGACGCCATCGACGACCGACGCCGCGTGGCCGCCGTTCTGGATGCGATACCGGACACGCTGCGCGTGCCCCTCGTGATGCGCGAGCTCGACGGCTTCTCCTACCAGGAGATCGCCGACGAACTCGGCATCGGTCTCTCTGCCGTCAAGATGCGCATCCGCAGAGGCCGCGAGGAGTTCCGCAAGCAGTATGATGAACTCGAAGACTGATGGCTGAAGACGAAAAGGACGACCTGACGCCCGAGCTCCAGGACCTGGCCTGGGAGGCCGAGCCCGGCCTCTCCGCCGCGGTGCGCCGGTCGATCCATCGGCGTCTGCTCTCGGCCCGGGCCACCGAGCTCACGTGGAGCGCCCCCGCGACCGTCGTGCTGGAGTTCGTCCGACTCGTCTTCCAGTGGCTGGCCCAGAGAAACAACCAACGGGAGGACGAGCATGCCTGAACTTCGACAGATCTGGACCACGATGCTGCAGGACACGCTCGAGACGATCGTCGGCGCCGCACCGCGCGTGGTCGGCGCGATCGGCCTCATCATCCTCGCGCTCGTCGTCGCCCGACTCATCGAGAAGATCCTGCGCGCCATTCTCGTGCGCGTACACTTCGACGCGCTCCTCGCACGCGTGGGAATCGAACAGGGACTGCAGCGGCTCGGCGTGCGCGAATCGATCAACCAGATCGTCCCGCGCGTCATCTACTACCTGCTGCTCATCCTGTTCGCCCGCACGGCCGCCGACGCGCTCGGCCTGGTCGCGATCTCCAGCGCGATCGCCACGTTCATGGCCTTCGTGCCCAACATCATTGCCGCCCTGCTCATCCTCGTGCTGGGCGGAGCCGCGGCTCAGTGGGCCGGCGGGGCCGTGACCCAGGCCGCCGACAACTCCGGCATCGAGTTCGCCGGCTCGCTCGGCCGGCTCGTGACCGCGATCCTGTTCTTCGTTCTCGGCGTGATGGCCGTCAGCCAGCTGCGCATTGATACCGAGATGGTGCGCCTCGTCTCGACGGCCCTGCTCGGCGGCCTCGCCCTCGCATTCGGCCTGTCCCTCGGCCTCGGCTCCCGAGACATCACCCGCAACATGCTTGCGGGCTTCTACGTGCGGCAGAGCTTCCGCGTCGGCGAGGATATCGAGCTGGGCGGCCAGCGGGGCATCCTCCACTCGATCACGCCCACGCAGACGCTCATCGAGCACGAAGGCAGACTCATCGGCATTTCCAACAGCCGCTACTTCGACGATGTGGTTCGGCAATAGAGCCGGACCGACGTTCCCTGCAACACGATCCAGGAGAATCTGATGCTGCGAGTCGTTCATTGCGTTTTTGCGGGTGTACTCTCGATGCTCTTGCCGGGCGCGGCCATGGCGCAGGACCCGCCGCCGCCCGGCTGGTACAATACGACGGAACTGACCTCGGTCTGGACCGGTGGCAATTCGGCGGCCAGCACGTTCGGCCTCAAGAACGACCTGCGCAGGCTCTGGGAGTCCGCCCGCTTCCGCTTCGAGGCCGGTGGCCTGCGCACCGAATCCTCGACGCGCACCCGCTCGGCGCGCGGCACCGCGTCCAGCTTCGTCGTCAACGAGACGGAGACGAGTGCGCTGACCGCGGAGTCCTACTACGCACGGGCACGCTACGACCGTTCGCTCAGCCCGCGCATGTTCCTGTTCGGCGGCGCCGGCTGGAACCGCAACACGTTCGCGGGCGTGCAGAACCGGTATGGCGTCATCGCCGGGGCCGGCAATTCGTGGGTCGACACCGAGAACACGGTCTTCAAGACGGACTACGGCTTCACGTACACGTTCCAGGACGATGTGGTCGAAGATCCGACCCGGAAGGACTCGTTCGCGGGGCTGCGCATTTCCGCCGAAGCACAGCGGGCTTTGTCCTCGACCACGCGCTTCACCAGCAATCTGCTCGTCGATGAGAATCTGAACGAGACGGAGGACCTGCGCGCCGACTGGACCAACTCGATCGCGGTCGCGCTGAGCAACAGCCTGGCTCTCAAGACCAGCCTGCAGCTGCTGTTCGACAATCAGCCGTCGCTCGTCCTCGTCCCGCTCCAGACCAGCGGCGGCGCGCCCACCGGCCAGAACGTGGCGACGCCACTGAACGAACTGGACAGCGTGTTCACCGTCGCGCTCGTCGTGAACTTCTGAGTCACGCGGCATGAGTACGGCCCGGCCGGGCGTCATCCCGGCCGGGCCGCCTCGCCGGCTCCCGCTGCAGCCAGCCCGGACGCGGCGCTACGCCTGCAGCCAACTCATCATCTTGTCCCGCGCCGCGCGGTTCCCGAAGAACGCCGTGTGCGCGATGCCGTCCGTGCCGGTGAAGACGTGGCGATCCTCGATCGGGAAGAAACCGGACCCGTTGTCCTCGAACACGCCGTTCGTGGGCACGACCAGATCGTTCGGACCCTTGAAGATCAGATCCATGAGCCGGTTCTTCGCGAAGTTGGCCAGACCGGGCTCGGCCGGTGTGTAGTCGGACGTGAGAGCGAAGTAGCGCGTGTCGCCGGCGCGATCGCCGGCGTTCAGCCACTGGCCGAAGTCGCCCTCCGGTCGCATCGACTGCAGACCCTTGAGGCCGCCGACCGCGCCCACCGCGATCTGCTTGGCCACCGTGATCACGCCGGAGATCACGTCGCTCACTCCGATGTCCGGGATGAAGTTCGCGATGTTCGTGTACGTGTCGATCAGATCGCCCACGTGGTCGCCGTCCGCCAGGATCGTCCCCGCGTTCGGCGATCCTACGAAGATGATCCGCCCGACACGCAGGCTGCGCGAGCCCAGGCTCAGTTCGCTCTGCTTCTCGTTCAGGACCCGGCTGACCAGACCGCCGCGCGAGTGACAGATGATGTCGACATCCAGAGACGCGTCGCCGGGCAGGCGATCGAGCAGCCAGTTCACGTTCTGCTTCGGATCCTGCGACAGCGTGAAGTGATCCAGCGCGAAGACGCGGCCGTCGTAAAGCGCGTGCAGCGCCTCCACGGACTCGCGTGGCAACGCGCCGAACGCGCTGTGCGCGCGGCTGAACGTGCCATGCACCAGGAGCAGAGCGCGACCGGCCCCCAGCCGCTTCCAGCCCTCGCCGTCGATCTGCCCGGCGGAGGCCTGCGCGTGGTCCACGGCTTGCGTGTAGTCGTCCGGCGTGAACGTGCGGATCCCGTACGGCCGGTTGCGCGCCTCCCAGCGGCCGACGAACGTCTCCGTGACGGCGCCGATCAGCGGATCGACCAGCGGGAACACCAGCTCCTTGAGCAGCTTGCGGCCGACCGCACCGATCACGCCGCGCGCGCCCGGCTCGCCGGCCGGCGCGGTCGCCTTCGCGCGCGGAATCACGTACGTGCGCGCACCACCGGGTACCGGCGGTCCGCCGCGCGCGCCGGCCGGCGCCGGCTCCGCGAACACCCAGGACACGGCGCCGGTCTCATCCGTCGTGAGCAGCATCTGGCCGCGGCCTGCTCCCGGATCCTCGATCTGCACCTCGATCGCGGGTGCGCCGCGTGCCGACCGCGAGGCCGGCCCGGTCTCCCGTGTGTTCGACAGGCTCACGGTCTGGCGCAGCTCGACGTTCTCGGCTTCGAGCGCACCCAGCAGGCCACCGGCCTGGAGGGCGGCCGCGGCCGCACGGCCTCGCTCCGTGTGCAGCGTCGCCTCGCCGCTGAGCCCGTCGGTCTTCAGCGCCACCGTGCCCAGCTTCACCGGCTCGCCGCTCGCGTCCAGCGGGGCGCCGGTCCGCCGGCGCAGCACGAACGGCTTCACGACCGTCGTCCAGTCCTCCGCCTCGGTTTTCGGCTTCGTGGGCCGCCGCTTCGCGTCCCGCGTCGCGCTCCCCTTGGCCGCGGACTCCCACAGCGACTCGAGCGGCGACGGCGCACGCACCGCGGCTGACCGCACGCTCTCCTGCCTGAGGAAGCTGAAGTCGGCGCTCTTCGTCGTGATGATCAGCTTGATCGTCTCCGTTCCTTCGGCCGCGCCCCCGTGGACGGGGTCCTCCGCGAAGGGAAACACCGTCGGAAACGACAGCGGCAACAGATCGGTCACGCTGAAGTTGCCGTTCTCGCGCAGCATCTCCTGCGCGCCGGGCGCCGGATACAGAAGTGAGATCGCGCCCGCCACGCCGAAGTCGAGCATGGTCGCGAAGACCGGCTTGTCGTGCCGGCTGATGATGCGCACGCCGAAATTCGGCGGCGGGTAGTCGCCGGTCTCTTCCCACTCGCGCTCCTGCTCCTCGGACGGCGGATCCATCGCCTCGAACACGATCTGGCTCGTGTCCGGGTCCGGCTCCGCGACCACCCACTCGCCTTCTGCGTCGCCCGGTCGCAAAAGCTGGATCTCGAAGCGCGGCAGCAGCTGCCCGTCCTCCTCGACGGGTGCGGCCAGCCTGCTGTCAGGGTCCGGGTTCACCAGCCCGAGGGCCAGCCGATAACGCGCGATCGTCTCGAGGTTCGCGACGACGTCCTTGAGCTGTGCGGGCGTCTTGGGCGGCATGGCCAGCTCGCCATCTTCGCGCACCACGGCCCACGTCGGCCCGGCCAACGCGCCGAGCTGCGGCGCCGGCGCATCCGCCCCGACCTCCGCACGCGCGGCCAGCAGGTACGCCCGCATCGTCGCGCCCTGTCCGGCATCGGCCAGCTTCACCGATTTCGAAGCCTCGATCCGTTCGATCAGCGCCTTGCCCTCGGCTTCGAGCGCCGGCGGCGCGACGACCTCGACGGCCAGGCGCATGTCGCCGTACACGTGCTCCGTCTCGAACGCGCGCGCATCCGCGGCGATCGCATCGGGCGCCGACTCCTCGACGATCTTGGCCTGCGCCGTCGTCGCCTGGACCGACGTGACTTCGATCTCGCCCAGCCGCTCGACGCCCTCGGTCTGCTTCGTGCCCTGGGTGTGTACGTCGTACTTCGAGCCTGCGGTCACGCCGAACGCCGCGCCCGCGCCGAGCGTCACCGTCTGGCCAGACCTCCGCAGCACGCGCACGAAACGCATCGGCTCGAAATCCCGGATGCCGAAGATCTCGCGATCCGCCGTGCCCTCCATCTGCGGGTGCTGCCGCCGGTTCGCGGCCGTGACGTTTGCGGCGGCGCGCTCGTACACATCCCGGTACGTCGTGCCGGGCGTCGCGCGCCGCAACTCGTTGGTCAGGAACCAGGTCAGCGCGCCGTGCGCCGTCTCGCCGCCCAGCTCTTCCGGCTTGTGTTCGTAGGACAGCTCCTCGTCCCGGCAGCCGGACATGAGCACGTATTTGCCGGACAGCGGCAGCAGGCCGCTCGGCCCGTTCCTGCGCGGGTTGCTCCGGTCGAGCAGTGCGATGCCCAGCCTCTGACGCATCGCGCGGATCTCTTCCGGCGGGCGCCGGTCCGCCGGCGCCGAACGGGCTTTCCCGCCAAAGGCGTCGCGCGTGATCGTGCCCGAGTGACAACAGTCGAAGATCAGCGTGATGTAGTCCGTCTTCTCACCCAGCTTGAGCAGCCGCAGGTGGATCTCATCGTCCGTGATGTCGTGGTTGTCACCACTCCACCCCTCGCTGTTCACCGGCATGATCGTGCTGTCCAGCCCGCTCGGCTCATCGCCTTCCAGGTCCGTCATCTGCGAGCCGTGGCCCGCGTAATGGATGACCACGATGTCGCCTTCCCCGGTCTGCTCGATCAACGTGTCGAGCGCGGCCAGGATGTTGACCCGGTTCGCCTGCTCGTTCGTCAGCAGCGTCATGTTCGCTTCGTCGAAGCCGAACACCTCGGTCAGGACCTGACGCATCAGCTTCACGTCGTTCACGCAACCGTCGAGAACACTGATCTTTTCGTAGGCGTCGATGCCGATGGAAAGTGCGCGCTTCGTACGCGCCCCCGTGGGTGTCATGGCTGGCTCCTTCAGGGCGGAAGGCCGATGAACCGCCCGGCCACGTCGGGCCGGGCGGTCACGGAATTGCGGTCATGCGGACGCCCGCGGGCGGGCGCCACGCGACTCGATTGCTAGCGGCCTCGCCGCGGGAACGACGGCTTCTTGGGTCCGCCGATGCCGCCGGGCGGGGGGGGCTTCGGCGCTCCGCCACGTCCCCCACCCGGAGGCGGAGGCGGTGGCGCATCACCACGGCTCGCAGCCTTCTTCGCGCCCGGCGCGGGCGGCTTCGGCGGCGGCTTCGGCGGCCCGCCACGTCCCCCACCCGGAGGCGGAGGCGGTGGCGCATCACCACGGCTCGCAGCCTTCTTCGCGCCCGGCGCGGGCGGCTTCGGCGGCGGCTTCGGCGGC
>JBFFZF010000001.1:0-68762 GCA_041568755.1 Longimicrobiales bacterium | reverse complement strand
GGCCTGTGGCAGGCCCCCGCCGCTTCTTGTTCAGGACCGGGTTACCTCGATCGTCGCGCCGGGCCGGGCCCCCAACGTCTGCGCGGCGTTGCCGTCGCGGACGGCAATCTCCAGCCGCCCTCCAGAACCGATCAGGGCGACGGCGCAACCCGGCGCGACGTCCGCATACGTGGTGCGAAGCGGTCCGACGTCGACCCCGCCAATGCGCACCACGGCTCCCGGCGGAACGTTCCCGGCGGTCAGGTTCGTGATGAGGTTCCCGAACCGATCCGCGTGAACGACGACACCGCGCCACCCCGTCGGCAGCGGATCCGGCGGACGGTCGGGGAGACGCACCGGATCCCCCACGGGTGTGCCCACCCCCGACAGGTCCCGCGTCACCGCCAGGTGGGCGGCCACGGGCGCGAAGATGTCGCGGCCGTGAAACGTCGGCGACACCGTCGTCGCCCAGAGCGCGGGCCGATCGAGCTGGGCGGCACGGGCGCCCGGGGCCGCCAGCATCGCATCGAGGACGCCGTTGTCCGGGCCCACGCCGAAACGTCCCTCGGCTTCGACCGCCAGGCCGCGCCGGGCTCCGCCCACGCCCGGATCGACCACGACGACGTGCACCGTCCCCGGCGGATAGCGGTCCCAGAACGCGGTCAGGCACCATGCCGCGGCCGCGATGTCGCCGTGCCCCATGGCGTGGCTGATGTCCTCCACGAGGACATCGGGGACGAGCGTGGCCAGTACGCCGCGCAGAGCGGCGGCGTATCCGTCTTCCGTACCGAAGTCCGTCAGCAGGGTGATGCGGCGAGGAATGGCGCGGGCCGGCGCGGCGCCGGTCATGACACGGGGATCGCGTCCCCGGCCGCGGACAGGACCGCCGCCGCAACCTCCGCGAACGCCACGCCGGCTGCCGAGTCGGGCGCGGCCACGGCCGTGGGCACACCCGCGTCACCGGCCACGCGCACGTCGGGGTCGAGCGGCACACTGCCCAGGAAAGGCACGTTCATCGCCTCGGCCAGGTGCCGACCGCCCTCCATGCCGAACACGTCGATGGTGCCGGCGCAATGCGGGCAGGTGAGCCCGGCCATGTTCTCGACGATGCCCAGCACGCGCGTGTTCACGCGTTCGAACATGCGCACGGCCCGACGCACATCGCTGGTCGAAACGGCCTGCGGTGTCGTCACCAGGACCGCGCCATCGACGTTCACGATCTGGACCAGCGACAGCTGGGCGTCCCCGGTGCCCGGCGGCATGTCGACGACGAGCCAGTCCAGGGGTCCCCATTCGACCTGCTCCAGGAACTGGCGCAGGATGCCGGAGACGAGAGGGCCGCGCATGATGGCCGGTTGCTCCTCGTCGAGCAGGAACCCCAGGCTCATCAGTTTCACACCGTGCGCCTCGAGCGGCACGATCTTCTCCTGGCCCTTCTCACCGGTCACTTTCGGGCGCCGCGTCTCACCGAACATCAGCGGGATGTCCGGACCGTAGACGTCTGCATCGAGCAGCCCCACACGCTGGCCTCGCCGCGCCAGCGCTGCGGCCAGGTTGGCCGCCACGGTCGACTTGCCGACACCGCCCTTGCCGGAGCTGACTGCGACCACGTGCGCGATGCCCTCGACGAGCCGCGGATCCGGCGTGGGCGCCGGGACGGAACCCGGCCGCAGTCCGCGGCCGCGCGGCTTCTCCGGCGCGGCCGTCGGCAACTGCACATCGATCTTGACCTTGCTCACGCCCTCGATGGCCTCGACCGCGGCCCGTGCTTCCCGGACCAGCGTGCCCGGATCCTCCGGACCCAGGCGGAACGCGAACGTGACGCGGCCGTCCTCGGTCACGTCGATCTCCTGCACGTGGCCGCTCTCCAGCACGCCGGTTCCGCTGCGCGGGTCCACGACACCGGCCAGCGCGTGCCGCACGCGCGCGACGATCTCATTCCGGTCGATCATCCGTCCCCTCTCACGACGACGGCCGGCTGCCCCGCCGGGCGCCGGCCGTTCGTTCTCGCTTGTCTCGACGACACGTCAGAACGCCTGAATCTCGCGGACCTCAGGCACGGCGGACATGATGCGCGTCTCGATGCCGCGCTTCAACGTCAGCATCGACACCGGACAGGATCCGCACGCTCCCATCAGACGGAGCTGCACGACGCCGTCCTCTTCATCGAAATCGATGAACTCGACATCGCCACCGTCCGACCGCAGTGCCGGCCGGATGGTGTCGAGGACTTCCTCGATCCTGCCTCTCGCATCCATGCCCATTCCCCTGTCTGTGCCGGGAGCACGTTCCGCAGGTTCTACCCCGCATCCCCGGCGAGGTGTCGCGCCGACGGGATGCGCGGGGCGGCCCGGGTCCCGCCTCAGGTCTTGAGGGCCACGGACTTGGCCTGCGTGAACAGCAGCAGGTAATCCGGGCCGCCAGCCTTCGAGTCCGTGCCGGACATGTTGAACCCGCCGAACGGATGGACACCCACCATCGCGCCGGTGCACTTCCGGTTCAGGTAGAGGTTGCCGACGTGGAACTCGTCGCGCGCCCGGTGCAGGCGCTGCGTGTCGCGTGTGTACACGGCGCCCGTCAGGCCGTACTCCGTGTTGTTCGCGATCTCGAGCGCCTCTTCCCAGTCCGACGCGCGGATGAAAGCCAGGACGGGTCCAAAGACTTCCTCCTGCGCGAGTTGCGCGTCCGGCGCGACGTCGGCGACGATGGTGGGCGGGATGAACCAGCCCGCGTCGTCGGATCCCGGCCCGCCGGCGACGATGCGGCCTTCCTTCTTTCCGACCTCGATGTACTCGTTGATCTTGCGGAAGGCCTTCGCGTCGATCACCGCGCCCAGCGAGACGCCGGCCTTGGACGGGTCACCCACCGTGAGCCGCTTCGTCCGCTCCACCACCTTCTCGAGTACGGTGTCGTACACCGAGTCGACGATGATGGCGCGCGAACACGCCGAGCACTTCTGGCCCTGGAACCCGAACGCCGACGCGACAATGCCATCCGCGGCCGCATCGAGATCCGCCGTCTCGTCCACCACGATCGCGTCCTTGCCACCCATCTCGAGCACGGTGCGCTTCAGCCACCTCTGTCCGGGCTGATGCTTCGCCGCCCGCTCGAAGATGCGCAGCCCGACTTCCTTCGAACCGGTGAACGCGATGAAGCGCGTGCGCGGGTCGTCGACGAGCGCATCACCGATCACCGCGCCCGGACCGGGCAGGAAATTGACCACCCCGGGCGGCAGCCCGGCATCCTTGCGCAGGATGTCGACGAACACCGCCGCGATGGTCGGCGATGTGGACGCTGGCTTGAGCACCACGGTGTTGCCGGTGACGATCGCCGCGGCCGTCATGCCACCCATGATCGCGGCGGGGAAGTTCCAGGGCGGAATCACGATCCCGACGCCGAGCGGAATGTAGAGGAGCTCGTTCTTCTCGCCGGGCCATGGCACAACGGGCTGCGGGCCAGCCAGCCGGAGCGCTTCGCGGGCGTAGTATTCCACGAAATCGATCAACTCGGCGATGTCGGCATCCGCCTCCGACCACGTCTTGCTGACCTCGTAGACGAGCAGTGCGTTCAGATCGAAGCGCCGCTTCCGCATGACTTCGGCGGCGCGCAGCAGGACGTCCACGCGCTCCTGCGGGGATCGTTTCTTCCACGACTCGAACGCCTCGGTGGCCACGCCGATCGCTTCCCTGGCCTGCTCGACCGTGGCCTGCACGAAGTGGCCGATCACCTGATCGGGATTCGCGGGGTTGACGGACGTGTCCATCTCGCCCTCGTGGATCTCGCGCTCGCCGATCACCAGCGGCCACTTCCGGCCCAGGCCGGAACGGACGCGGGCCAGCGCCTCCTCCATCTGGCGGGCGTTCTCCGGATCCTTGAAATCGAGCAGCGGCAGATTCTTGAACTCGGGCAGCATTGCTGGCCTCACGTATCGTTGGCGGGTGAATCCATGATCGACCGTGACCGGCCGTTCCGGTCGTCGCACCGGTCGCTGTTTTTCGGCGGCAGTCTAGCGCGGCCGGCTCGGCAATGTCAACTCAGCGTGCGAGTTCGGCTACGATCTGCCGGCCGTGGTCGCGGCCGTTCTCGATGAAGACCTTGTTGGCGTTGTTGCCGGCGGCGATGACGCCGGCGATGAACACGCCTTCGACGTGCGTCTGCATGGTGGCCGGGTCGTGCACCGGCTTACCCGTGTCCCTGTCGAAGCGGACACCCAGCCCGCGCAGCAGTGTCCGGTCCGGCATGTAGCCGGTCATGGCCAGGACCCAGTCGTTGGGCAGCGTCTCGAGGACGCCCGTGTCTTCGTGCCGCAGCACGACATGGTCGGCCAGGATCTCCGCCACGCGCACGCGGAACCGGCTGGCTATATCGCCCGCATTCAGCCGGGCCGTGATGTCGGGGAGCACCCACGGCTTCACGCCCGCGTCGAGGCCGGCCTCGAAGTGCACGAGCGTGACCCGCGCGTTCCACCGGTGCAGTTCGAGTGCGGCATCCACTGCCGAGTTGCCGCCACCGACGACGATGCAGTCCTGGCGGAAATACGGATAGGCCTCCCGGTAACCGTACGAGACTTTGGCCAGATCAGCGCCGGGCACGCCCAGGCGGTTGGGTTGATCGAAATAGCCGGTCGCGATGACGACGCTGCGTGCCCGCAGGACGCGCTCCCCGCCGTGGACCGGCCGGATGCGCAGGCGGAAGTCGCCAGGCCGACCTTCGATGGCCGTCACTTCGTGATACTGCAGCACGTCGAGATCGAACTCGCGGGCAAGTCGCTGATAGTAGCGCAGCGCCTCGCGTCGTGTCGGCTTGTCACCGGCGATCGTGAACGGGACACCGCCGATCTCGAGTCGTTCGGCCGTGCTGAAGAACGTGAGCCACGTCGGGTATCGGCCGATCGAGCCGGCAACGCAGCCCTTGTCGATGAGTACGCAGGAGAGGCCCGCCTCGCGCGCAGCGATCCCCACGGCGATGCCGCACGGGCCGGCGCCGACGACGGCCAGCGCGACCGGATCTTGCGGCGCGTCGGTCGTCATCGTCCGGATTGTGCGGGCCGCAGCAGCAGACGGTGCACGGCACGGGGGCTCGCCTCGGACGGGTCCAGCGGGATCCGCCACAGCCCGCCCGCCAGCCAGCGCGACCACTGGTCGCGATAGTGCCGGTCGAACGGCAGCCCGGACTGGCCCGTCGGCAGAATGAAGCCGCCTGCACCATCCACATCGCCCAGGTCTACCACGTGGCGCTGGCTGGGCCCGTACGCCGCGCGGATCGGTGTCGTGCCGCCATCGTACTGGGAGACGTTGACCGTCGTCGGCGATCCACCTGCGGGCACGCCACCGACATCCAGGCCAAGCATACGTTCGAGCAGCGGGGACGACGAAAGGGCGTGGGCCGAACGCACCGTGTGCAGTTCGCCCCAGTCACGTCCGCCGGCGAGCGAATCCGCCTCGATCGCCGCGCGCACGGCGAGCGCGCGGAAGGCCTCGTCGGGCTCCGCATCCCAGGGCAGCGCCTGTCGGTCGAGGATATCGATGTACGCGTCCGTCGGCAGCGGCCCGTCCCGGCCGCCCCACAGGTGGTCCCGGACGCCGCGGCGCAACCGTTCGTACCAGATGTAGAAGAGTCCTGCGCCCCGGGAATCCGCGCGCGCTTCGAGATCCCAGCCGGCCAGCACAGCGGCGCCGGACGCGTTGCCGGCTTCGCGCGCCGCAGTCACGGCCAGATCCCGGAACCGCTCGGCGAGTGCATCCCGCACGTCCATTTGCATGGCGTGAACCGCGTCGGCGTCCAGCTCGGCAGCGGCCTCGATCATGGCGCGGATGCGCGCCGCCCGGAACGGCGGTTCCCAGTGCCGCGAGACGAGCGCACCGGCCTCGCCTGCGACCTGCCGATGATTCGCCGTCACCACGTAACCCGCCGCGGGGTTGTGCGCCTGCGGGTGCGCTTCGAACGGGAGCCAGCCGTTCCAGTCCCATTCTCCGGTCCAGCCCGGCACCGGTGCGTCGGGCGGCGGCCGCCCCTCGCCTCGCCGCGGGATCCTTCCGCCCATCACGTAGCCGAAGTTCCCGGCCGTGTCGGCATAGACCACGTTCTGGTGCGGGTTCTCGAAGAGCCGTACGGCGGTGACCACATCGAGCGCGTCGCGCGCCAGGTTGAGCGCGGGCACGGCATCGAGCGTGCGTGACGGATCCTGTGCGGCCCAGCGGAGCGCAACCAGGTCCCGCCCGGCCGGATCGCCGATGGTTTCCAGAATCGGGCCGTGCCGGGTCAGCCGGATCTCGAAAGACACGGCCGCTGCGCCGCGCACTTCGATCGTTTCCGCAACGATCTCGAACGGCTCGCTGCCGCCCGGGACGAGGTAACGCGTCGAATCGGCCGGATCGACGCGTTCGAGGAACAGATCGATATCGTCGAGCATCGCATTGGTAAAGCCCCAGGCCACCGCGTCGTTGTGGCCTGCGACGATGAACGGCACACCGGGCAGACTCATGCCGGTGACATTCCACAGGCCACCATGCAGCGCCATCAGATACCAGATCGACGGCGCCCGCAGCGCGAGGTGCATGTCGTTGGCCAGGATGGGTCGGCCCGAGCGCGTCCGTTCGCCGCCGATCACCCACGCGTTGGAGGCGCGTGCGATGCTCACCGCATCGAGCAGCTGCAGGGCCAGCGCCGGCGCGTCGACGGCGGGCGGATCGAGGATGTCCGGCGCCCATGCGGGCCACTCCACGTCGAGCCAGCGCGCCCGCTCCGGATCGAGACGGGCGGCGCGCGCTGCCGAGACCGCCGAACCCCAGGCCGACAGATCCCACGCCATGACCTTCTCGATGGCCAGCGAGTGCGCGACCGTCCACGGCTCCGGTCGGAAGCGCAGCGCCAGGAACTCCGGCGGCAGTGCGCCGCGGTGCCCGGCGATCCACGCGTTCACGCCCTCCACGTAGGCCTGCAGCCGGGCACGCGTCGCATCGCCCATGGCGGCTTCCTGGGCGCGCGCGGCACGCCACGCGCCCACGGTTCGCAGGAACCGATCCGATTCGATGAGGTCCGGGCCGAGGATCTCCGCGAGGCGTCCCGCTGCGACGCGCCGGAACAGCTCCATCTGCCACAGCCGGTCCTGCGCGTGCAGCCAGCCCTGCGCGAAGAACAGGTCCAGCTCCGCGTCCGCGAAGACGTGCGGGACGCCGAGCGAGTCGCGCCAGATCTCGACGGTCTGTGAAAGCCCCGGCACGACGCGCTCTCCAGCCACGGCCGTGCGCGCGGTGCGTACGTACAGCGACGCGCCGATGAGCGCGACCAGCGCGCTGCCCAGGACGACGATCAGCGTGATCCCGATCCGGCGCTTCATGTCCCGCTCAGGCTTCGTCCCGCCAGCGTTCCAGACGACGCGTCCACTCGTCCAGCCGGGCGGCGGCGGCGGCCTCACCCGGTCCTTCGACCGTGACGACGAAATACGGACGGTGCGAGTGCGGTATGAGCAGCGCCCAGTCGTCGTCCGCGGTCCAGACCTTCACGCCGTCGACCAGATCGCGGCGCTGCGTCTCGGTGAACTCGACCAGACGCCGCATGATGGCGCCGCGCCGGCCCCACGGGCATGCCACGCGCTCCTGCAGCACGTGGATCGGCGGCAGCTGGTCGACGAGCTCGTGCAGCGCCGCGTCACACCGGGCGATGCCTTCGAGGAACCGCACCGAGGCGAACATGCCGTCGTACGCGGGAAGGAACTGCGGAAAGATGAACTCGCCGCGTGTTCCGGCAACGAAGTCGGCATCCGTCGCCGACCCCATCATTGCGTGATGCTCGGTCTTGGTCCAAAGCAGCTCGGCACCGGCCTCCTGGATCGCGCGCACTACGGCGCACGGACTCGTGACCGGCACGGCGACGCGGTGCACGCCCAGATGCCGGAGTGCCAGCTGTACGAAGATGGCCTGCGTCTGCTCGCCGGACAGCGGCCGCCCCTGATCGTCGACCAGGTAGATCACCTCGCCGCCCGGGTCCAGCCACAGACCCAGCTGTCCGCGCACGGACTGCACAATGCCGCCCAGCCGACGCTGACTCTCCTGGAACTCGTCATCGCTGCGCGTGAGGCGGCCGGGCGCCGCGTAGGCATCCAGACTCACCATGTCGATGCCCAGCGCGCCCAGCAGCCGCGGGAAAACGCCGGCAGTGGATCCGTAGGCGAAATCGACCACCAGACTGAAATGCCGGCTCGTGATGAGCTCGCGGGCGATCTCAGTCAGGAAGTGTTCCGAGTAGCCTTCCACGATGCGCGTAGGGAAGTACAGATCGCCCGTCCCCTCCGGGCCTGCGCGCGAGAAGTCCTCGCGGGCGAACAGCCGCTCGATCGACTGGGTCTTGCCGGGCGCCAGGTCGCGTCCGTCCGTGTCGATGAACAGAATGTCGATGACCTTGCTGTCGAACGGTGACCGGCGCACGTGGATGCCACCGGCCTCGCGGCCGTGATGCACGACGTGGCGCAGCACGGGAATCGGCATCTCCTGCAGATCCTCTACGTGCACGCCGGCCGATACGAAGCCCGCGACGAGCGCCCGACTGACCATGCGCGATGCGCGGTCTGCGTCCCGGGAGATCGCGACGAAGGCCCCCGGCCCCAGCATCGAGCCGTACGCCCCGCCCAGACGGGCGGCGATTTCCGGCGTCATCTCGAAATTTGGGATGCCGCTGACCCGCGCGTTGTTGAACAGATTGCGTTCCCACGCCTCGCCCCAGATGAGCGAGTGGGCCAGGACCGCGCGATCCTCGACGACTTTGCCCGGCCATACCTTGACGTTGGGACCGACGACGCTGTACGCGCCCACGTTCGCGTCGTCGGAGAGGATGCACTTCTCGCGCACCAGTCCGCCTTCGCCGATGCGGACACGGGCGGCACACACGGTCTCGTACACGCGCGCATTCTTCCCGACGTGGCAGTCCTCCCACAGCACGACATCACGCAGTTCCGCACCCTCGCCGATCTCGCAGCCGGCACCCACGATGACGTTCTCGAGCGATGCACGCGCGCCGATCGTGCTCGAACGGCCCAGCACCACGGACCCGGTGATGCGGACCTCGCGCCCGACGACGGCGCCGTGTTCGCCGTGAATCGTCGCCTGGCTTTCCTGACGGGCCGTGCCGCGCGGCAGCACATGCACGCGGCCGGCCAGAGCGTCCTCGTTCGCCCGGCGGTACTCCTCGATATTCCCGACGTCGCGCCAGTAGCCGTGCGCGATGTGTCCATACAGCGCCGCGCCCGCACGCAGCATGGATGGAAACAGGTCCTTGGAGAAATCGTAGTTCGTGGCGACGGGAACGCGCGCCAGGGCTGCAGGCTCGAGAAGGTAGATGCCCGTGTTGATCGTATCGCTGAAGACCTGGCCCCACGTCGGCTTCTCCAGGAAACGCTCGATGCGGCCGGTTTCCTGGTTCACGATGACGATGCCGTAGGCCAGCGGGTTCTCGACCATGGTCAGGGCGATCGTGGCCTCGGCGCCGCGCGCGCTGTGCTCCGTCATGGCCGCGCCCAGGTCGAAGTCCGTCAGGACATCGCCGCTGATGATGATGCACGGCGAGTCACCGATCAGGTCGGCAGCGTTTCTCACCGCGCCGGCCGTCCCGAAGTCGGCCTCTGCCGTCACGTATTGCATCGAGACGCCGAAGGCCGCGCCATCCCCGAAGTGCGAGGTGATCTGTTCGGGCTGATAGTACAGAATCGAGATCAGGTCCGTGATGCCGTGCCGCTTGAGCAGCTCGACGATGTGCTCCATCATCGGCCGGTTGGCGACGGGCACCATGGGTTTCGGCCTGCTGATGGTCAGCGGCTTCAGGCGGGTGCCGAAGCCACCCGCCATGATGACACCTTTCATGGCTGTCCTGCGGAAAACGTACGGCGGTGCCGGGTCTACGCGTTCGCGTGACGCGCAACCTACGAGTGGCGGCGGGCGCGGGCAAACGGCCGGCCGGCGGCGGGTCTGTCCCGCAGCACTTGACCAGCCCCCGGGTGCCGCGCATTCTCCTGCGCGTCCCGCCGGGTACGACACGTGCCACACCCGACCCCCGGAGCATGGAAAAGCAGGATCTGAAAGCCGCCGCCGAATCGGTTCTCCGCGACGAGCCCGCCGTCGTGGGTGTGTTCGTGCAGCCGGACGCGTTCGGTCGACCGCGGGAGATCCATCTGCTGATCGGGCCGGGTCCCCGGCCGCGCGAGTTCGCCGCCCACGTGAAGTCGCTGCTCGAGGACCGGCTGCGCATTCCCATCGACCAGCGCATCATCAGCATCGCACAGATCGACGAGGCCCAGGAAACCACGCTGCCCGCAGGAACGGGGACCGCCGCCGTCGCGGAACGGGTCCGGCTCGAGCACGTCGAGACGTCCAGCGCGGGCGGACGCATCACCGTCCGGACCCGGCTCATGCTCGACACGGAAGGCTACGAAGGCGAGGCGACGGAACTGGAATCGGAGGCGGGCCGCAGCCGGGCCGCGGCCGGAGCCGTACTCGCGGCGATCAACCGCATGACCGGGGCGGCGGTGCGCTTCAGTCTGGAATTCGCCACGCCCGTTGTGGCGCACGATACGAATTACGTGCTGGTTGCCGCGACGGTCGCTTCCCTGCGCCTGGGCCGCCGGTCCGAGCGCGTGGTGGGTGCACACCCGCTGGAGGACGGCTCGGAGAGTGCCGCGGCCCTGGCCACGCTGAAGGCCGTCAACCGCATTCTGTGGTTCGTGCTGAACGGGCGAGTCGAACGGGCCCGGGCACCCCGTTTCACACGCTGAGATCGAGCATCCCGCTCAGCGCCCAGTAGAAACCGGCCGCAGGTCGCACCGCCAGCCGCCGATCGACCAGCCTGTCCAGCGTATCGCGCACCTCGGCAGCCGGAATGCCCGCGAATGCCGCGATCTCACCCAGCCCGGCAGCCCGCGCCTGCTCCAGCGCGGCCCAGGTTGCGCGCTCGCCGTCGCCGGCCGCGCCGAGCAGTTCGAACCCGCGCGTTTCGATCTCCGCGACCAGCGCCAGATTCTGCCGCACCAGCACCGCCTCGAGCGGCTCGCGGTGCCGCTCTCCAAGACCGCGAGCGACGAAGTACACGTCCGCCGGCCGGTCCGCCGTCCCGTAGCGCTGCAGCAGCTTGGCCACCGCCTCGTCGGCGCAGCTGTAGTCGAGGACCACGACCTGTGTGAAGTCGAGGATGGACAGGCAGCGCCCGCCGATGTCGCCGATCTGGCTCTCGATGCCGAGCCGCAGTGCGCGACCCGTGGGTCGCGTCACCAGGTGCGAGTACAGGCTGGCCACCGTCCGGGGCGCGAGCGAGGACAGATCGAACGAAAACGGGATCACCTTGCGCGACGGATGCCTCACGAACCGCTCCTCCTCTTCGACGGCGTGCCCGGCGCTGCCTCGTCCGCCCGGGCCGGAAGTACGATACCGATCTGAGCCCCCGCGAGAAATGGCAGCCCCTCCTCCAGCGGCGGCGCGTCATCCCAGGCGGGCACATCGGCGATGCGCGCGGTGCCACTGCGGATCGAGATGCGACCATCCCAACGGCCCACGCGCTTGCGGATCTGCTGCAGACCCTGCCCCCGGCCGGGATCGTGAAAGCGCGTCATGCCGTGCAGGAACCCCGCTTCGAGGGCCGCCGCGTCCGTCCACTGGCCGCCGTGTCGGGCCGCGTGCGCCGGGGCCAGCGAGGCGGCGAAGCCGATCCCTACATCCAGAACCGCGATCGCGACGACCTGGCGGCCGAGCCTGCGCGACCAGTTGTAGGACTGTGTGGCCACCCAGCCGCCGGCCTCCGCGTGCTCGACGATGTTCTGGCACACTTCCGACAGCACGACGCTGAACTGGAATGCCTCGTGGCCGGGGTAGCCGAGCTGGTTGGTCAGCATGCGCACGCCGCGTTCGTTCACGAGGTCGACCACCGCGTGCACATCGGCGTGCGTGTTCACGGGCATGATCTCGAGCAGCACATCGGACGGCCCGTCCGTGCGCGGCCGCCGGGGAGCGCCATGGATCTCGAAACGATCGGCGGCGTGCGTGAAGAACCCCATGCGCATCAGGTAGCTGACCACCTCGGGCGCCTCGGGCAGCTGCAGGATGGGCGGGTCGGCGGTGCGGCAGGCCACCGTGCCGACGGCCAGCAGGCCCAGCATCCCGAACGGGTCGACCCAGCGGACTGCCCGGGCGTCGAACAGGCGTCGTTCGCCCGCATCGCCCTCCAGTCCGCGCACGACCTGGTCGAACGTCCGCTCTTCGAGCCGCGCCGGCAGAGTGACGACTTTCATGACAGCGGAGACCCGCGCAGCCGGTCATGGAGCCCGGTGGCGCCGCGGTGCAGCACGTTGATGGCCGCCGCGTCGAGCGCGCGCTGCAGCGCGTCATCGAGCGATGCGCCCGCGAGCAGCGCACAGAAGCACGTCGCGCCGAACACATCCCCGCAGCCGGTCGGGTCGCCCGTCTGCGGGCCGGCGGCTGCGCTGAGCTTGCGTGAGGTCACGCCCCCGGGTGAAACGATGTGTGCGCTCCGCTCGCGCAGGTCGAGCGGCGACGGCGCGACCCCGCTGGCCGCGACGTAACAGGCGCCGCGCGACCCGAGCGTCACGAGCAGGGCGCGCAGGTCCGGACCGACCACGTTCGCGGCGAAGCGCCACGGATCCGGCCAGGACGAAGACAGCAGCGTGAGTTCCTCCTCGTTCATCTGGACGAAGTCGAAGCAGCGCAGCCAGTCGGCCCACGCCGGCAGTGCGCGCGGCGTGCGCAGTCCGGACGCCTCGATGCCGAGGAAGATCGAGTGCAGATCGCAGTAGATGGGCCCGTCATATGCCGCGCGCAGGGCCGTGGCCGTTTCCAGGTCCAGCTCGAACCCCGAAATGAAGTTGATGTAGAGCGCGTCCGTCCCGCGGACGATGGGCTCGAGTTCCGGCCACGTCCACGGGGGTACGCCGCCCGACATCCGTTCACAGCGGCGCTCCAGATCGCGGTAGCGGAGCTCGACCCGGTTGTTGCGCTCCGCGACGCGGCGGATCCCGGTCCCGACATCCAGCCCGGGCAGACCGGCGCAGAAAAGCACGGCCTGCTCGGCCAGGTCGTTCCCGACCTTCATGATGGGCACGATGTCCCAGCCGTCCGGTCGCGCCGCGGCAGCGGCGGCGAGCGCGTAGGCGATGCCGCCCCACTCCTCGATGACGGGCGCGCCCGCGTCACGCGCCTCGATCCGGTCCCAGACCATCGTCCCGATCACACCCAGCCGCATCCCCGCCTCAGACCGTACCGTACGTCTCTTTCTTGAACACGGCCACCGCGCCGATGAGGCCGGCCGTGCCCGTGAGCTGACCGGATACGATCTGGCAGGCTTCCTCGGCAACGCGGAACGCGCGCCGGCGCACTTCCGCACGCAGGGGCACGAACAGGTGCTCGCCCGCCCGCGTGACGCCGCCCGCGATCACGATCATGTCCGGATTCAGGATGTTGATCAGGTTGGCGACGCCGGCACCCAGAAATTTGGCCGTCTCCCGCATCACTTCATTGGCGTAGGGATCGCCCAGCACGACCGCCTCGTAGACGGTGGCGGCCGTGATGTTCTCCAGTTTGCCGTCGACGAGGCCCGGCAGCAGCGATTGCGCGCCGGTCTCGATCCCCTCGATCGTGCGCTGCGCGATGGCCGGGCCGGAGGCGTACGCCTCGAGGCAGCCGTAGTTGCCGCATTTGCAGCGCCGGCCCGTCGAATCGATGGTCATGTGGCCGATCTCGCCGGCCGCGTCGCTGACGCCGTGGAAGATCTCGCCGTTCAGCACGATCCCGCCGCCGATCCCGGTCCCGAGCGTCAGCCCGATCAGGGTATTCACGTTGCGGCCCGCGCCCAGCCACCACTCGCCGTACGTCGCGCAGTTCGCATCGTTGTCCAGCGTGGCCGGCAGTCCGATGGCGCGCGAGATCAGGTCGCGCAGCGGGAAATTGCGCCAGCCCAGGTTGGGCGTATTGATGACCGTGCCGGTGCTGCGATTGAGCGGACCCGGCGAGCCGATGCCGATGCCGGCGAAATCGGCGTCCGTCCCGCCGAACCGCGACACGACCTCCTCCTGCGCCTCGCCGATGAGCCCGACGATCCTGTCCACCACGTACTTCGCGCCACGCTGCGCTTCCGTGGCGACCGTGCGCCGGGCGATGACGTCGCCGTTGCCGCCATCCATGGGCAGCACGCCTACGACGATGTTGGTGCCGCCCAGGTCGACGCCGATGATCCAGCGCCTGTCGGCGGACGCGGCCGTCATCGGTTCATGCTCGCGTCAATCGCACGCATCACATCCTCGACCTCGATCAGGTTCATGCACTCGCGGTGGGCCTCGGGAAGGACCGTCCCCGGGCCCTGGCGCGGACACTCGTTGCGCACGCAGGGCACGCAGGGCAGATCGGTGCGCCGGATGATCGTGTGCTCCGGTCCGGTCAGCCCGGTGACGCCCGGATCGCCTGCGCCCCACAGCGAAACCGTGGGCGTCCCGACCGCTGCCGCGAGGTGCATCGGCCCCGTGTCATTCGACACGAGAATGTGGCACGTGTGCAGCCCGGCCGCCAGCAGTGCGATGTCGGTGCGGCCGCCCGCATCGAAGCCCCATTCGCCGGCGACGGCGCGGGTCAGTTCCGTCTCCGACGGATCGCCGAAGACGATCACACGGGTGCCCTGCGCGGCCAGGCGGCGGACGACGGAGGCAAAACGCAGCGGCTCCCAGCGCCGGGCCGGCGCGCGCGTCCCGGGGAAGATGCCTGCGACGCGAGCGTCCCTCGCCTCGAAGAGCCGACGCCACCGGTGCAGCAGCGGCTCCGGCAACTGCACACGCGGCTGCGGCGGGACGGCCGGTCGCTCGCCCGTCGCCAGAACCATGTACTGCTCTGCACGGTGCAGGCCCGCGAGGCCGTCCCGCCGTACGATGTCGTGCAGGAGAAACGCGCGCCGGTCCGAGTCCGCCCCGCGGATGCTGCGTACGCGAGCGGTCCGGAAGAGGAGTGCACTGGAGAACGACGGTGCCAGCAGAACGCCGCGCTCGTAGCGGCCGCGCCGGATCACGGGTCTCGCCGCGCGCAGCCCCCGCGTCCCGGGTTGCAGCGGGATCACCTTGCCCGTCACGCCGGCCAGCGGTACCAGGTCGGCCAGGTGGTGCGGAACGACGACCGCGTCCGGCCGGGCGGCGATCAGAGCGGGCAGGGACATGACGAGATCGCCGAGATGGCTCGGCGTTCGCAGGATGAGCCCGCCGCTCAATCCCCGACCTGGAGCACGGCGAGAAACGCTTCCTGCGGGATCTCGACGGTGCCGACCTGTTTCATACGCCGCTTCCCTTCACGCTGTTTCTCGAGCAGCTTGCGCTTGCGTGTGATGTCTCCGCCGTAGCACTTGGCCGTCACATTCTTGCGCAGGGCCTTGATCGACTCGCGCGCGATGATCCGGCCGGAAATCGAGGCCTGGATGGCGACCTCGAAGAGCTGCCTGGGTATGAGCTGACGCAACTTCGCTGCCATGGCCCGCCCGTAGTCGTAGGCCTTGTCGCGGTGGATGATCACGCTGAAGGCATCGACCGGATCGCCGTTGACGAGCATGTCCAGCCGGACGAGCTCGTTGGGCCGGTACTCCAGCATCTCCCAGTCGAGACTGGCGTAGCCCCGTGTAGACCCCTTCAGGCGATCGTAGAAATCGAGCACGATCTCGGCCAGCGGCAGTTCGTAGACGAACTCGACGCGCGCCGGATCCAGGTAGTGCATCTCACGGAACTCACCGCGCCGCTCATGGCACAGCTTCTGCACGTTGCCGATGTATTCTGCGGGACAGACGATACGCGCGCGAACGTACGGTTCCTCGATGCGGTCGATGCTGGATCGGTCCGGCATGAGGCTGGGGTTCTCGATGTCGCGTGCGCTGCCATCCGTCAGAACGACGTGGTACTCGACGTTGGGCACCGTGGTCACGAGATCGACGTCGAACTCGCGCTCCAGTCGCTCCTGCACGATCTCCATGTGCAGCAGCCCGAGAAAACCGCAGCGGAACCCGAAACCCAGCGCGGTCGAGGTCTCCGGCTCGTAGAACAGGCTGGCGTCGTTCAGCTTCAGCTTCTCGAGCGCGTCACGGAGCTGCTCGTAGTCCTCGGAGTTCGAGGGGTACAGCCCGCTGAACACCATCGGCTTGATCTCGCGATATCCGGGCAACAGCTCTGCGGCCCGGTTGTCCGCGTCGAGCAGCGTATCGCCGACGCGCGTGTCCGCCACGCGCTTGATCCCGGCAAGGATGTAGCCCACCTCGCCGGGGCCCAGCTCGGGCTGGGCGAACCGGCCCAGCCGCATGTAACCGACTTCGTCGACCGGATACACGCTCTCCGTCGCGCCGAACGTGATGCGCATGCCCGGACGTACCCGCCCGTCCACGACCCGTACCATCGGCACGCCGCCCTGGTACCGGTCGTAGTACGAATCGAAGATCAGCGCCCGCAGCGGAGCATCCGGATCGCCCCGTGGGCACGGGACCCGCGCCACGATCGCGTCGAGCAGCGCGTCGACGCCGAGCCCTTCCTTCGCAGAAACGACCAGGATATTGTCCGCGTCGACACCCAGCAGATCGACCAGCTCGGCCTTGCGCCGCTCGGGCTCCGCGCTGGGCAGGTCGATCTTGTTGAGGACGGGCACGATCTCCAGCCCTGCGTCGAGGGCCAGGAACAGGTTGGACAGGGTCTGCGCCTGGACGCCCTGCGTGGCATCCACGACGAGGATGGCGCCCTCGCAGGCCTGCAGCGAGCGCGACACTTCGTAGGTGAAGTCGACGTGGCCGGGCGTATCGATCAGGTTGAGCTGGTAGACCTGGCCGTCGGCCGCCGTGTGACGCATGCGTACGGCATGCAGCTTGATCGTGATCCCGCGCTCGCGTTCCAGGTCCAGGCTGTCGAGGACCTGCGTGTCCATCTCACGGTGCGTGAGCGTGCCGGTCGCCTCGAGCAGCCGGTCGGCGAGCGTGGATTTCCCGTGGTCGATGTGGGCGACGATGCAGAAGTTGCGTATGTGTTCCAGTCGCACGGACGACCCCGAAAGCCTTTGAGTACAATGATTTTGGCAAACTTCAAATGTAACGGGTCCCTGCCCCCGGGATCAATGCACGACGCGCCCGTCAGGCGCCGCGCCTGAGCGCATGCGCATCCTCTTCGTCAACTCGGCGCGCCCGCTCGGCGGCGGGGTCACCGCCGCGCGGGAACTCGCCGGCGGGCTGGCCGAGCGCGGGCACGACATGACCGTCGTGGTCCGGCCGGGCGGCGCACTCGAGCACAGGCTACAGGCCGATCCGCTCGTGCAGATCAGACCACTCGGGCTGGGCGCCGAGTTGAATCTGGTGCGCGCCGTCCAGCTCGCGGGCGTCATCCACAGGGTTCGACCCGACGTGCTCCTCGCAGACCGGCGCAAGGACATCAAGTTCAGCGTCGCGGCGCGCGCGCTCACGCCGCACGGCCGGCGGTTGCCCATCATCCACCGGCACGGCGCGCCCAGCGTGCTGCGTAACAGCGTCACGTACCGGATCCTGTGGCAGCGGGTCCAGCGCGTGGTCGTCAATTCCAGGGCCATGCAGGCTGGCCTCCTGCGCACGACGCCTTGGCTCGAGGCCGTCGGCATCCGCGTGATCCACAACGGCAAGGACCCGGATGAGTTCCGGCCGCTGCCCGAAGTGCGCGACCGGATGCGTGCGGAGTTCCACCTGCCCCGGGATGCCTTCGTCGTCTGTTACCACGGGATCCTGCAGCCCCGCAAGAACGTGGATGTCCTGCTGGAGGCGCTGGCCGAACTGGGAAGCGAGGCCGGCGTGCACGCGCTGATCGTGGGCGATGGGCCGGCGCAGGCGGCATTGCGCGAGACGGCCGCCGCGCGCGGCATCGAGGCGCGCTTCACCGGCACGCGATCCGACATCGCCGACGTCCTCGCGGCCGCCGATGCCGGCGTGCACCTGTCCTCGGCAGAGGGCTTTTCCAACGCCGTGATCGAAGCCATGGCGTGCGGTCTCCCCGTCATCGCATCGCGCGCGTCCAGTCACCCGGAGCAGATCGGGGATGGCGTGCACGGGCTGCTGGTCACGCCCGGCGACGCGCGCGAGGTGGCCGGCGCCATCCGTCGTTTGCGGGACGACGCCGGTGAACGACGCCGCCTGGCGGCCGGCGCGCGCCAGCGCGCGGTGCGCGACTTCTCGCTGGCCGGCATGGTGGAGGCGTACGAGCGGGTGTTCGACGAAGTGCGCGATGCGCTGCCCCCGCGGCCGCTCCAGGACCTCCCGGAGCCATCATGAGCGCTGCGTTCAGCTTCGAGAAACGGTGGACGGGCTGTCGTGGCGGGACCGATGCAGGCGGCGGGATGAAACGCATGCCCGGGGAGAGACTCGAACTCTCAAGGGGTTGCCCCCGGCGGATTTTGAGTCCGCTGCGTTTGCCATTTCGCCACCCGGGCGGGCGGGCGGAAAGCTAACGGGGGGCGCCGGGCTACTCCAGTCCCCGCGGCCGGCCCAGTACTTCCTGCATCAGGATGGCCCGGCGGATCTCGTCACGGCCGGCGTTGCGCAGCAGCGGTGCGATGGCCGACGCGACCGCGGCCGGAACGGCAGGCTGCGCGGCGGCTGCGGAAGCGTCGATCTTCCTGTGGAACGCCTCGTGCCTCGCCTCCGCCTCCAGCGGCTCGGACTCCATCGACACGACGGCGGGCGGTTTGTGTTCGACCCAACGGGCCGCCATGCGCTCGCGCTGGCGGCGGCGCATCAGATCGCCGGCCTCCGCGTCTTCGCTGCGCGCCGGAACCCGGGCGGGCGGGATTTCGGGGCGAGCCTCTTCGACTTCGAACTCCGGCGCCTCGACCGGTTCCGGTGGCCGCGGCATCGGCCGCTGGCCGGTCAGCACCTCCCACAACTCGGCGGGCAGCAGGTCCTGCGCGCCGCTCGATGACGGCTCGACGCGCCTGGGCCGCGCGGGCGTTTCCGGGCGCCGGGACCCGGCTCGCGTGATGCCATCGCGATCCGCAGGACGTTGTGCGGGCATGCGACGCTGCGGCGGCTGGCGCTGCGCGCGACCGCGCGCGGGCGGCTGCGCGCCGCGCCCGCCCTTCAGCACCTTCTCGATGACCGGCCCCACCACGAAAAAGATGATGACGATCACCCAGAAGAGGTCTTCCATCTACTGCTCTCCGCGCCGGCCGTCGTCCGGACCCGCGATCGCGCGCCGCATGTCGGTGTCGGCCGTGACATTGCGATAGCGGGCGTAGTCCATTATGCCCAGGTTGCCCGTGCGGAAGGCCTCCGCCATCGCCAGCGGCACCTGCGCCTCGGCCTCGACGACGTGGGCCCGCATCTCCTGCACTTTCGCGCGCATCTCCTGCTCGGCCGCGATGGCCATGGCGCGCCGCTCCTCGGCCTTGGCCTGCGCGATCCGCTTGTCGGCCTCGGCCTGATCCGTCTGCAGTTCGGCGCCGATGTTCTTGCCGACATCCACGTCCGCGATGTCGATGGAGAGGATCTCGAACGCCGTTCCCGCATCGAGTCCCTTGGCCAGTACCGTCTTCGAGATGTTGTCGGGATTCTCCAGCACGGCTTTGTGCGAAGCGGACGAACCGATCGTGGAAACGATGCCCTCGCCCACGCGGGCCAGGATCGTGTCCTCGCCCGCGCCACCCACCAGCCGGTTGATGTTGGCGCGGATCGTGACGCGCGCGATCGCGATCAGCTGGATCCCATCCTTCGCCATGGCGGCCACGCGCGGTGTATCGATGACTTTGGGATTCACCGACACCTTGACGGCCTCGAGCACGTCACGGCCGGCCAGGTCGATGGCGGCGGCCTGCTCGAAGCCCAGCCCGAGCGTTGCCTTGTCGGCGCTGATCAGCGCCGTCACGACGCGGTCGACGTGTCCGCCGGCCAGGTAATGCGCCTCGAGCTGCCGCGTGTTGAGGTTGAGCCCGGCCTTGGTGGCGGCGATGAGGGGCCGGACGACGCCCGCGGGGTTGACCTTGCGCAGGCGCATGCCGATGAGTTCGGGGATGCTCACCTTCACACCGGCGAACACCGCCTCGATCCACAGCCGGACCGGAATCGCCCAGTTGAGGATCATGAGCCCGAAGATGAACGCGACCAGCACGAAAACGGGAAGAAGCGTGAACTCGGTCATATCGGTGTTCTCGTTGAGGTGAGGCGCGAACGACTACTCGCTGGCGGGCTGGACCGCCCGCACGACGTAGCTCGCGCCATCGTAGCGCAGCACGCGGACGGAGGTCCCCGCGCTGATGAAGCTCGACTCGGCCACGACGTCGATGAGGTCCTCGCCCACTTGCACGGTCCCGGACGGACGCAGATCGGTCACGGCTTCACCCACCGCGCCCATCAGCTCGGCCCGGGCCACGCTGGACCGGTAGCCGTCCTCCGTGGCCGTTGCGTCCTGGAGCAGCAGGCCGGAGCGGGCGAATCGTCCGCTCCCGGGGATGGCCCGGATGAGGGCCCAGCCGGCCACGACGACGACGATCCCGGCGAGGGCAAGCACGCCGGCCGCCAGGTTGAGGTCGGCGACGGTGGACAGACTCGACACCATGCTCAGGTAGAAACTCGAACCGACGGCCACGAGGCCGGCGATCCCGGCGATGCCGAATCCCGGCAGGACGAAGGCCTCGACCGCCAGCAGACCGAGCCCGGCCGCGAGGAGCAGCAGCTCCTCCAGCCCGGCCAGACCCACGAGCCAGTGTCCGCCGAAGAAGAGGGCCAGCGCACCCATGCCGGTCAGCCCCGCCAGCCCGAACGCGGGCGTCTTGATCTCTATGATCACGCCCAGCATCCCGATCGACAGGAGCAGCGGTGCGACCGCGGGGTGCGTGAGGAAGCGGACGATCGACTCGGCCCAGTTGACGCGCGTGTCCTGCACGGCGGCGCCCTCCAGCTCGAGCCGGCCGAGCAGCGCGTCCCAGTCCTCGACTTCCTGCGCGTAGCCCAGTTCCACCGCCTCTTCCGTCGTCAGCGTGAGCAGCTTGCCCTGCTCGACCACGCCCTCGATGACGACATCCTCGTCGACCATCGCTTCGGCGATGCGCGGATCCAGACCGCGGTCCTCGGCCAGGGCGCGCATCTCGCTGCGCATGGCGCTGACGATCTTCTCCGGCGCCTTCTGCCCCTCGCCGGTCACGGGCGTCACGGCCCCGATCACGCTGCCCGGCCGCATCCAGATCTCCTGCGTGGCCAGCGCGATGAGCGCGCCCGCGGAGAAAGCGCGGCGGTTGATGTACGCGTAAACGGGAACCGGTGAGTCCTTGATTGCGTCTACGATGTACTGCGCGGCGTCGACGCGGCCGCCCGGCGTCTCGATGTCCAGAATCGCTGCGCGGGCGCCGGCCCGGTGCGCCTCGCGCAGGCTGCGTGCGACGAACGGCGCCAGTCCGCGTTCGATGACGCCCTGCACGGGGATCCGGAAAACCTCGGCCTGCGCGGACGCGGGCTCCTGGCCGAAGACCAGCGCGCCGCGCGCACCGGCGATGACGCCTGCGACGCCCAGCACGACGGCGCCGCTCAGCAGAGTTGTTCGAAGGCTCTTTGTCATGTGAGATCCTACCGGCCAGGGTCGTTCCGGTTCCGGTTCCGGGCGGCGCCACCGCGCGCCCGGGCCGGCCCGGCCTGCACGGCCGGTCGAGGCAGGATACACAGGAAGCTACGCGCGCCCCGGGCGGCTGTGCAAGCGGCGGCGCCAAGCGCGCTTGACCCGTTCCGCGGCCCGGTCCAGATTGCCAGCCGCACCACCGCAACGCACATGGAGGACTCCGATGACCAGAGTCATGGAAGAGCAGCAGACCAAGCCGCTCGTGTCGTACGAGATGCAGGACGGCGTCGCCATCCTCACGCTCGACGACCCGCCGGCGAACACCTACACCTACGAGATGATGCAGGCCCTGGATTCCGCGATCCTCCGGGCCCGGATGGACGATGACGTGTACGTCATCGTGCTGGTCGGGGCCGGCGAGAAGTTCTTCTGTGCCGGCGCCAACATCCAGATGCTCAACACCGTTACGCCCCAGTTCAAGTATTACTTCTGTCTCCACGCCAACGAGACGCTGAACCGGTTCGAGCAGACGCCCAAGCTCGTGATCGCGGCGCTCAGCGGGCACACCGTCGGCGGCGGGCTGGAGATCGCCATGGCCGCCGACCTGCGCATCGCCCGGGCCGGCGCGGGCAAGATCGGCCTGCCCGAAGTCAACCTGGGTGTGCTGCCCGGGACGGGAGGCACGCAGCGGCTTGCCCGGCTGGTCGGCAAGACGCGCGCGATCGAACTCATGGTCACGGGCCGCACCTTCGATTTCGAGGAAGCCCGCGAGCTCGGCATCGTGAACGAAGTCTGGGAGGCCGCGAGCCGAGACGAGTTCCTGGACAAGGTTATGGAATACGCCCGGCGCTTCACGCCGCCCAACATGGCGGCCAAAGCGATCGGCAACATCAAGCGCTCCGTGCAGACCGGCGCCGAACTGCCCTACCAGGACGCGCTCGCGGTCGAACGCGAGCTCCAGCAGCTGCTGTTCCAGAGCAGCGACGCGAAGGAAGGGCTGGCGGCGTACGTCGAGAAGCGGAAAGCGTCGTTCAAGGGTCGCTGAGCGGTCGACGGTCGATCTCAACGGAACAACGTGTGTCCGGCCGGCGCGGACCCCGGTGGCCGGGGCAACGAATGACCGGCACGGATCGCGTCGGGAAGGCGGTGGTTCGTGCGTGACGTGTGGATCGTCGAGGCGGTGAGAACGCCCGTGGGGCGCTACGCCGGTGCGCTGGCGCCGGTGCGGCCCGACGATCTGGCGGCGCGCGCATTGCGCGCGGCGGTGCGCCGGTCGGGCGTCGACGCGGCAACCGTCGATGACGTCATCCTGGGCTGCGCCAACCAGGCCGGCGAGGACAACCGCAACGTCGCACGCATGGCGGTGCTGCTGGCCGGCTTTCCCGCCGCCGTCCCGGGCCAGACGGTCAACCGGCTGTGCGGCTCCGGTCTGCAGGCCGTCAACAGCGCGTTCCACGCGATCCGCGCCGAACAGGGTGACGTGTTCGTCGCCGGTGGCGTCGAATCCATGAGCCGGGCTCCGTACGCGATGCTGAAACCGGACCAGGCGTGGCCGCGCGGCGCTCCGGAGATCGCGGACACCATGCTGGGCTGGCGTTTCGTCAACCCGCTGTTCGCCGACCGTATCACGATTTCGCTCGCGGAAACCGCCGAGGTCGTGGCCCAGCGGTACGGCGTTTCACGCCAGGAGCAGGACGCGTTCGCCGCCGAGAGCCAGCGTCGCGCCGGCGAGGCGCAGAAGGCGGGCCGCTTCGCGGCGGAGATCGAGCCGGTCGAGGTCCAGCTGGGGCGAGGCCGAACGATGGTCGTCACCGAGGATGAACACCCGCGGCCCGACACGACGCTGGAGAAGCTGGCCGCGTTGCGGCCGGCGTTCCGGGCCGACGGCACGGTGACCGCCGGGAACGCCTCGGGCATCAACGACGGCGCCGCCGCCCTCATCCTCATGGCGGAGGATCGGGCACGCGCGTTCGGCCTGACCCCGCTCGCTCGCGTCGTCGCGACCGCCGTGGCCGGCGTGGAACCCGATGTCATGGGCATGGGTCCGGTCCCGGCAACGCACCGGGCTCTGCAGCGCGCCGGCCGGTCCGTGAACGATCTGGCGCTGATCGAACTCAACGAAGCGTTCGCGGCGCAGGCCGTGCCCTGTATCCGTGAACTCGAACTCGATCCCGCCCGCGTCAACGTGAACGGCGGCGCGATCGCACTGGGTCACCCGCTCGGCTGCTCGGGCGCCCGCATTCTCACCACGCTGATCCACGAGCTGCGCCGGCGGGGTGGCGGCCTCGGTCTCGCCACGATGTGCATCGGCGTCGGCCAGGGCATCGCGACTGTGGTGGAGGTCATGGCATGAAGAAAGGCGATGAGATCCGCGTCGAGATCGACGGTCCGGCCGGTTGGATCCGCATCAGCCGGCCGGAGCGGCTCAACGCGTTCTCTGGCGACATGCGCAACCGCATCGAGGACGGCCTGCGTCAGCTCGATGACAACGACGACGTCCGCTGCGTCATTGTGACCGGCGTGGGCCGGGCGTTCTCCACGGGCGGCGACATCGGTGTCATGAGCCAGCTGATCGAACAGCAGGACATTGCGGCTTTCGAGGCCCTCGTCCGCACCGGCGCGCGTGTCGTTGCGGTCATCGATGAGATGAAGAAGCCGGTCGTCGCGGCCGTCAACGGTCCGGCCGCGGGCGCGGGCGCATGCCTGGCGCTGGCGTGCGACCTGCGCATCGCCAGCGAGACGGCCTCCATCGGCTTCGCGTTCCTGCGCGTCGGCCTGCACCCGGACTGGGGCGGCAGCTTCTTCCTGCCCCGGCTCGTCGGGCTGGCTGTCGCCTCGGAGGCGGTCTACACGGGCGGCATGATCAACGCCGAGCGGGCGGAGCGGCTGGGTCTGTTCAATCGCGTCGTGCCGGCCGCCGAGCTGGAGACGGCGGCGCGCGGCGTGGCCGGCCAGATCGCCGCAGGACCGGCGGCCATCATCGCGGATGCCAAGCGCTCGCTGCGGCGCGCCATGCATGCGCCGCTTGCCGACATCCTGGAGATGGAAGTCGAGGCCCAGCTGCGCGCCTTCCGCTCTCCCGATTTCCGCGAGGGCATCGGCGCGTTCCTGGAGAAGCGCGCCCCGCGCTTCAATCGCACCAGGGACGCGCGCTCCGACTGATGGCGATCACCCGCGTTGCCGTCGTCGGTGCCGGCACCATGGGACACGGCATCGCACAGGTCGCGGCCGCGGCCGGGTACCGCGTGACCCTGATCGACGCGACGCGCGACCTCGCGGAGGCGGGCATCGCACGCGTCGCCGTCAACCTCGACGGCGCCATCGCGCGCGGCAAGCTCGAGCCGGCGCAGAAGGACGTGATCCTGGAGCGTATCGCCGTCGCCGATGACATCGCGCGCGGCGCCGCCGGTGCGCAGCTCGTCATTGAAGCCGTGCCGGAGAAGATGGAGCTGAAAGCCGCGATACTGCGCACGCTCGACCAGAGCGTCGACGCGGCCGCGATCCTGGCCAGCAATACATCCAGCCTGAGCATCACGGCGCTGCAGCGTGCCACAGTGCAGCCGGGTCGCGTGATCGGCCTGCACTTCTTCAATCCGGTCCACATCAACCGGCTCGTCGAGGTCGTGCGCGGCAAAGACACGCAGACGGCGGTCGTCGAGGCCTCGCTCGCGTTCGTGCGTGCCGCGGGGAAAGAACCGGTCGTGGTGCGCGACGCACCCGGTTTCGCGACTTCACGCCTCGGCGTCCTGCTCGGACTCGAAGCGATGCGCATGCTCGAGCAGGGTGTGGCCAGCGCCGAAGACATCGACAAGGCCATGGAGCTGGGCTACCGGCATCCGATGGGACCGCTGCGGCTGACGGACCTGGTGGGACTGGATGTGCGGCTCGACATCGCGCGCTACCTGCACGCGGAACTCGCGTCGGATGCGTTCAAGCCGCCGGCGATCCTGGAGCGCATGGTCGCCGAGGGCCGGCTCGGCCGGAAGACCGGCCATGGCTTCTATACCTGGACCGATGGTGAAGGCGCATGAGCTGGGAAACACTGCTCGTCGAAATCGAGGATCACATCGCCACGGTCGTCATCAACCGGCCGGAGAAGCGCAATGCCCTCAATGCGACGGTCCGGAAGGAGCTGATCGCCGCGCTAGACCAGCTTCGTGCCGACGATGATGTGCGCGTCGTCCTCTTCACCGGCGCCGGCGACCGCGCGTTCATCGCCGGTGCGGATATCGCGGAGTTCGCCGAGCGCTCGCCTGTCGAGCAGCGCGTGGCCATGAGCGGCCGCCGTCCGTTCGACGAGATCGCCGCATTCGAGAAACCGACCCTGGCCATGATCAACGGCTACGCGCTGGGCGGCGGCTGCGAGATCGCGCTGGCCTGCGACCTGCGCATCGCGGCCCGCTCCGCGCGACTGGGCCAGCCCGAGATCCGGCTGGGCCTGCTGCCCGGCGGCGGTGGCACGCAGCGGCTGCCCCGGCTGGTGGGCACCGGCCGCGCCCTGCGCATGATCCTGACCGGCGAACTGATCGACGCGACCGAGGCTGAACGCATCGGACTCGTCGACTGGGTCTTCGAAGACGCCGAGCTGCGCGACCGGACGCTCGAGATCGCGCGCGGGCTGGCCGCCTCGTCACCGGTCGCGCTCGCGCTGGCCAAGGCTGCCGTCCGCGCCGCGCTGGAAGCGCCGCTGGCCGCCGGCCTGGCGCATGAGCGGGACCTCTTCATCACCGCGTTCGCGAGCGAAGACCGCGTCGAAGGCGTGCGTGCCTTCCTGGAGAAGCGGGACGCGCGCTTCACCGGCCGCTGACAAGGGAGCCGTCATGACCAGGAACCCGTTTGGCGATGACGACGAGAGCCGGCCCCGCACGAATCCGTTCGGGGACGACCTGTCGGGCGCCGGAGATCCGGTTTCGCGCATCGAGAACGCGGCGCGCAAGATCCGTGGGCTGCGCACCCAGATGGGCGCCGAGGGTCTGACGCTGTCCGCCACCCGCGAGCTGATCGACGAACTCACGGCCGCGCTCGATGCGGCCGCCCGCGCCCTGCGCGAGAAGTCCTGAGATGTCCGTACGCGCGGCCCGCACGCTCGTCATCGTCTACCTGGTCGCGCTCACCATCGCCCTGACCTGGCCGGGCGTCCTGCCCTTCAACCGCGTACGTCCGCTCGTGCTGGGCCTGCCGTTCGCGCTGTTCTGGTCCGCGCTGTGGGTGGCGATCGGCGCCGTTTTCCTGCTTATCCTCGAGCGCGCGATCACGCGTGAGGAAGACCGCAGCGGCAGCGGACGCGGGACGGGAGGCGCCTGACCATGGAGCGCTGGCACATCGTCACCGCCATCGTCTCCGCCTATCTCGTCTTCACGCTCGTCGTCGGCCTCGTGTCCGGGCGGCGCGCCAGCCACAACGTCACCGGCTACGTCGCCGCGGATCGCCAGTTCGGGCTGCTGCCGCTCTACTTCATCATCGGCGGCACCGTGTTCAGCGCCTTCGCCTTCCTGGGCGGACCGGGCTGGGCCTACTCGCGCGGTGTCGCTGCGCTCTACATCCTGGGCTACGGGGTGCTCGGCATGGCCCCGTGGTATTTCGTCGGGGCGCGCGCCGCCCGGCTCGGACGGTCGCACGGCTACGTGACGCAGGCGCAGCTGGTCACCGGCCGTTTCCCTGCCCGCACGCTGTCCGTGCTCCTCGCCGTCATCTCGGTGGCCGCGTTCGTGCCCTATGTGATGCTGCAGATGAGCGGGGCCGGCATCGTCTTCACTACCGTGACGGAAGGACACGTGCCGTTCTGGCTGGGCGCGGCGCTGGCGTACGGCGTGGTCATCGTCTACGTCCTGCTGGGCGGCGCCACCGCGGTCGGCTGGACCAACGTGTTCCAGGGCTTCGTGATGGTGGCGGTGGCGTGGGGCGTCGGCCTGTACATCCCGCACCTGCTGTACGGCGGCATCGGCCCGATGTTCGAGAGCATCGCTGCGGCGCGACCGGAACTGCTCGAGCTGCCCGGGCTGCGCGCGGACGGGACCCGCTGGAGCTGGGGCGGCTACTCGACCGCCATCCTGTCGTCCGCGATCGACATCGCGATGTGGCCGCACATCTTCATGAAGGCGTTCACGGCCCGTGACGAGCGCACACTGCGCCGCAGCGTCGTGCTGTATCCGACGTTCCAGCTCTTCCTCATCCCGCTGCTGCTCGTCGGATTCGCGGGCGTGCTGTTCGCCAGCGCGCCGGACAACCCGGACCACATCCTGCCCCACCTGCTGCTCGAGACCGGCATGCCGGCGATCATCGTCGGGCTGTTCTGCGCGGGGGCGCTGGCCGCTTCCATGTCGACGGGCGACGGGTTGCTGCATGCGGCCGCCTCGATCGCGATCGAGGACGGCATCGCGCCCTTCTTCAAGGTCGACGAACAGCGGCGCCGGCACATCATGCAGGGGCTCGTGCTCTCGGTCGGCGCGATCGCCTACTATCTGGCCGTCGTCGCGCAGCCCAACCTGGTCTGGCTGCTGCTCACCTCGTACGGCCTGATCGACCAGATCGCCCCGCCCGTGTACGCGGCACTCTACTGGCGGCGCGCCACCACGCCGGGCGTGCTGTCCGGCCTCATCGCCGGTTCCGCAACGACCATCTTCTTCCTGTGGAAGCCGGACCTCCGGCCATACGAGATCCACGAGGGCATTCTGGGCGTGATCGTGAACATCGCCGTGCTCGTGGTGGTGAGCCTGCTTACGAAGCAGCAGACTTCGCGACACGTCGCGGCGTTCGTCGAGGAGCCCAGTTAGTGGCACTGTGGAAGCTGGCAGTCAATCATCACTACGTCACTTGATTCTGTTGCAACGACCGCCCAGCCAGATTCAGCCGTTCATGTCAATGAGCTCTTCTGCTGTTGTTCGATCGGTGCACAAATGCCGTATTCGCGTCCGAATCATCTCGCCGTCCGCGCCGCCCGTCAACAAAGAATGGATCGCCTGTCGTTTCCAGGCAGTGCCCGCTACCAGAATGATCGTGTTGACGTCTGCAAGCTGGTCTTCCTGAATCGTGACGAGTTTCTTGTTCAGTCGCTTGATGTATTTCTTCAATTCGCTCACCAGTTGGTCACGAATGCCCTCATCCACGTCGTTTCGTCCTCGTGGTGGCGGGACGTAGAACAGGTAATTGGAAATATCTCCAACTGGACAGTACTCGCCGCCGTATAGTTCAGTAAGACGAGAAGAGAGTCGAACGAGCTCTTGAATGTCACGCCGCTCATCGAAAAGCGGATCGTCGCGGTCGGTCGGCTCAAAATCGAACAACCGATGGCCTTCTACCAAAGCGCCTACACCAACGAGGGCGATGTCGGGCACTGGACCAGTGAACGCGCCCTGTGGGTCGAAAACACCCCGGCTATAAACCTTGTGCAGGCCGATTGGGGGACCGAAACATCTCCCAAGGATGCTGATGTGGTCGTTTGCATCCATGACAAAATTCAGCTGCTTGCTATGATCGCGAACGTGCATGTCTCCGGTCAAAGATACGAGAGTGAGGGACTGCGTTCTGAGTTTGTCGACACGTGTTAGCGACTCCAACGCCGCCACGGTATAATACACGCCCCGGCCGCTGCCAAGGCCGATGACGTCTCCATCCCTGAACATAGACCCACTCGACAGCGCTTCCGCCATCGCTAAGCCCAATTTCTCGTGAAGTCGATCGCCGGCTTCGCGTTGCCCAAGGGAATCGTCATCGTCATCGATCACGATGGCGCCGTGTAGATCCCTGTAGATCTTAAGGAGGGCCTTCTCCAGCAGCGGCTTTCTAACGGGCAGCGATGCGGATGGCTGGCGAACTTCCACAACGGCGACGAGACCTTCTTTGAACGCGCTCGTTATCGCACGAGAGATTACTGAGGGGTCACGCTCCGGAAAATAGAGCGACTTGAGCTGCTGCAGCGTTGGCATTCTCTTGCCTTGGCGGAGCGGACCAAAACGCTTCATGACCATATCAATCTTTTCGCGTGCATCCAGCCGCTTCCTCGCCCTCAACTCTTCCATTTCCTCACCGCCTTGTGCTGAGACGCTCGGGCCCATCCGAGAACTCAAAGAAACCGGCGACCAGGCGATGCCGTTGGCAGCCGAAAGGGTCTCATTGGCTACAGGACGTCATAATTAGCATAGGCATGCTATCGCAGGTGTGGCCAGATGTCAACACAGTGCGAGAACATGATCTTGCGAAAAGATACCATGGATACTAGCATGACACACCACCCAGGCCTAGGAGGCATCATGGCCAGAGCCGCCGCCGCCGCACCAAGTCGCGTGGCCGTGTTGGATCGGAGCGCCGAGCCGAGATTTGTCTTGGTTGTGACCTTCATCCAGGCGTGGACCGACGACGAGCCCCCGCAGAGCTGCCAGACTGAGGTCGACTGGGATAAGCGCTGGCAGAAGATCCTCAGAGGGACGGATTGCTACTGAGTGGAGCTGCTGAGGGAGCGGACACCGACGGTTCGCCGGTGCCCGCTCCCGATCCAGCGAGCGAGGGTCTGCCACACCAAGCTGGATAGACCGAATTGCGCTCGTGAACATCATCGCTCTGATCACCGTCAGCCTGCTGACGCGCGCGCAGGCGCCCGCTCACACCCACGCGGCGTCGGGTGAAATGGCGCCGGAGGGCGCTGCATCCTCCGCCGCCTGATCGCGCGCCGGCTCAGGAATGGCCGGACGAAGCGAGCGGCTCGACGCGCGCTCCGGGATCGGCTTCGAGGATCGGTTCGCCCCTGGCCATCACCATCGGCACGGCGGAGACGAACAGGATCAGACCCGCGAGAAGCACGGCTACCCCCGCGCCGCCGATGACGCCGGCCGCCGGATTTCTTGGCGCAACCCGGGAGAGCAGCAGCGGCGTTCCGGCCCACCCCAGTGCGAGGAGCACGCCTGACGCCGACCACGTCCGGCGGATGGGTCCACGCAGGCTCCGGGTCGCAACGAACATCGACAGCAGCAACACGCACAGCAGGAGGGTACCCGTCACCTGCCAGACGGACGCGAGGCGGCCGGGCACCAGCGCCGCCAGCGGGAAGATCGGTGCGCCGTGCCCGGGGAACCCCATGGCCTGATCGACCGAAAGAGCAACCAGGCCGAGCACGAGGCCGAAGCGGACGCGCTCCCCGGCCGTGCCCGTTCTGTCTCCGGGTCGCGCGAACAGGCTCAAACTCGCCGCCAGGGCCGCAAGCATGGAGACGCCCCAGACCGGCAGGCTCCGGTTCCGGGTCGGGTCGAGAAGCGAGGTCAGGAGCCCCAACTTCCCGGCGGCAGGCCCGAAGCGGTAGGCGACAGCCAGCGCCGTGGCGAGCAGGATGGCGATCGCGGCAACCACGAGGCCGCGCCCCCAGCGCTCCGGCCTCAGACGCAGATCGATCGGCTGAACCCGGTTGTGCGCCGCGGCTGTTGCCGGCGGGTGGCCCGTGGAATCCGGCGTCGGCTCGAGACCCTCGATGTGTGCGAACAGCGCACCGACGAAGACGGCTATGCCGGCCAGTTCCAGCGCGTTCTCGAGCCCGTTCAGCAGTCCGTTCCCCAGATCCCCCGACAGGCCGCGGGAGATGAGCCAGCCGCTCACCATCTCCATGCCGACCGCACCGCCGAGGAAGAGTGCGCCACCCAGCAGCGTCCCGCGGCGCGTACCCGCCGGCAGGCGCCGAAGGAAACCGCGGAACAGCAGGTACAACGCGATACACAGGGGCACGGCGATGACGACCCAGCGGAAGTAGAAGATGCCATCCCTCTTCACGATGCCGCGCAGGAGCAGCCCCGCCTGCTCGTGAACTTCCGCCGCCTCATCGAAGGAGAGGTAGAGAAAGCCGACAGCGAGGACCCACCATGGCATCGCCCCGCGCCCGCACCGTTGCTCGACAGTGGCGATCAGGGCGAGCAGTGCACTGGCGCCCAGCAGCTGGACCGCTGCGAACCACGTCGGAATCGTCCCTTCGTCACCCACATCGAACAGCGGCTGCAGACCGCCCAGCGATGCATGCCCGAAGCCGAACTGGAGCACGTCGATGAGCACATCCAGCAGGACCATGCCGCCAATGATGACGACCAGCCCCCGCATGACCCGGTTCCGATGCAGGCTGAGGATCACGGTCGACCCTCCGGCGGCTGATGGTCCCCCACCCCCAACCCGGGTGGCGCATTCCGGTAGAATACACCCGGGCCCCGGCAGTCACGCCGGGGCCCGGATCCCCATCAGTCGTGTCGCCCGTTCAGGCGGTAATCACTCGACGGGATAGACGGAGATGCGCTGCCGTTGGCGGTCGCGCCGCTCGAACGTCACGACCCCGTCGATCAGCGAAAACAGCGTGTCGTCCCGGCCGCGCGAGACGTTGCGGCCCGGATGGAACTTCGTGCCTCGCTGGCGCACGATGATGCCGCCGGCCGGCACGAATTCACCGCCGTACACCTTCACGCCCAGGTACTGCGGGTTCGAGTCCCGGCCGTTCTTGCTGGAGCCTACGCCTTTCTTGTGTGCCATACCGCCTCCCCGGAACTAGCCGACGCGGATCTCGTCGATCCGCACGTCCGTGTACCCCTGCCGATGGCCCTGCTTGCGCCGGTAGTCCTTCCGGCGCTTCCACTTGAAGATGATGATCTTCCTGCCCCGGCCGTGGGCGACGATCTCGCCGACGACGGAGGCGCCCGCGACGGTCGGCGACCCGACGGTCACGGCCGTGCCGTCACTGGCCAGCAGGACCTCGTCGAACGTCACGGTCTGACCGACCTCGCCGTCCAGGCTCGGGATCCGGACCGTGCCGCCGGGCTCGGCCCGGAACTGTTTGTCACCGCTTCGGATGATCGCGTACATGCGCATGCCTGCAGGTTATAGACAGATCGTGAATTTCTCGCCTTCCCGCCGGTCTGTCAATCCCGGCGGGTGGGCGCGCTTCAGCCGATGGCGTACTTGCCGGTGATGTCGGCCTCGGCCGCGCCGGCCAGGAGTCGGAACTCGTCCTGGCGCATGAGCGGATCGTCGCGCAGGTCGATGGTAAGGTGGAGGGACGAGCGCAGGCGGCGCAGGAAGTCGGGCTCGGATTCGATGAGGTAGAGGGCGACTTCCGGGTGGACCCGGATCGTGAGGTCGCGGGCGGCCTGCTGGACGGAGATCCGGCGGGCGGCCCGTTCGATGCGGCGGAGCACGGTATCGGGCCGGAACACGCGGCCGGTGCCGCCGCAGTGTGAGCACCCCTCGGTGAGCGAATGCCAGAGGGAGGCGCGCACGCGCTGGCGCGTCATCTCGACCAGGCCGAGCTCGGAGACCTGGAAGGCGCGCGTGCGGGCGCGGTCCCGGTTCAGGTAGGTGCGCAGCTCCTGGAGCACGCGCTCCTGGTTGCTGCGCGTTTCCATGTCAATGAAATCGGCGACGATGATGCCGCCGACATCGCGCAGGCGGAGCTGGCGGGCGATCTCACGGGCCGCGTCCAGGTTGGTCTTCAGGATGGTCTTTTCGGGGTCCTTGCGACCGGTGTAGCGGCCGGTGTTGACGTCGATGGAGACGAGCGCCTCGGTCGGCTCGATGATGATGTAGCCGCCGGAGGGCAGGTCGACGCGGCGCTGGAAGGCCTCGCGGATGGCGTCCTCGATGCCGTACTTGTCGAAGAGCGGCACCGGATCGGTGTAGAGGTGGAGCCGTTCCAGCATGGCCGGATCGATGCCCTTGAGGTAGTTGGCGACCTCGTTGTGGACCTGCCTGCTGTCGCAGATCAGGCCATCGACCTTCTGGGTGAACACGTCGCGGATGATGCCGCCGGTGAGTTTGGCCTCGCGGTGGATGAGCGCGGGTGGCCGTGCGCCCTTTGCACGTTTCTCGATCCTGGCCCAGGTGTCGGCCAGCATGCGGTACTCGCGCTCGAAGACTTCGCGTGTGAGCTCCTCGCCGGCCGTGCGGATGATCACGCCGCCGCCGCCGTTTCTGGGCACGACTTCCTTGGCGATCGCGCGCAGGCGGCTGCGCTCGTCGCGCGTCTCGATCTTCCGGCTCACGCCGATGTGGCTGGAGTCGGGCATGAAGACCAGGAACCGGCCCGGCAGGGAGATGTGCGTGGTGACGCGCGGTCCCTTGGTGCCGATCGGCTCCTTGGTGGCCTGGACCATCAGGCGCTGGCCCTTCTGCACCAGGTCCTGGATGGGCGGGTAGCGGCGCGAACGGGCACCGTTACCGCCGCCGTTGCCGCCGCCGTTGCCGTTGCCGTCCTCGTCGTCCTCGTCGTCCTGGCTGACGTCCGAGACGTGCAGGAACGCGGCCTTTTCCATGCCGATGTCGACGAAGGCGGCCTGGATGCCGGGCAGGACGGCCTGCACGTGGCCGAGATAGACATCGCCGACCATGCGCTCGCTTTCCGCCTGGTCGACCATGAACTCCACGAGGATGTTGTCCTCGAGGATGGCCACGCGCGTTTCCTGCGGCGTAGCCGAGATGAGGATCTCGCGTTTCATTTTGTACGAATACGGGCTCGACGAACGCTAGCGTCCGGAGCCCTCGTCCAGGAAGCCCCTCGCGATGACCATGCGCTGCACCTCGCTGGTGCCTTCGCCGATCTCGCAGATTTTTGCGTCTCTCATCATGCGCTCGACAGGATACTCCGCGGCGTAGCCGTCGGGCCCGAGCAGCTGCACGGCCCGGGTCGTCGTGCGCATGCACAATTCGCTGGTGTACAGTTTCGCCATGGCGGCGGCCCGCGTGAAGGACTCGCCGCGCTGTCGGAGCGCGGCGGCGCCGTACACGAGGTGCCGGGCCGCCTCGATCTCCGTGGCCATGTCGGCCAGGGCGAAGCGGATGGCCTGGCGGTCCTTCGGTGAAGCCGTGCGCCGTTCGCGCCGCACCCAGTCGACCACGGTGTCGAAGGCGCCGCGCGCCAGCCCCAGCGCGAGCGCGGCAATGCCGATCCTGCCGGTATCGAGTGTCTTCATGAAGTTGCGGAAGCCTTCGCCCTCGTCACCGAGGCGCTGCTCCGCGGGGACTTCTGCATCTTCCAGGATGAGCTCGCGCGTATCCGACGCGCGCCAGCCCATCTTGTCTTCCTTCTTGCCCGCGCGCACACCGGGTGTGAACGGTTCGAGTTCGGGGGCATGGCCGAACCCCACGCGCTCGGCTTCGGCCCGCTCGACGGTTTCTTTCGTGACGATGAAGCTGGTGATCCCGCTGGTGCCTGCACCCGGCTCGGTCACGGCGGTGACAACGAAGATCTCGCCGACGCCGGCGTGCGTGATGAAGATCTTGCTGCCGTTCAGCCGGTAGCCGCCGTTCTTGCGGACCGCGGTCGTGCGGGTGGCGCCAGCGTCGGAGCCCGCGGCCGGCTCGGTCAGCCCGAACCCGCCCAGCACGCGCCCCCCGGACAGGTACGGCAGGTACCGGTCCTTCTGGGCCTGGGTCCCGAAGTTCAGGATGGGTGATGCGCCCAGCGTGGAGTGCGCGCTGATCGTGATGGCGTGACTGACATCGACGCGCGCCATCTCCTCGATGGCGATCAGGTAGCTGACCGAGTCGAGGCCGCGGCCACCATACCGCTCGGGCACGTCGATCCCCAGATAGCCGCGTGCGGCCATCCGGCTGACCGTGTCCCACGGAAAACGGCTCTCTTCATCGTAACGCCGGGCGATCGGTGCGACCTCCGCTTCTGCGAAGGCGCGGACCTCCTGGCGCAATTCCTCGTGACGGGCTTCGAACAGCGGCGTGTCCTCCGACGGTAAGTCAATCCAGTGGTGGAAGTTAAGGTGACGCCCGGCGCCGGTCTAGGGGGAAGGCCGCGGCGCGCCCCGGCGCCGTTGCTGTTCGCCGCCCCTCGGCGCATGTTGCGACCCGTACCGGACCTTCCGATGGGAGAGCGCATGCGGGGACGGACGGACGGGCACGAGCGTGATCAGGCCGGCGCCGGCCAGGCGGCGGAGGCGGCTCGGGCAGCGGGGCCCGGAGCGGACCCGGGCGACCGGGGCGCGCGGATCTCGAGGCGGGCGCTGCTGGCGGGCGCCGCGGCGACGCTCGGCGCCGGCGCCCTCGACGCGGGAAAGGCGCAGGACGGCGCTCCGGCCACAACGGGGCGGACGCCCGGGCCCATGCCGTCGCCGGTGGGCGGACGCTCACCGCACGTGAGCCCGCGACGCCTGGTGCAGCGGCCCGTCGTGGACGGCAGTTCGGTCACGCCGCTCCAGGACCTGGACGGCATCGTCACACCGTCGGACCTCCACTTCGAACGCCATCACGGCGGCGTCCCCGACCTGGATCCGGCCGCCTACACCTTGCTCATCCATGGGATGGTGGAGCGGCCCACCGTGTTCACGCTGGACGATCTGCAACGCTTCCCGCGCAGCTCGCGGCTGCATTTCCTGGAGTGCTCGGGCAATGGCGCATCCAGCTTCCGCGGCATGCGTCCGGATCGTACGCCCCAGCAGATCGACGGGCTGACCAGCACGAGCGAGTGGACGGGCGTGCCGCTGGAGGCGGTGTTCCGCGAGGTGGGCGTCCTGCCGGAGGCGCGCTGGTTCCTGGCCGAGAGTGCCGATGCCGTGCTTTACTCGCGCAGCATTCCCGTGGAGAAGGCGTGGGACGACGCGCTCATCGCGTGGGGTCAGAACGGCGAGCCGCTGCGTCCGGAACAGGGCTATCCGGCCCGCCTGTTTCTGCCTGGCTGGGAGGGCAGCACGAGCGTGAAGTGGTTGCGCCGCATCGAGCTGTCCGACCGGCCGTTCATGACGCGTGACGAGACGAGCAAATACACCGACCCGACGAAGAACGGCGTCGCGCGCCAGTTCAGCTTCCTCATGGACGTCAAGTCGATCATCACCTCGCCGGCCTTCCCGGCCGTGCTGCCGGGTCCCGGCTGGTACGAGATCAACGGGATCGCGTGGAGCGGGCGCGGCCGCGTGCGCGGCGTCGAGATCAGCACGGACGGCGGCACGACGTGGTCGCCCGCGCGACTCGAGGAACCGGTGCTGCCGAAGTGTCACACGCGCTTCCGTCACGGCTGGCAGTGGGACGGCCGCGAGTCGCTGCTGATGAGCCGCGCGACCGACGAGAGCGGCGCGGTGCAGCCGACGCTCGCCGCGTTGCGCGACGCGCGCGGCCCCGGCACGTCGTACCACATCCATCACATCCGCGCCTGGAAGGTCGAGTCCACCGGGCGTGTCGTGTTCGGCCTGGAGGATGACGCGTGAGCGCGCGCGGCCGTCATGCATGGATCGGGGGCGCGGCGCTCGCGCTGGCCGGCTCACTCGCGTGCGCGGGTGGCGCCGAGCGTACCGGCGACGGCACTGGTGTGAGTGATGCCACGAGGCCGGATCGCTTCGGACTGGGCCGGCCCGCAACGGCCGCGGACATCGCCGCGCTCGACGTCGACATCATGCCGGACGGCACGGGACTTCCGGCGGGGCGCGGCTCGGTGGCGGAGGGCGGGCGCGTGTACGCCGCGCGTTGCAGCGTGTGCCACGGTCCGACGGGTTTCGAGGGGCCGTGGGCCGCGCTCGTGGCGGATCCGGTCCCGGCCTTCAACTGGGGCGACGATCCTTCGCCAGGCACGAATCGCGTGATCGGCAACTACTGGCCGTACGCGACGACCGTGTTCGACTACGTGCGGCGCGCGATGCCGCACGACCGGCCCGGCTCGCTGTCCGACGACGAGGTCTACGCCGTCACGGCGTGGCTGCTGTCGAGAAACGGCATCGTCGCGCAGGACGCCGAGCTGGACGCCGCGTCGCTGCTGGCGGTGCAGATGCCGGCGCGTGACCGGTTCGTCGCGGACAGCGTCACACGACGCTGAGCGCGACTACTCCACGATGATCGGCCGGCTGGTCACGACGGGTTCGCGACCGGGCAGTTCGAGTCTGAGGTGCAGCGTGTACGCGCCCGGATCGAGGTCCGGCAGCTGGAACTCGAGCGCGCGGAACGCGGTCTGCACGGACTCCGGGCCGCGGTCCTCGAAGATGACTTCCACCGGGCGGTCTGGTTCGAGGACACCGAGGAACTCGCCGACGCGTGTGAGGAAGCCCGGTCGGCCGCGCGTGAAACCCAGGGTGATCCGCACCGGCTCATCGACCCGCAACCCGTAGGCTTCCCACACGACGGGGAAACGCTCGCCCCTCCGGATGCGCACGCCCGGCCGGACGTTCGGGATCGCTTCCTCGAGGTTCGCCGGCAGGGGCGTGCCCTCTTTCAGGATCAACAGATCCGACACGTCGAGGAGTCCGGGTTCGAGCACGCGTTGCGCCACACCCTGCCGCGCACGCCACGCCTGCCTGCCCTGCAGATCGACGACTTCCAGGCCGCTCACGTATCGGCCGGGCGGCGCGTGGATCGTCAGTACTCCCTCCGGATCGCTGCCACGGACGAAGGCCGGCTCCGATCCGTCCTCCGGAATCAGGAAGAGCGCGGCGTGCGGCTCGCCGCGGATCCCGAACGCGCGCGCAGGCTGCGCGCCGGCTCCTGTCGGGTCGGCGGCGGTCGAATCCGGCTCCGGCGGGACGGGGCGGTACGCGCCGACGACGAGCATCTGCGCGTCACGCCGGAATCGTCCGACCTGGGTCTCCAGCGCGCGCATCTCCGGGGCGTACAGCGGCGCGTACCAGGTGCGTGCCTCGCGCGGCGCCGTGATCCAGCTCTCCGGTGGTACGTCCGAGGGCGAGGCGAGGAACTGCTCGGGGAAGAGGTAGCCGCGGCTCTTCGGGTGATGGTGTCCCTGCACGCGCCGCGTGTCTTCCCGCCGGTTCAGCGTGGCGACGGGGTCGAACGTTCGACTGTAGCCAATGTTCCGCCCGTAGCGGATCAGCGTCGCCTCCATGTCCGGGTCCCAGGGCAGCTGCATCGGGTTCGCCGCATGTTCCCAGTTCAGCACCTCGACCAGGCGTGCCCAGTGATCAGTCAGGCGATCGTTGCCCTGCATGAGGAAGAGCGGGTCCGAGAGCCGCCAGAACAGCTCCCGGCGGCGGTCGCGTTCTGCCGGCTCCATGCCCTCGAACAGTTTCTGGCCGTCCGCCGTCAGCACGAAGCGGAGTGAGGTCCAGCGCTCGCGCTCGGCGGACGGCATGGATGCCAGCGCCTCCCGGAACGCCGCCTCCGACTCCACGGTGTTGCGCGTCAGGTGCAGGATGTACCCGCGCAGCGCGGCACACCACCAGACTACGGGAATGCCGCACGTTGTCGCCACGCGCGTGGCGGCGTCGACATCACGCTGCTCGATCAGGTAGTAGACCAGATGGCCGATCAGCCACCGGTGGGGCGCGCGTGCCATCGCATCGGTCAGGAGTGCAATGAGCTCGGCGCGCGCCTCGCCGACCTCGGCCAGCTCGCGCGGGAAGTTGGCTTCACCCTCGCCGCCGAACCAGATGCAGATGCGCCCGATTCGTTCATCGCAGGTCGGATCGGACCGCTCCCGCGTGACCGGGATGCGACTCACGCGGTATCGCTCGAACTCCTCCTGGCGGTCGCGCGCTTCCTCGAGCAGTCGGGCCGCATCCGCGGACGAGGTCGCGTGGGCCTGGGCTGCGCCACGCGATGGCGTGAGCAGCGCCAGGCCGACCAGGGCCGCAAGGATCACGTGTGGAACGCGCAACATGGCCTCCTTCGCGGGCTGCCGACCCGCCGGGCGGGCCGCCTGAGGGCGCGACGGCAATCGGCGCTTCCGGCGTAGCACCCCGCTTCGATACACCTGGCCCGGGCCCGGCGTTGCGCCGCATGGACACCTGTCGAACAATGGTGGAAGACAAAGAGCGACGGGGAGGAGATCGATGAAGATGCAGATTGCGGCGGTTGCCGTTCTGATGGGACTCACTTTCCCCGCCGGGTTGGCGGCACAACGAGGCACGGCCCCTCCCCCCGACTTCAAACCTGCGGTACCGGGCTGGGTGGTCGTCTACTCGTCGCCCATCAGAGGGGACACGCTGCGCGTGCTGTGCGCGGACCGGGAGAAGCCGGAGCTGGGCTTTCTCACGAGAGGTTCATCCGGGGTGGAGTTCAACCTCTGGCCCACGCCACGACAGCGCGGGAGCATGATGCTCGTCCTCAAGCTGGAAGGGCGCGAGTACACCGCCCCGTTCGACCCCGGCACCGGCTCGAACGAGGGCAGGTTCATCGGCGCAGGGCGCGTGGTCACGGCCGATGACGCGATGGCGAAGGACATCAGTTTCTCCGCGAATTGTACCGGGGAGAAGCCGGGCGGTTGAACCCGTCCCATTCCGAACCGGGTCCGGCTCCCCGGGCTGCCGGCCCGGACGCGATCAAGCACGCCGCCAACGGTCGACGATGTGCCGCAGTCCGCGCGGCGCCCGACCGGCACGTTCCGGAGTTGCGCTGCACCGATCGCAGTCTGTGCAGCGGTGCGGAACGCCGGTCTCTCCGAAGTAACGCAGGATGAACGCACGCCGGCAGCCCGCTGCGTACGCGTAGCGCTGCATGGAAGCCAGGCGGGCGTACTCGCGCTCCCGCAGGCGGGACAAGTTGCGCACAGGCACGGGCAGGCGATCCACCGGCGCATCCACGGTCGGCCGGATGTGGTACATGCCCGGGGCACCGCCCGGGGCGGGCCGCTCGTCGGCGTGGATCACGCCCGCGCCGGCCAGCACGCGCAGTACGGCGTGCGCCTGGCGCGGCCCGCCGTCGAGGCCGGCCCGGGCAGCCAGTTCCGCGAGCGTGCAACGCACCAGACCGCCGGCGGCATTTCTCGGGGCCAGCGCGGCCCACACGGAGCGGATCGCGTGCGTGTCCGGGTGCGCCTGGTCGATCAGGAACTCGTGCGTGAACCGGTCCGCGTACGCGTGCAGCAGGACGCAGCGCGCGCGGCCGCCATCGCGGCCTGCCCGGCCGGCTTCCTGGTAGTACGACTCGAGGCTGGCGGGCATCGCGAAGTGCAGCACGAGCCGGACATCCGGCTTGTCGATGCCCATGCCGAACGCGCTGGTCGCGATGATGACGCTGTGCCCGGTCGCGATGAACTCCTCCTGGATGCGCTGGCGATCCGCCGGTGAGGCGCCGCCGTGGTATGCGGCGGCGGGCACGCCCGCATGGTTGAGCATGTCCGCGATCGCATCGACGGACTTGCGGGTCGGTGCGTAGACGATGGCCGCGCCGTCCGGCCGCTCGCGCAACGCGCGGATCATGAACCGGTCCTTCGCCGCAGCGTCGCGGGCCGCGACGACGTGCCAGCCCAGATTGGGGCGGTCGAAGCCGCGCGCCAGGATCAGCGGCCGGCGCAGCGCCAGCTGCGCGACGATGTCGTCGCGCACGTCCGGCGTCGCGGTTGCCGTCAGGGCGATGACCGGGCAGCGCAACATCTCGCGCACGCGCCCCAGCCTGAGGTAGCTGGGCCGGAACCCGTGGCCCCACTCGCTGATGCAGTGCGCCTCATCGACGGCGAGCAGGCGCACGTTCAGGCGCATGCACGCGCGCCGGAACGTATCCGCGTCGAACCGCTCCGGTGCGATGTACAGCAGCTTCACTTCGCCACGGGCGGCCGCCTCCAGGCGCGCGCCCGCTTCCCCGGGCGGCAACGTCGAGTTGATGAACGTGGCCGGAATGCCGCGACCCGTGAGCGTGTCGACCTGGTCCTTCATCAGCGAGATGAGCGGGCTGACGACCAGTGTGACGCCGTCCAGCACGAGCGCAGGAATCTGGTAGCACAGGCTCTTGCCGCCGCCCGTCGGCATGAGCACGAGGACATCGCGGCCACGCAGCACCGCCTCGACCGCCGCCTCCTGCGCGCCGCGGAAAGCAGCGTAGCCGAAATGTCGCTTCAGCAGCTGGCGCGCGCGCTCCAGCCCATCGGTCGGAAGCATGCGCGAAGCTGTCGGCGAAGGCGGGGCGAAACCATGGCGGGGCGCGACGGGCGGGGCGGAGGCCGATCGGCGCCGAAAAGCCTCACTCCTCCGCGTCGCGGTGCGCCCGCTCGCGCTTCCGGTGCTCGATCATCGCGATGACCAGTCCGATGGCCAGAAAGATCGTGCCCATCGTGACCAGCCAGAGCTGATCGAGAGCCATCCCGGTCAGTCCGGCAACCGCGCCCAGCACGAACATCGCCATGCGCAGCTGCAGTGTCGGGTCCGGTCCTCGCCGACGGCGATCGGGTCTCAGCATCGTTCGCCGCGGCGCATTGGCTGCGCCTTTTCGTTGCGGCACGCGTGCCGGTCCGGCGCCGGCCGCCGGTCCGGCTTCACGTGCTCTTGCGCGCCAGGAACGCGCGCACGCCGGCCAGACAGTCCTCCGACTCGCGCGCGATCGCGTTGATCTCTGCGCCCCGCCGGATCGCCTCCTCGAAGCTCATTCCCTCGGTGCCGTAAAGCAGTTGCTTGCACAGGGCCAGCGCGTCCGCCGAACGCTTTGCAAGCTCCTGGGCGAACGCCAGGGCATCCTTGTCGAACGTCGCGGCGGGCAGCACCCGGCAGACGAGTCCGATGCGGGCGGCGTCGGCAGCGGAGAAGCGCTCGCCAAGAACGATCTTCTCGAACGTCGCCTTCTCGCCGATCGCGCGCCTCAGCAGCGCGGTCACCATGGCGGGGACGAACCCGAGATGGATCTCCGGATACCCGAAGATCGCGGTCTCGGCGGCAACGATCAGGTCGGCTGCGGTCGCCAGGCCCGCGCCGCCTGCGAGGGCGTGGCCGTTTACGGCGGCGATGATGGGTTTCCTCGCGCTGCGCATGTCGATGAAGAGCCCGCCCAGCGTCATGGCATCCGCGACGTTCTCCTCGCGACTCGCACCGGCCGCGATGCGCTCGAGCTGCTCGAGGTCCGCTCCGGCGCAGAAGTCCCGGCCCTCGCCGCGCAGCAGCATCACGCGCACGACCGGATCGGCATCGCACCGCGCGATGGCCGCCTTGAGCGCACCGATCGTGGCGGCATCGAGCGCGTTGCGCTTCTCCGGCCGGTTGAGGGACAGGACGGCGACGTGGCCGTCGATCTCCGTGCGAACGCGTTCCGCGTCCGGACCGTTCACCGGTGGTGCTCCACCCGGGCCGCGATCTCGTCGGGCACATCCAGCACGAGACGCAGCAGCGCGGTCGAGAAGGTCTTGCCCTGTGCATCCGTCATCAGTGAAACCGTACCGCCGCCATCCAGCGCGCCGTGCAGCAGGAAGTTGAGCGCATGCAGGTTGGGCAGCTCGAAGCGCTCGACCGTGCCGGCGATCATGCCGGCGAAGTGGGCGGCGACACGCGCCGTGGTCAGCTGATCGCGCAGCACTGGCCAGAACGCGGGATCGCGCGCGATCACGCCCACGTTCACGGTGTCGCCCTTGTCACCGGAGCGGCCGTGCGCCAGGTCGTACAGGCGGACCTTCGTCATGCGGCGTTCCTCATGCGGTGGTCACTTCCACGCGCAGGTGCGGTTCGATCTGGTCACGATCGATGAGCGCGGGCCAGTAGGCCACGATGTCCTGCACGCGCGACCGGCCGCCGGCGAAACCCGTGACACTCGGCGGGCCGGTCAGCACGAGCGGTGCGATCTCGCGTGTGAAGGCCTCGACCGCGGCGCGGTTGGTGCTGCGCACGCCGATGCGCCACTCGACCTCGGGCAGATCGGGCGGCGGTCCCGCGAGGGGTCCGTGCGTCGCGTTCCAGCCGACGTACTCCGTGCGGATCTCATCGAACGCGAGGCCCAACCGATCCAGCCGTGCGCGCAGCACGCGATCCGCTTCGCGCGCCTTGGCCACGGCGTCCGGCCAGCTGTAGACCAGCGTACCCACCGCCTTGTACCCCGCGTGATACGAGATGGACACCTTCAGGCTCTCCGTGCGCGGCCGGCCGCGCACGCCCGTGACGCGTACGCGATCCGAACCGGCCTCCTCGAGCCGGATCGTCGTGAAGTCCGCGATCACGTCGGGCGTGATGTACGTCGACGGATCACCCATCTCGTACAGGATCTGCTCGGCCACGATCGCGGGCGCCACGCGCCCGCCCGTGCCGTCGTGCTTGGTGACGACGAACGTGCCGTCCGCGTGTGCCTCGATGATCGGGAAGCCGACATCCTCCAGATCGTCGATGCTGCCCCAGCCGACCAGCGAGTTGCCGCCCGTGCACTGCGCGCCGCATTCGTTGATGTGGCCGGCGACGACGCCGGCGGCCAGCCGGTCCCAGTCGTCCTCGGCCCAGCCGAAGGCGTGGATCATGGCGGCGTAGGTCAGCGCGGTGTCGGTAGAGCGCCCGGTGATCACGGCGTGCGCGCCCCGCGCAAGACCCTCGATGATGGGCCGCGCACCGATGTAGGCGTTCGCGCTGAGCACACGGTCCAGCACGCTGTCGAGCGGCTCGCCGGTGTCCATGTTCTCGAGTGTATGTCCGGCCGCGGTCAGCTGCGCCAGTCGCTCCAGGATGTCATCGCCCGATACGACCGCTACCCGGGCGCGGCCGCCCAGCCCCGCAGCGCGGGCCGCGGCCAGCACGGCATCGCGACAGCCGGCGATGTTGACGCCGCCCGCGTTCGCGATCACACGGATGTTCTTCTCGACACAGTCGGGCAGGATCTCGCCCATGAGCGGCACGAAGTCGCGCGCGTAACCCTGCGCCGGATCGCGCGAGCGCTGCTTCTGCAGGATCGACATCGTGACTTCGGCCAGGTAGTCGAGCATCAGGTAGTCGATGGGTCCACGGCGCACCTGGTCGACAGGCGCGCGCAGCAGGTCGCCCCAGAAGCCCTGGCCGGACGCAATGCGGATCAATGCGACCTGCCGGGGCACCCGGGTGCCGTTGGACGGCGGGTAGCGGGATGGAGGTTGGGGATGCAGGATGGGGGACGGCGGGTAGCGGGATGGGGGTTGGGGATGGAGGATGGGGGACGGCGGGTCGGGACGGGTCCGGGTGCCGCAGCGCGGCCACCCCGCCGGTCAACGCAGCGCGCGCCGTCCTTCACGCCGCATTCCGTGATCCGTGCAACCCCATCCCTCATCACAGCCCCCCATCCTCCTGCCCGCCGTTCCTGCGGCCCGGATCTGCCGCCAACGCGCCCCATGGTCCCAGGTGCGGGCCGGAGTAACTGAGCGCAGTGCGCAGCGCCAGCGAGAGTGCCGGGCGTGTCTGTTCGGGGATGAGAATTGCATCGACGAAGCCGCGCGCGGCAGCGAATCGCGCATCGAGCTGGGCTTCGTAGTCCGCGCGCACTGCGTCGACCTTTTCCTGGAGCGCGCCGTCGGGTTCACCGCCGGCCTTGCGCGCGTCATCGAGCTGCGGACCGAAGAGGGCCATCACGGCGCTGTCGCCTTCCATCACGCCCATGCGGCCGGTCGGCCAGGTGAAGATGAAGTCGGGATCGAAGCCCTGTCCCGCCATCGCGTAGTAGCCGGCGCCTGACGCGTGGTTCACGGTGAGCACGATCTTGGGCACGGTCGCCGTGGCCATGGCCTCGACGAAGCGGGCGCCGGCGCGGATGATGCCGGCGTGCTCCGCGGCGGGTCCGACCATGAAGCCGCTCACGTCCTGCACGAACAGGAGCGGCGTCCGGTGCCGGTTCATCGTGTCGATGAAGTAGGCGGTCTTCTCGGCGCTGTCGGCATACACGATGCCACCGAAGCGCGGCGGGCCGCCCTGCGGATCCTTGAACAGACCGCGTTCGTTCGCGATGACGCCCACCGTGATGCCGTCGAGTCGTGCGGTCGCGCACAGCATCTCCCGGGCGAAGTCCGCCTGGAACTCGTCCAGGTGACCGTCGTCCAGGATCGTGGCGAGCACCGCGCGCACATCGTACGGCTGGCGGTGATCGTCCGGCAGGAGCGTGTACAGATCTTCCGGCGGCCGTCCCGGGGCGCTGTCGGGCGCGGACGTCTGGAAGGGATTGCCGGGCAGCTCACTCACGAGCTCGCGGATGCGCGCGATGCACGTCGGATCGTCAGCAACGCGGTAGTGGGCCACGCCGCTGATCGCAGTGTGGACGTGCGCGCCGCCCAGATCCTCGGCCTCGACCGTCTGGCCGGTCGCGCCCTTCACCAGGTTGGGCCCGCCCAGCCCCATGAAGCTGGTGCCCTCGACCATGAGGATCACGTCGGACAACGCGGGCAGGTACGCGCCGCCGGCGATGCACGGTCCCATGACGGCCGCGATCTGCGGCACGCCGAGGTACCGGCGCATGATCGAGTTGTAGTAGAAGATCCGGCTGGCGCCGTACTGTCCCGGAAACACGCCGCCCTGGTACGGAAGGTTGACGCCGGCCGAGTCGACGAGGTACACGATAGGCACGCGACAGCGCATGGCGATTTCCTGCGCGCGCAGCATCTTGCGGATCGTCTCAGGCCACCACGAGCCGGCCTTGACCGTCGCGTCGTTGGCCACGATGACCACGGGGCGACCGGCCACCGTGCCGATGCCCGTGACGACACCGGCGGCCGGCGCCTGGCCGTCGTACTGATCCCAGGCCACGAGCAGGCCGATTTCGAGAAAGCTGCCGTCGGGATCCACGAGCAGCCGGATGCGTTCGCGTGCGGTGAGCTTGCCCTGCTGGTGCTGGCGTTCGATGCGCGCAGACCCGCCGCCCTCCTGGAGCCGGGCTTCGAGCGTGCGGTACTCGGCGGTCAGCTGCGCGAGTCGCATGCGTCGCCCGTTCAGGCCCGGGGTGCCGCCGGCCCGTCGGCGCGGGCCGCGAAGTGCTCGCGGATGAACTCGATGGGCTCGCCGGTGGGCGTGCCCGGCCCGAAAAGCTTGGCGACGCCGGCCGCTTCGAGCGCGGCGATGTCTTCCTCGGGCAGGATCCCGCCGCCCATGACCAGCACGTGCCCCAGCCCCTCAGCACGCAGCAGGTCGAGGACGCGCGGGAACAGCGTCATGTGGGCACCGGACAGGATGGACAGCGCCACGACATCGACATCCTCCTGCAGCGCCGCGCTCACGATCATCTCCGGCGTCTGGTGCAGCCCCGTGTAGATGACCTCGAACCCCGCGTCGCGGAATGCACTGGCGATGACCTTGGCGCCGCGATCGTGGCCGTCCAGCCCCGGCTTTGCGACGAGGATGCGGATCTTGCGTTCGCTCATGCGGGAGTCACGTGCTGATCAGAGTCGATGGAACGGTCCTGCGCAGCATCAGGTTACCCTGCCGTACGCCGGCTGGCAAGTCGACGCGCCGCGGCCCGCACGATCATGCGCGGCGAACGATGCGTGAACGGCGCGCCGTCCCAGTCGCCCCAGATCTGCTCGACGCGGAACGCGGCACGGCGCAGCAGAGACGCGATCTCCGTGGCTGTGCGCAGGCGCAACACGTGGGATCGGCTGCCCTGCTCTCCGCCGCGGTGCCAGCGCCAGTCCTCCGTGCTCAGCCCCGTCACCGGATCGAACCGGCGCTCCGCCTCGACACGGGTCCCATCCGGCAGCGACCAGGCGTCCCGCTCCCGGTACCCGGCCACGATGTCGTCCCGGTGCATGGACTCGAGCACGAGGACCCCATCGTCCGGGAGCACGCGACGCAGCTCGCGCAGGGCCCGCAACTCGTCCCTGTCCGAGGCGAACAGGCCGATGCTCGTGCACACGTCGATCACGGCGTCGAAGGAGGCGTCCGGCAACGGCAGGCCGCGCACGTCGGCTGCGATCCACGGCCCCGCCGGATCGAGGCCGGCCGCCCGTGTCAGCAAGGCCGGCGACAGGTCCGCCCCCGTCACCCGGAACCCGGCTTCGCGCAGCAGGCGGGTGTGGCGGCCCCAGCCACAGGGCACGTCCAGCACGCGGGCGCCCAGGGGCAGGCCCATGAACTCGATGAGCGCGGCCACTTCACTGCGGCTGTCCGCTTCGCTGAACAGGGGCTCGTGGAGGGCGAGGAAGTCGTCGTCGAAATAGGTGCGCCACCACGGCGCGTCCGGCGCGCTGCGTGACCTCAATCTTCTTCCGCCCGCAGCGTGCGCGGCTCGCGCTTGAGGGTGAGCTCCAGGCGGTCGACGCGCCGCCCTTTCATGGACAGGACTTTGAGAATACCGTCCGGCATCGTGATCACGTCACCGACCTTCGCGACGCGGCCCAGCCGGCCCAGCACGAAGCCGCCCACCGTCGTGTAGTCCTCGTCGGGCAGTTTCAGGCCGAACTGCTCGTTGAGTTCGGAGATCGTCATCTTGCCATGGAGACCGAGGCGTCCGCCCTCCAGGTCGATGGGCTCGGGCGCCGCTTCATCCAGCTCATCGTCGATCTCGCCGACGATCTCTTCGACGATGTCCTCGATGGTGACGATACCCGCGGTTCCGCCGAATTCGTCGATCAGGACCGCTATGTGGGTCTGCTCCTCGCGCATGTCGCGGAGCAGCTGCTCGATCGACTTGGTGTCCGGCACGAACGGTACGTCGCGGACGATGCGGCGCAGGTCGGTCACGCCCTCCCGCTGCGCCTTCCACACGTCGCGGGCCAGGACGACACCCACGATGCGGTCGATCGTCCCCTCGTAGACCGGGTAACGCGAGTGGCCCATCGACAGAATGAAATCCACCGCGCTGTCCATGTCTGATTCCACGGGCAGCGCGAGGACTTCGGTGCGCGGGGTCATCACCTCTGCGGCGCTGGTCTCGGACAGATGGAACACGCTGCGGATCATTTCGACCGGCTCCTCGCTGAGCAGGCCGTGCTCGTAACTCTGCTTGAGCAGGATCTCGATCTCCTCCGGCCTGTGGACCCGTTCCTTCTCGGTGGGGGCGCGCAGGCCGAGGGCACGCAGGAGGCGGTTGGCGGTGCCGTTGAGTACCAGGATGAACGGCGTGAAGACCTTCGAGAAGATGATGAGCGGGCCGGCGAGCCACATGCTGGTCGACTCGGGATACAGCAGGGCGACCGACTTGGGCGCCAGCTCACCCAGCACGATGTGCAGAAACGTGATGAACGCGAAGGCGATCGTACCAGCGACCAGGTGCGTGCTGATGATGTCCCACGGCGCCGGCACGCCCTGGAACAGGCCGATGATCAGGGCGGCGATGGTCGACTCGCCGACCCAGCCCAGTCCCAGCGATGCGAGTGTGATGCCCAGCTGGGTTCCGGAGATGTAATGGTCCATGCGCCTGATCGCGGCGGCCACGTGGCGGGCGCGCCGGTTGCCGGCCCGCGCCAGCGCATCGATCCGAGTCCGCCGCGCTCCGACCAGCGCGAACTCCGCGGCCACGAAGAAGGCGTTGGCCAGCACCAGAAACAGAGCCAGCCCCAGCCGCCACAGGACGCTGACCAGGCTCAATACGGGTTCGGAAGCGACCTCGTGCATTTCGTCAGGATGAAGGGCGGGACGGGATCGTGACTGACCCGTGCTGCGATGTCACGACCATCAGAAGTAGATGGGCTCGCGGTACGCGCCATGCACCTTCTCGAGCGCGTAGCGGATCTCGAATAGCGTGCAGTAGGCGCGCACGCACTCCAGCATCGGCTCGATGACGTTGCCGCTGTCGCGGGCCGTGCTCTCCAGCGTCGTCAGCGCGCGTTCCACGCGGCCGGCATCGCGCCGGCCGCGCAGTTCGGCCAGCCGCTCGCGCTGGCGCCGTTCCGGCGCATCATCGATGCGCAGGATGTCGATGTCGGCGTCCTCGTTGCCCTCGGTGAACGCGTTCACGCCCACGACGGTCTGCGCGCCCGTCTCGATGGCCTGCTGCTGGCGCTGTGCGCTGAGCGCGATCTCCTGCTGGAAGTAGCCGGACTCGAGCCCCTGCACCACACCACCGAAGCGTTCGATCTCCGCGAAGATCTCCTCGGCCTCCTGCTCCAGCCTGTCGGTCAGCGACTCCACGTAGAAGGAGCCAGCCAGCGGATCGATCACGTTCGCCACACCGGTCTCGAACGCCAGGATCTGCTGGGTCCGGAGCGCGATGCGGACAGCTTTCTCCGTGGGCAGCGCCAGCGTCTCATCCATCGAGTTGGTGTGCAGCGACTGCGTCCCGCCCAGCGCGGCGGCGAGCGCCTGGTAGGCCACACGCACGATGTTGTTCTCGGGCTGCTGGGCGACGAGGCTCACGCCCGCCGTCTGCGCGTGCGTGCGGAGGCGGCACGACTCGTCCCGCTGCGCGCCGTAGACGTCGCGCATGTGCCGCGCCCAGATGCGGCGGGCCGCCCGGAACTTCGCGATCTCCTCGAAGAGGTCGTTGTGGACGTCGAAGAAGAAGGACAGACGGGGTGCGAAGTCGTCGACATCCAGACCGCGCGCGATGCCCCGCTCGACGTACTCGAATCCGTTGCGCAGCGTGAACGCGAGCTCCTGCGCCGCCGTGGCTCCGGCCTCCCGGATGTGGTAGCCGCTGATCGAGATCGGGTTGTAGCGGGGGGCGTGACGGCTGCACCACTCGAACATGTCGACGATCAGACTCAGCGCCGGTTCGACCGGATAGATCCAGGCGTGCTGCGCCATGTATTCCTTGAGGATGTCGTTCTGCACGGTGCCGCGCAGCCGGTCCGGCATCACGCCCTGCTTCTCGGCCGCGACCACGTAGAAACAGAACAGCATGATGGCGGGTCCGTTGATCGTCATGGAAACGGACACCTGGTCGAGCGGGATCCCGTCGAACAGCGTCTCCATGTCGGCCAGACTCGAGATCGCCACACCGCATTTGCCCACCTCGCCCAGCGAACGCGGGTGGTCCGAATCGTAGCCCATGAGCGTGGGGAAGTCGAACGCGACGCTCAGTCCGGTCTGCCCGTGATCGAGCAGGTACTTGTACCGCTGGTTGGTCTCCTCCGCGGTCCCGAAGCCGGCGAACTGCCGCATGGTCCAGAGCCGGGTTCGGTACATCGATGTGTACGGTCCGCGTGTGAACGGGTACTCACCCGGGAACCCGAGCCGATCCAGGTAATCCCAGCCCGCGATGTCTGCGGGCGTGTGCAGCGGCGCGACGGGTACACCGGACACGGTCTCGAAGGCGGCGAGTCTGCGTTCCTGGCGGTCGAAGGCCGCTTCCCATTCGGCCAGGCGGGCGCGCAGTTCGCGCAGCTCCTCTTCCTGGCGCTCCAGTCGCGCGGCGACGTCGGCGTCCGCGGAACGGGTGGTGGCTCCCGGATTCATCAGGCTCATGTTCGTCTCGTACTTGTCCCTGGTGGGCGGCTCCGCTGTGCTACCCCGCACGGGCCGGTGCGATTCGACCCGCGCAACTCATGGAAGGATCGGCTGTTCCCGTGGCGGACCGGCAGCGGCGTGGCCCAGCACGCGCTGCAGGATGTCGTCCGCCACGGCGTACGGGGTGCGCGCCCCGGTTTCCAGATCGGGCAGCGCCTGGTCCAGCAGGAGCGCCGCCGGGCTGTCGCGCCAGACCCGGTCGCGCAGGCGCCGGTCCACCTCGTCGCGGACACGCTGACGCAACCGCCCGCGTCGACGCTCATCGCCTTCACCCGAGGTCTCCAGCCAGGCGCGGTGCTCATCGAGCGTCGCCGCCAGCATGTCGACGCCCTCTCCTTCGTGCGCAATGGTGCGCAGGACCGGGATCTCCCAGCCGGACGGCTGCTCCGGCGGTGCGGGCTCCCCGGCGCGCCGCGCGGCGCGCGCGTGATCGACGCCGTGGTGCGCGGGCACGTTGCGCAGCGCCTGGCCCATGCGCAGGTGCAGCATCATGGACACGTCCCGCACCATGCGATCCGCGCCCGGCCGGTCCGCCTTGTTGATGACGAACAGGTCGGCGACCTCCATCAGGCCGGCCTTCATCGCCTGGATGCCGTCCCCGGACTCGGGCACGAGCACGACGACCGTGCTGTCCGCCGCGGCCGCGATGTCCAGCTCGGTCTGGCCGACGCCCACCGTCTCGACGAGCACGCGATCGAACCCGAAGGCATCCATCACGTCGGCGACCTCTCGGGTGGCCAGGGCGAGTCCGCCCAGGGAGCCGCGCGTGGCCATGGAGCGGATGAAGACGCCGCCGTCCAGCGCGACGTCGTTCATGCGGATGCGATCCCCCAGCAGCGCCCCGCCGGTGAACGGCGATGTCGGATCGACGGCGATGACGCCAACGGTCTGCCCGCGGGTGCGCCAGTGCGCGATGAGCGCAGCGATGAGCGTGGACTTGCCGGCGCCGGGCGGACCCGTGATGCCGAGGCGGTGCGCGCGCCCGGTCGCGCCGTGCAGCTCGTGCAGCAGCGCGCGGAAGCCGGTGCCCTGGTTCTCGACCACGGAGATGATGCGGGCCAGCGCCGCGCGCTGGCCGGCCCGGAAGCGGCCGATGAGTTCCGGCGGCGCGGATGCGGCGCTTTCCGGTGCGGGGTCAGCCATGGCGCAAAGATCTGGGTGCGCGTGCGCCGGTGTCAACGGCCTCAGCGTTCCGGTCGCAGACCACGGGCATGGCGGAGCGGGTTCTCGAGCAGGTGCGTGGGCAGGAAGAGCACGATCACGAACATGATCAGGGCAATGACGAGGCCGGCAACGAGCAGCCAGTAATTGCGCAGTGTGATGAACGTGATGGAGGTGATCAGCGCAATGGTCACCGCGAACAGACTGAGCAGGATCCGGCGGACCTGGAGCAGGATGAAACGCTGGCCGTGCAGCACGTCCCGCGGGTGGATGCGCACGCGGAACTCCTCCCGCTCGGCGCGTGCGATGACATCACGGATCGCGGCAAAGCCGGTGCGCACCTCGTCGACCACACCGAGCGCGATCTCGCGCGGTGCTCGCGCCGTGACCTGCAGCAGGTCGCCGCGCATGCGCCGGATGACCGGCCGGACTGTCGCCAGGCCATCGAATGCAGCGTCGTAATGGATGCCTATGCCTTCGAGCAGGACGGCTGCGCGGAAGAAGTAGACCAGCTCGCGCGGCAGGATGAGAGGCCAGGTGTAGAACGTGTCCATGATTTCGTGGACCAGGCGCTGCGCGCGCTGCACACCCAGTTCGCGCATGCGCTCGACGATCTCGAGGATCTCGACCGCCGCGTCGCGGATCTCCGAGCGCGATATGGCCGGGTCGATCATGCCCAGCGCGTGCATGCCGTTGATCATGCCATCGAGGTCGTTGCGGCCCAGCGCCAACGCCGTGCGCAGCATGGCGTCCCGGGCCGACCGGTCCAGCTGCAGGACCATGCCCCAGTCCAGGAAAACGATGGTCCCATCGGCTTCGACCAGGATGTTGCCGGCGTGCGGATCCGCGTGCAGGAACCCGTCCACGAGCATCATGCGCAGGTACGTTTCGACCAGCGTCGCCATGAGGACACGCGGGTCCAGGTCGCCCTTGTCGATGCGCGGCTCGAGACGATCCACACGATCGCCGTCGATCCATTCCATGACGAGCACACGGCGCCGCGTGAACTGCGCATGCACGGCAGGCGCCCGCACGCGTCGTTCGCCGGTGAAGTAGCGGTGGAACCGGTCGATGTTGGCCGCCTCGGAACGGAAGTCCATTTCCTCGCGGACGCGCACGCTGAACTCACGGATGACGTTCGTGAGCGCGCGCACGTGGTGGTTGCGGAACAGCACGTTCAGCAGGAACAGCAGCCGGAACGAGATCTCGAGATCGACTGCGACCAGCTCCTCGACGCCGGGTCGCAGCACCTTCACGGCGAGTTCATCGCTGCCCAGCCGGGCGCGGTGGACCTGGCCCAGGCTGGCCGCCGCGACCGGCTCGGCCTCGAAGGCGTCGAACAGCTCCGCCGGCGGGCGTCCCAGCTCGGCCACGATGACCCGTTCGATGTCCTCGTACGGGTCCGGCGGCACGCGGTCCTGCAGTTCGCCCACGCGGGAGAGGTAGGGTTCCGGCAGGATGTCCGCCCGCGCGGCGAACACCTGGGCCAGCTTGATGAAGGTCGGTCCCAGTCCCGCGATCGTGCGCACCAGCGCTTCCGCGCGGCGCGCGTGGTGCGCAGGGGTCCGGCGGGCCGGATCGCCGAACAGCAGCCAGCGGCGGCGGTCACGGACAAACGCGAGGATGTAGGGCGCCAGCCGGGCGATGATGACGAAGCCGCGGCGCCACCGCCTCATGCGCTCGCGCCGTGCGCCGCGGCCGGGGACAGGCTACCGACATCGGACGCGGGCGCCCCGTGATCGGTGGCGCGCGCGTCGGCCAGCTGATCCGGGGTGGCAGCGCCACCGGAGAGGATGAGGGTGAACGCCTCATCGACGGTCAGCGCCAGCTCGTGCACACGGCTGCGCGGCAGCACCACCAGCCAGCCCGTCGTCGGGTTGGGCGTGGAGGGGATGAACACGGAGACGCTGTCCGGCACGACCTCCTGGATCACGGCCGGCGCGTCCGCGGCGAGGAAGCCGAGCGACCAGCGACCGTCCGAGGGATACTCGATGAGCACGACCGTGTTGAACGGCCGTCGGTCCTTGCCCACGACGGTACCGACAATGCGCCGGGCCGCCGCATAGATGCGCCGGATGAGCGGCAGCCGGTCGAGCAGCCGGTGCCAGGCCTCCACGACCTGCTTGCCGACGGCGCGTTCGGTGATCCAGCCCATGCCGACCAGCAGCGCGATGAGCACGACGACGCCGAGCCCCGGCAGCAGCTCGATCCACGGGATGAAGCTCGACAGCCACGGATAGAGGAACCGGCCCAGCAGTCCGTCCAGAAGGCGGAAGATCCACCACAGGACGAAAAGCGTGGCGGTCACCGGCAGGATCACGACGACGCCGGAGATCAGCCGGCGGCGGAACACGCTGCGCCACTTCATACGTCGCTCACCTCAAGCAGAATGGCTTCTTGCAGCTGCCACATGGGACTGCGTTCGCGGCCCGACCCCTCGGGGTGCTCCCAGCCCAGGACGTGCAGCGTACCGTGGACCGCGAGCCGCGCGATTTCCTCACCCAGCCCGACGCCCAGCCGATCGGCCTGGCGGCGAGCCTGCTCCAGCCCGATGTACACATCGCCATGCGCGGGGTCCCCGTCGTCGTGCAGCGCGAAGGCCAGCACATCGGTCGGGCCCGGCCGGCCCAGATAGCGGAGGTGCAGAACGGCGATCGCCGCGTCGTCCAGCAGGGTCACGCTGATGTCGGCCGCGGCGTCTGCCGTGTGGCGGAGCGTGGCGAGCGTTGCGCGGCGCACGAGCGCACGCACACCGCGCCGGCCGCCCACGCCCGGAGCGACCCGCCGCATGTCGATGTCCTCCGCGACCTGCACGGCGACACGACCGCGCATCAGCGCCGGGGCACGGGGCGACCGGCGCCGGTCCCGCCGGGCTCCGCCGCCTCCTTCTCCGCGCCGGGCACCGTGTCCCGGCTGATCCCCACGCTGGCAGGATAGTCGAGCCGGTGGTGGTACATGCCACTCAGCAGCGTGACGAACTGCTGCTTGATGAGCGTCAGGTCCTGCAGGGTGAGCGGCGCTTCATCGAGCTGCCCCCACTCCAGCTTGGCCTGCACGATGCGGTCGACCACATCGCGGATCTTCTCGGGGGTCGGCTCCTCGATGACCTTCGTGGCGGACTCGACGGAGTCGGCCAGCATCAGGATCGCGGTTTCGCGCGAGGTCGGCAGCGGGCCCGGGTACGAGAACGCCGCCTGGTCGATCTCCTCCGCGCCATCCCGCTCGCGGGCCCGCTCGAGGAAATAGCCGATGACCTGGGTGCCGTGGTGTTCGGGGATGAAGGCTTTCACGACGGCCGGGAGTTTGGCCTGCTCGGCCATGCGCATGCCTTCCAGCACGTGGTTGCGGACCACGGCCGCCGACGTGGCCGGATCCATCCGGTCGTGCGGGTTGCGGCCGGGCGGCTGGTTCTCCACGAAGAACTGGGGCGCCGCCATCTTGCCGATGTCGTGGTAGTACGCTCCGACGCGGGTCAGCAGCGGATTCGCATCGATCGCGCGCGCGGCAGCCTCGGCCAGGTTCGCGACGTTGATCGAGTGCGCGTACGTCCCGCTCGCCTCGATCGACAGCCGCTTGAGCAAGGGGCCGTTGAGATCGCTCAGTTCGAGCAGGGTCTGTTCCGTCGTGATGCCGGTCCACGCTTCGAACACCGGCATGACGCCCATCGCGATGAGGGCGCACGCGACGCCGTTGGCCGAGCCCAGGGCGGCCGTCGACATGACCGTGCCCGCATCCCACGACAGCAGCATGCCCAGCGCCAGCGCCGCCAGCACGTAGGCACTGCCGACCACGGCGCCCAGGATCAGGCCGTGCGCCCGCCGGCGCACGACGCGCACGCTGAGGGCTGCGGCAGCGCCGCCCGTCACGAGCAGGATGCGCGGGGACAGTTCGCCCAGCGGCGACTGCATCGTGAGCAGGATCGCTGCGACGAGCGCGAATGTCAGCGCCAGCCGGCCGTCCCAGAGGACGGCTGCGACCAGCGCGGGGAACGCGATCGGCACGAGCGCGGGCGGCGCCCCGCCGCGCGCCAGCAGCGCGCCGGCGGCCACGACCAGTCCCATGAGTACGGCGAGCAGCAGCACGGCGCGCAAGCTCTCGTAAACGGGCCTGCGGTACAGGTACAGCAGGATGCCGAGCACTGCGAGCATGAGCGTGTTGAGCAGGGTCATGCCGGCGACGCGGATCCAGCGACCGCGCTCCGGTTCGAGCCGGCCCAGCTCGGCCAGCGCGGTGCGGTACGCGTCGATGCGCTCCAGGTCATCGGTCTCGATGCGTTCGTGCGCCCCGATGATGCGCTCGCCCGCCACGACTTCCTGCTTCAGCGTGGGCACGGCGAGACGGGCAGCATCACGGGCCGCCTGCGTCGTCGATCGATCGAAGCGCAGCGTCGGAACGAACAGCGAGAACAGGACGAGCCTCTGGAACTCGGCCAGCCCGGCGGGCGCATCGAGCGGCAGGTTGCGCGCGGCGCTCTCGTGCAGGTCCAGTTCGGTCGTCACGGCGTCCCGCGGGGTCAGCTGATCGGTGCCGTTGCGCAGGACGCGCACATTCGGCGCCCGGCTGGACCCGAGGTCGCTGTTCTGCGCGACACCGGCAACCATGTCCCGCTCGATGATCGTGGTGAGCGAGCGGCGCAGCGCCACCACGTTATTGCGCTGGCGAAGCAGCGCAATCACATCGGGCCGCGTGGGCAGCGAGTATGCGGACAGCGTGGCGCGCAGCCGGCGTTCGGTTTCCGCCGCACTGATGCCGTTGGCGAACGCGTCGTCCAGCTGATCGAGGAAGCGTGCCACCTTCGTGCGCATGCTGTCGACGGCTGCGGAATCGTAGGCGAACATGGCCGCGACGGCGGCGGCCGCCTGGTCCCGCTCGCGGGTCAGCTCGATTTCCGGCTTGGGCACACCGAACCCGATTTCCGCGATCAGGTCCCGGTCCATCACGAGGCCCGCTTCCACGGCAGGGAAATCGGGGACGACGGCCACCGGAAACAGCGAGGTCGTGATCACGGCGAGCGCGACCAGCAGCGCGACGCGCGCGCCATGATGCTGCACGCCGTCCGGCCAGCCCCGCGCGGGCGGGGTGCTCAGCGTATCGAAGAAGCGCCAGAGGGGATGGTCAGACACGGCCTCACTCCGCCTGGTCGTCCTCGTAGGCCCGGATGATGCTCGTCACGAGCCTGTGGCGGACCACGTCGGCCTCGTCGAGATAGAGTATGCGGATGCCCTCGATGCTGTGCAGGATCCGCTCGACCTGGAGCAGCCCCGAATCCTCCCGCCGGGGCAGATCGATCTGGGTCTTGTCTCCGGTCACGACGACGCGCGAGTTCAGGCCCAGCCGCGTCAGGAACATCTTCATCTGGGCACGCGTCGCATTCTGTGCCTCGTCCAGGATGACGAAAGCGTCCGACAGCGTCCGCCCGCGCATGTAGGCCAGCGGCGCGATCTCGATGGTGCGCGATTCGATGGCACGGCGCACCCAGTCGGACGGCATGATGTCATCCAGCGCATCGTAGAGCGGACGCAGATACGGGTCGACCTTCTCCTGCATGTCGCCGGGCAGGAACCCCAGGTTCTCGCCCGCCTCGACGGCGGGACGCGCCAGGATGATGCGTTTGACCCGGTTCTTGCGCAGCGCGTCGATGGCCGCGGCCACTGCCAGGTACGTCTTGCCCGTGCCTGCCGGACCGATGGCCACGACGATCTCGGCACTGGCGATGGCCTCCATGTAGGTGCGCTGCCCCTCCGACTTGGCACCGATGAGCTTGCGCAATCCGGCGAAAACGACCTCGACGTCGGCCCGCTGCGCGGCGCCGTTGCCGGTCTCGCGTCGTTCCGGCGCCGCATCGAAGACGCGCCGGATCTCTTCGGGTCCGACAGGCTTGGCCATGCGTGCCTGACGGATCAGGTGCTCGGCCACCGGCACCAGGCGTTCCACGTTGCCGAGTGCGCCCGACAGGATGAGGTGATCGCCGCGCAGGACGACACGGCAGCCGGACAGCTGGGCCAGCTCCTGCAGGTTGCGGTCGTTGACGCCCGCCAGGAGCAGGTAGTCGGCGCCTTCGGTCGTCAGACGGTGTTCGACGGTCGAGCTATCCACGGGGTCGGGTTCCTCCGGAATCGGCTGTGCTGCGGATGTGCAGGTCCGCCAGGTCGGCCGCATCGACAGCGGAGGGGGCACCCTCGAAGAGGGCCCGGGCCTGCGTCGTCTTGGGAAAAGCGATCACGTCGCGCAGGCTGCCGCCGCCGACCATCAGCATCGCCAGGCGGTCGAAGCCGAACGCGAATCCGCCGTGCGGCGGCGCGCCGTGGCGGAACGCTTCGAGCAGGAAGCCGAACTTGGCCTCCGCCTCCTGCTCGCCGATGCCGAGCGCGCGGAACACGGCCCGCTGCAACGCACGATCGTGGATCCGGATCGAGCCGCTGGCCATCTCATGGCCGTTATACACCGCATCGTACGCACGGGAACGGAGCCCGGCTGCGTACAGGCGCTGGCCGGCCTCGACGTCGACGACGCGGGCCGCCGCCTCCATCAGCGTCGCGGTGTCGTCGGGGTGCGGCGCCGTGAACGGGTGGTGCATCGCGACCAGACGGCCGGCCTCGGCGTCCCAGTCGAACAGCGGGAACTCGGTGATCCACGCCCAGGCGTGCGACCCCGGCTTGCGCAGCTCCAGCCGGCCAGCCAGGTGGCGGCGCAGCGCATCGAGCGCGCCATCGACGGTTGCCACCGGCGCCGCGCCGTCCGCCGCCTGGCCATGGAACGGACCCATGACGAGCACGGCCAGCGATCCCGCAGAGAGACCGGCTTCCTCCTTGAACCGTTCGCCCAGTCCGCCTTCGAGCGCGCGTGCGAACGGCCCGGCCAGCCCGTCCTCGGCGTGCCGGCACCACAGGGCCCCGGCCGCGCCTGCCGACTTTGCCACGACGGTGAGTTCATCGAGTTCGCGGCGGGACAGTGCCGCACCGCCGGGCACGACGAATCCGCGGATGCGGTGGCCCGAATCGCGCGTCGCCTGGAAGAGCCGGAAATCGGCCTGCTGCAGCAGCGCGGTCCAGTCGGCGAACGCCAGGTCGAAACGCAGGTCGGGCTTGTCCGTCCCGTAGCGTGCCATGGCATCCTCGTAACGGATGCGCGGGAACGGCACGGCGAGCTCCACGCCCAGCAGCTCGCGCCACACCGCGGCCAGCATGCCTTCGGCCGCCGCGAAGACGTCGTTCTCGTCGACGAACGACATCTCGGCGTCGATCTGCGTGAACTCCGGTTGTCGATCGGCGCGCAGGTCCTCGTCACGCAGACAGCGCGCGATCTGGAAGTACCGGTCGTAGCCGGCGACCATGAGCAGCTGCTTGTAGAGCTGGGGCGACTGCGGCAGGGCGTAGAACTCCCCCGGATGGACCCGGCTGGGCACGAGGTAATCGCGCGCCCCCTCGGGTGTCCGCCGCGTCAGCATCGGCGTCTCGATTTCCAGGAACCCCTGATCGGACAGGCTGCGCCGCACGGATTGCAGGAGCCGGTGGCGCAACGTGAGGTTGCGCAGGAGTTCTTCCCGGCGCAGATCCAGATAGCGGTAGCGCAGCCGCAACTCCTCCGCGGGCAGTTCGTCGCCGGCACCGAGAGCGATCGGGATGGGCGGCGTCTCGGCCTCGGACAGCACGTCGAGCGACTCCACGTGCAATTCGACCTCGCCGGTTGCCAACTCCGGATTCACGGCTTCCGCCGGTCGCCGTTCCAGCATGCCCTCGGCCGCAATGACCCACTCTGCACCCACGCGCCGCGCCCGTTCGAGCACCGCGGGCGGCGTCCAGGCCGGCCCCAGCGAAAGCTGCAGCCGGCCGGTCCGGTCACGCAGGTCCAGAAAGATCAGCCCGCCCAGGTCGCGGCGCCGGTGGACCCAGCCGGCCACGCGGATGCGCTGCCCGGCCGAATCGCCACGCAACATTCCCACCGGACCGGACCGGTAACTCGTTCGCATCACGTACGTCACGGGTTCATGGGCCCGCCCGGCGCCGACCCAGCGCGGCGACCAGGAGGAACCCCGTCAGGACTCCGGCCAGGTCCGCGATCCAGTCCAGCGGATCGGACGACCGGGTCGGGACGAACTGCTGCGACCACTCGTCGACCAGGCCGACGAGGGCCCCTGCCAGGAGGAGCAGCCCGGGGCCGGGACGCGCACCCGCCCGCCGCCGTCCCGCGGCGAGCAGTCCGCCAAGGATCCCGTACAGGACCCCATGCACCAGCTTGTCGGGCGGAACCCAGCCGCTGCTCCCCGGGCCGAATTCGAGCTGTCCAATGTACAGGAGAAAGGCCGCCCAGAGGACTGCGGGCCCGTACGCCAGCCATCTCACGGCCGGCACCCGGCCGGCCCGGGGGCTCGCGGCCGGCCCCCCGACCCGGTAGGTTGGAGGCCGTGTCCTCCATTTCCCCCGCCGACCGTGACCGGCTCCAGACGCTGGAATCGTTCACCACTCGCCTGCACCATCTGCGCGGGCTCGTCGAGCGACTCGCCGTCGAGAGAGGCGACCCCGAAGCGCTGGCCGGACAGTGCCGGCGCGCGTTCAATCAGTTCAAGCTCCAGCTCACCGGCGCGGGCTTCGATACGATGGCCATCCAGTGCAGCACGCTCGAGCTGACCGCACGCCGCGGCATGCCCATCGGCGCCAAGGTCCGCATGCTGCGGGACGGCGTCGGCAACCTGACGCACATGCTCGACGTCGAGCGTCGCCGCATCACGATGTCGGCGCGGCAGAGAAACCAGGCCGCGGGCGACGAAGCGGTGGACTGACCGGCGAACGCCGTCCGCGAGGGGCGGGACGGTGCGGACAGGCGGGCTCAGGCTTCGGCGTCCTGAAGCGTTCGCAGAAACTCGTCGGCCGACCGCGCCGCGATCAGCCGGTCGCGCACGTCATCGCGGCGCACGATGCGCGAGATCCTGCTGAGCGCCTTGATGTGGGGACCCGCGGCCGATTCCGGTCCGACGAGCAGGAAAAAGAGCGCGACGGGCTGGCCGTCGAGCGCATCGAAGTCGACCGGATTCGCCGCCCGCCCCGCCGCCATGCGCAACTCGGGCACCGAGGGCGACTTGCCGTGCGGGATCGCGACGCCGTGGCCAATGCCGGTGGACAGGATGGATTCCCGTTCCTTGACGGCACGCAGGACGGCTTCCTGGTCATCGATGCCATCCGCAGCCGCCACGATGGACACGAGCTCGCGCAGCAGATCCTCCTTCGTATCCGCCTTCAGCGGAATACGAATCCGATCGATCGTCAACAGGTCGGTCAGTTGCACGAGGAACACCTCGACGCCAGCTGTACGGGGGTTTTCGCTCGGGTCCGAGTCGGGTAAAGTTAAGGTACGCATGGAACACCATCAACGGGTCAGGTGCGCGGGCGCGGCCCGGCTCGCCCTTCTCCTCGCCGCGCTGCCCGGCGCGGCGCAGGCCCAGCGCGTGCTCGATCTGCCGGTCCGCATGTCCGCCGGGCCGGATGCGCTCATGACCGGCCCGATCGCCGTGTTCTGGAATCCGGCGACGGCCGCATCGGCCATGCGTGGCGAGGTCGTGGTGATGGACGTGCGGGGTCCGACCGAAACCGGGCTGGGCGCGTTCGCCCTGGCCGGCACGTGGCGCCTCGATGAACGGACGACGATCGCGCTGGGCTATCAGCACGTCGGCATCGACGACATCGAGGAAACGACGACTTCGCCCCTGCCACCGGCCGGCGGTGCTTCGCTCATTGAGATCGGCGAGAACGTGCTTGCGGTCGCCGCGACGCGCAGGGCCGGGACGCGCGTCGCGATCGGCGCCGGTGTGCAGTACGCCCGCGCGGCGGACGCGCTGGGCGGCCAGGACGTGGTCGAGATCGGCGCTGGCGCCCTGGTCGAGCCCTCCTTGCCCCTCGCGCCGCGCATCGGCGGTGCCGTGCGGTTGGACGACGAGGGCGCGACCTGGACGGCGGGGATCGAACTGGCGCCGGCGGCGCTGCGAGCCGGGGGCTGGTTGTTCCGCGCCGCGGGCGGGGCGGGCGGGTCGCCTCGCTTCCACGGCGTCTCACTCCGCTGGGCGGGCGTGGCGCACTGGGCGGACCACGTCGTCGTGAGCGCGGGCATGGGCGGCGAGCCGGGGGCCGACGGCCGGACGTGGGATCCACTGGCCAGCGTCAGCCTGCGCCTCACGCGCTACACCGTCTCGGCGCTGCGCGAAGAACTGCCCAACGCGTCGGGCGCGGTCCACGCGTTCCGGCTCAGCGTGACCTTCTGATGGCTGCGTCGTCCGGCACCGACGCGCCCGCGCTGCTCGACCTCGGACGCGAGCGTGCGGAGGACAGCCTGGCCACGCACTTCCGGGCGCGCGGGCAGCCCGGCTACCGGACAGGACAGGCGCTCGCCTGGCTGTACGATCGCGATAGCGTCCGTTTCGAGGAATGGACGGATCTCCCCGCGCCGGAACGCGCTGCGCTGGCCGACCGGTTCGTCCTCGGCGCGCCTGTCGAGGCGACGGTGTCGCGCTCGCAGGACGGGACGGTCAAGCACCTCTGGCGTCTGGCGGATGGCGAACTCATCGAATCGGTGCTCATCCCGGCCGGCTCGCGCCTCACCTTGTGCCTGTCCTCCCAGGCCGGCTGCGCCATGGCGTGCGTCTTCTGCGCGACAGGCTGGTCCGGCTACCGGCGCCAGCTCACGCCCGGTGAGATCGTCGGTCAGTTCCGCGGCGCGCGACGCTGGGCGCGCGCGCACGGAGCGGGCGAGATTACGAACATCGTCTTCATGGGCATGGGCGAGCCGCTCGCCAACCGGCAGGCGGTCATGCCGGCGCTGACGCTGCTCAACGGAGCGTACGGCGTCGGCGCACGCCGCGTGACCGTTTCGACGGTGGGTGTGGTGCCCGGCATCCTCGAGCTGGCCGCGCGACCCGAGCAGTTCCGCCTGGCCGTCTCGCTGCACGCGCCGGACTCCGCGCTGCGCGCGCGCCTCGTCCCGCTCGAGAAGAAGTACCCGCTGCCCGAGTTGTTGGACGCGCTGCGTGCGTTCGATGCCGCCGGAGGGCGGCGCATCACGTTCGAGTACATCCTGATCGCCGGGTTGAACGACGAACCCCGGCATGCGCGCGCCCTGGCGGCGCTGATCCGGGAGTTTCGCGCGCACGTCAACCTGATCCCGTACAACCCGATTCCCGGGCCCGCCTGGCGCCCTCCGACACCGGCTGCGCAGCGCGCTTTCGCCGCGACGCTGCAGGGCGAGGGCGTGAATGCCACGGTCCGGGAGGCGCGAGGCCTGGATATCGCCGCCGCGTGCGGGCAGCTGCGCGCGGAGCACGCCGTCCATCCGCCCCGCCCCTACGTCCAGCTGACGCAGGCCGCGGCACCGTCTTCCGGAAGCTGACTCCGGCGCCAGCCTCAGTCGCGCCGGGCGCGCTGCTGCCAGTCGGCGCCCAGGATGACGGTCGCATCGACGAGCAGCGATGCGTCCTCCCGCACGATCACGCTGCGGATGCCGAGTGCGTCGGCGGCCGAGCGCGCCACACCGGGATTGGTGTTGCGCTGCAGGACGACGGACGAGTCGGCCCGGCTGCCGTTCCCGTAGAAGACGACATCGAACCCGGCATCCCTGAGGAGCCCGGTCGCCTCGCGGGCCAGGCCGGAGCGCCCGGCGCTGTTGAACACTTCGACGCGGCCCACGACGCGTCCATCGATGTTGGCGGGCGCGGACCACTGCGTGGGAGCGGGGGGCGGCTCGGGCGCGCCGCGGAAGCCGCCGAGTCCGCGTGCGAATGAAACGACAAACGAGGCCGCCGCAGCGAACACGAGTACCAGCAGCGTCAGCTGCGCGACGTCACGGAGCGACGAACTCACGGCCGCTCCTGCGGGGCCCGCGTCGAACACACGGCGTTCCACATCGCCACCATCTCGGGGCGGATCGGCTGTTTGCGCTTGAGGGCGCGCTCGAGCTTGGCGCGGATCACATCGCGCACGACCACGTCCATCTGCCCGGGCGCATGCCGGCGCCGACCGGCGTTCCACCCCACCCGTTCCTTGCGCCCGGGCTCGAGAAAGTCGGCCGCGATGAGGGCGCGCCCGAGCTGTCCGAGGTCCGGGTGGCCCAGCGTGTGGTAGCGGATCGCGTCGAGCACCTCGTCGTCATCGACGCCCTCCTCGGCCAGCCGCACGGCGGTGACCGGCCCGTGCCAGAACGATTCGGGCAGTGCCCTGAACCGGTCCTCGAGCCACGGTCGCATCTGCGAGGCGGTCGCGTCGCGCAGCATGTCGTGCAGCCAGCCGGTCGCCACCCACCGGATGCGATCGGCCCCGGCCAGGCCGAGCTGATCGGCCCACTCTCCGAGCACGGTGGCGACGCGCTCCATATGCTCGCGCCGCTTCCGGCCCGCCTCCATCCAGCGCGGCAGGATGCCGCGCGAGGCTCGCTCCAGCAGTTTCTGCCCGCGTCGGCTCATGTCAGCGTGTGGTTGTCGATGAGGCGGGTCGAGCCGACGTGCGCCGCAACGGCGATCACATCGCCGGGGCGTGCGCGCTCGACACCGGACAGCGTCGTGGCATCCACGACATCCACGTACTGCGGCCGCACCAGGTTTCCGCCGGACAGGACGGCCGTCACGTGCGCGATGAGGCCTGCAGCGGCAACCTCGCCTCCGCTGAATGCGGCCTGGGCCCGCTCGAGCGACTGATGCAGGCGTGCAGCCTGGGGCCGCTCTTCGGTCGACAGGTAGGCGTTGCGTGAGCTGAGCGCCAGGCCGTCGGCTTCGCGGACGATCGGTGCATCGAGGATCTCGACGGGGAAATCCAGATCGCGCACCATCGCCCGGATCATGACGAGCTGCTGCAGGTCCTTGCGGCCGAACACGGCCACGTCCGCGCCTGTCACGTGGAACAGCTTGGCTACGACGGTGAGCACGCCGCGGAAGTGGCCCGGTCGGAACGCGCCGCACAGCCGGCTGTCCAGGCCCGGGGCAGCGATGAGCGCCGCCGGGTCGCCGTACGGATACATGATCGAGCGGTCCGGAGCGAACAGCAGGTCGACACCGCGTGCCGCTGCCAGTGTCGCGTCCCGCTCCACGTCACGGGGGTACTGTGCGTAGTCCTCGCCGGGGCCGAACTGCAGCGGATTGACGAAGACGGACATCACGATGAAGTCGGCGGCCCGCCGCGCACGGTCGATCAGGGAGAGGTGTCCCTCGTGCAGGGCGCCCATGGTCGGCACCAGGGCGATGCGCCGGCCGGCGGCGCGGGCGGCCGCCAGCACAGGCTGCAGCTCGTCGCGCGTGCCGGCCCGGATCACTCGAAGGAGTGCTCTGCGTCCGGGTAGGCGCCGGAGCGCACAGCGTCGGCGTACGCGCGGATGCCGTCGCGCGCCGCGTCGGCCAGGCCGGCGAAACGGCGCAGGAACTTCGGCCGGAAGGCTTCGTTCAGACCGAGCACGTCGTACAGCACCAGCACCTGGCCGTCCGTTTCCGGACCGGCGCCGATACCGATGGTCGGTATGTCGAGGGAGCGGCTGATGCCGCCCGCGAGCGTCGCCGGCGTCAACTCGAGAACCATGGCAAACGCGCCAGCCGACTGGAGACGCGCCGCATCGGCCTGCAGCCTGGCCGCCGCATCCTCGTCGCGACCCTGCACGCGGTATCCGCCCATGGCGTGTACGGACTGCGGTGTCAGCCCGATGTGTCCCATGACGGCGATTCCTGCACCCGTCAGCGCGTGCACGTGTTCGGCCGCCAGCGCACTCCCGCCCTCGATCTTGACCGCCTGCGCGCCCGTCTCCTTGAGCACCCGGCCCGCGTTGCGCACGGTTTCTGCCGGTGAGATGTGAAACGACAGGAACGGCATGTCGACCACGATGAGCCCGTGCCGGACAGCCCGGCGTACGGCGCGCGCGTGGTAGATCATCTCGTCCAGCGTGACGGGGATGGTCGTGTCGTATCCGGAGAAGACCTGACCGACGGAGTCACCGACGAGGACGATGTCGACGCCGCACGCGTCGACGAGCCGTGCGAACAGGAAATCGTAGGCCGTGAGCGCGACGATCTTCTCGCCGCGCTGCTTCATCTCCCACAGGTGGCGGACGGTCACGTTGCGCTCGGTCACGGATCGAAGCTACCGCCGGCCCACGATGGTGTCAAAGCAATCGTGCGGCGTTGACCTCTCCTCTGGCGCGGTCCAAGTTCGCGGCATGACGATCCGGTTCGATGCCCTGCTGGTCCGCGGCCTGGCCGACGCGCTCGACGCCGTCCTGACCGGTCGGCATGTCCGGTCGCTCGCGCTCGGCGGCGATGGCGACGGCGACGTCGTCCTCGCGCTGCAGCCGACGGGCGCGTTGCGCCTGCACCTCAGCCGGCGCGACCTCCGGATCGTCCGCCTCCGCGAGCGCCTGCCGCGCGCCCCTTCCCTGCTGCCGGCCGGCTGCACGGTTGCCGGGGTCGCGGCCGTTCCCGATGATCGCCTCCTGACCTGGACCTTCCTCGCGCCGGATGCGGGCGAGCTCCGCCTGGTGCTCGAGCTGCTGCCGCACCGCCACAACGCGGTGCTGCTCGGCGCCGATGACCGCATCCGCGCCGCCCTGTTTCCGAAGGGTCGCGGCCGCGCCGCACGGTTGCCCGGCTCCAGCTGGGCGCCACCTGACCCGACGTTGCGGCTGGGCGTCGAGGCACCGCTCGACGAGCCGTCGTTCCGTGCGCTGCTCCAGCCGGTCGAGCCCGGGGCACGCGGCGCAACGCTCATCGCGCACGTGGCGTGGACGAGCAGCATCAACGCGCAGGCCGTCCTCGGCCGCGCGACGGCGAACGACGACAGCGACGCGCTCGGTGAAGCGTGGGAGCGGTACGTGCACATCGCATGGAGCGAACGATCGGAGGCGTGTGTTCTGCGCAGGGACGGCCACGTGCAGCCGTATCCCGTGGCGCTGCCCGGCTGGCGGTGCGAGACCGTGCCCGACCTGCTGGCGGCTTTCGCTGCCGTGCCCGCGCCCGCCGGGCAGGGACCCGCCGGGGAAGCGGCTGCGCACTGGCGCGCACGGCGTGCGCGCATCACGCGTCGCATCGAGAGGCTGCGCCAGCAGGCGGAGGGCGCACCCGGGCAGGCGGCCGAGCTGCGGCGCAACGCCGACCTGCTGCTCGCCCAGCTGGACCGCGTTCCGCGCGGTGCGACGTCGATCGAGCTGGATGACTTCGCCGGCGGCCGGATCACCGTCGAGCTGGACCCGGCGATCCGGCCGGCCGAGCAGGCTGCCCGCCTCTATGCCGAAGCGAAGCGGCGCGATCGCGCCGCGGCCAGGTTGCCCGCAATGCTGCGCCGTGCGGAGAAGGAACTCGCCCGCGCCAGCGACCTGCAGGCGCGCGCGGAGCGGGGCGAGGCGATCGTGGTGGAACGGCCCGCTGCGCAGGCCCGGCCGCGCCGGCGCAGCGGGCCGCTTCCCTACCACCGCTTCCGGACGACGGGCGGGCTCGAGGTTCGCATCGGCAGGAACGCACGGGCCAACGACGATCTCACGTTCCACCACTCGTCGCCCGACGACATCTGGCTGCATGCGCGCGATGCCGGCGGCGCTCACGTCGTGCTGCGCTGGCCATCGCGCGACGCCAACCCGCCCGCCGCCGATCTGCGCGAAGCTGCCAACCTGGCGGCGCTGCACAGCCGCGCGCGCACGTCCGGCACCGTCCCCGTGGACTGGACGCGCCGCAAGTACGTGCGCAAGCCGCGCAAATCTCCGCCCGGCCTGGTGATGATCGAACGGGCGCGTACCGTCTTCGTCGCGCCGGACGCCGGCCTGCTCGATCGCCTGCGCGCAGACGGGGACGACGAGGCGGAGACCGGCACGGACTGATGGGCGCGGCGGGGCGCCCGTCAGCTCGCGGGTGCTGCGTCCAGCGCGGCGCGCATCTCGCGCAGCAGACGGCCGGCCTCCGCCGGGCCACCGCGCTCGATCGCATCGATGAGCGCACTGCCCACGACGACGCCGTCCGCGGCTGCTGCGACGCGCGCGGCCTGTTGCGGCGTCGAGATGCCGAAGCCGACGGCGATCGGCACGCTCGTCACGGCGCGCAACGCGCGCACCTCATCGGCGAGCGCGGCGCGCACTTGCGCCGTCGCACCGGTCACGCCGGTGCGGGCGATGTAGTAGAGGAAGCCCTGCGCTCTCCGGGCGATGGCCGCGGCGCGCTCCGCAGGCGTGGTCGGCGCGATCAGCCGGACCAGCGCGAGCGGACTGTCCTCGAGGGCCGTCTCCACGGCCGGGTCTGCACCCGCCGGCAGGTCCGTGATCAGCACGCCCTGCACGCCCGCCTTCAGCGCATCTCCGATGAACCGGTCCACGCCGCGCTGCAGCAGCGGATTGAGGTAGCTGAACAGCACGACCGGCACGTCGCTCGCTGCCCGGAATGCGGCGATGGCGTCCAGCGTTTTTGCCAGCGTCATGCCCTGCTCGAGCGCCCGTTGCGAAGCGCGCTGAATCGTCGGTCCATCGGCGACGGGATCACTGAAGGGGACACCGACCTCGATGACATCCGCGCCGGCGCGCTCGAAGCCCGTGAGCAGATCGACGGTGGCCGCCGGTTCCGGATAGCCCGCCGTGATGTAGGGAATCAGCGCGCGCCGGCCGGCGGCGCGCCAGGTCATGAAGCGCGCCGACAGCGTGTCGCCGTCAGACGAAATAGTCGGACACACGAATGCCGAACCGGTCGGGATCCACCGTCTTGATGATCGTCCGCTTCGGCTTGCCGGTGGTCGGGTCGACTTCCGAGAGATCGGCGGTCACGGGTTCGTTCATCATCATCCCCATGGCATCCGAGATGATCGAAACGACAGGCTGATGCACCTTCTTGCCGTCCGGGTTGCGTGCGGTGACGACGGCCAGCTCGAACGTGTCGAGGATGGCCAGCGTCCCGGCGGGGAATACGCCGGTCGCGTTGATCATTGCCTTGACGAGCAGCGGATCGAACCCGCGCCGCGGCTCGTCGCGCATGACGCGCAGCACCTCGTCGGGCGTCCAGGGCTGGGACTGATAGCTGCGCTTCGAGGTGGCCGCGTCGAATCCATCCGCCGTGGCCACGATCCGGCTGAACAGCGCAGGCTGGCGCGGACGCCGGC